>JABUST010000118.1 GCA_021442595.1 Lachnospiraceae bacterium | reverse complement strand
GGACAGTCTCACTCATCCACAGTAAGGATGGATAATCCTGAGTATTTCAGTGATGCATGGACAGTCCTGTCAATAAAGCAATATCCAACAAGCACAGGGAAACCCGCCGAAAGGCGGGTTTTCTGTTGTCTGATTCGCAAAGCTTCTAAGCAACGTTACCATAATCGACGATGCTCTCATTTCCGGTAAATGACCATGTCTTTTTTAGATCCAATATTCAATGAAATAGAAAAAACCGTAGCTCCGCAATAACTTCAGCATTACCAAACTCATGGGGTTTAATGTTTCTATCAGATATGCATAAGTCTAAGAAAAAAGAGTCCCAGAAGCACGAGTCTATGCTATCCTTTAACCATAGCAAAAGCCCGGGACGTAGGATATGTATTCAAAAGACATATCTATTGTCCCGGGCTCATATACAAACATACATCAAACTTGATTATCAATATCCCCGAGAAATGAGATCCGCTTACTCAATCCATATACCGGGAGATGGTTCACTCAACCAATCTGATATTTCCGACAGAACCGCCGCCTCCCAGATTTTCAGGTGTAACAAGACCATCCATAATGTCTCTTACGTTATACCATTCTCCCGTATATTCCAGAGTACAATAATCGTTTCCGGTAGGCTTATCCTTATTAGTTAAATCAACCCACTTTACTTTGAGGAGCACCAGATCATCAATATCAACAACATCTTTATTACTGTTTTTATTGTACCCCTCCTTAATCAGATCGGATTTGATGCTGAACAAATAGATGTAATCGTTTTTGTAATACTTCCATAGTGTTCCCATGTCATCGCCAATGCTGTTGTCTTTACCTTTCGTTACACAGATACCATCTCTATATGCAATGACAAAGTGGGGATACGGCTCCTCATAGAATTGAAGCTCATAATATTCTTCGCTATTGGGAAGCCCCGGCTGTGATTTCTTCCATATGCTCTCAAAAAATCCATTTCCGTTTTTATCCCAAGCGTAAATGGTAGAATTTGCTTCATAGTCATCGTTAAAGTTTACGAAGGGAAGTGCTTCGCCGTCCCATACTGCAGACCTTTCGGCCACAGCTCTGACAGTGATTTCCGTTTTATCGTAACCGATTACTTTGGCAAAGGTGTACTCCAGCGTGGTGGTATAGATGACCTCCACCTTGCTTGTATCGCCATTGTAGGGTGTGTTTACGGTTAATGTGCCACCCACAGCACCATTTTCGGCTGCAATTGCTTCGGCTTTAGTACGGGCGTTCGTTACAGAGGGAAGCTTGCTGGCGCCTGCAAGTGCTGCCAGATCCACAGCGTTCTGCAGGTCCTGCTGCTCGATGTGTACACGGCCTGCGTCAATACCCAGTGCTGCGCAGCCCAGGATGATAGCCAGCATCAGGACAACCAGTACTGCGGACTGGCCGGCCTCGTTTCTGATAAGTTTCTTCATTCTCTTTACCTCTATCTTTTCAAAGAGAGTATATGTATACGAGGATGTTATACACTAAACCAGAGGCGAAATAGAAGAGTCTGTCATAATTCGCAGTTTTTTAGATATATTCTGCAGTACCCCTTTCTGCATCATGAAAATACGCTTTAAAAGTAACAGGGCCTCACTTACCCACAGGGCAGAACACATCTGCAGAGGCAATGCACATATCGTAATGCTTTTTCAGGTATTCTCCTACCTTCTCCGTTCCGATGATCACATGGTTGAGTTCCCCTTCTTTGTTCATAGCCGCATGCTCCAGCAGGTCGCAGGCAAAGGGATGGGCAGTCAGATACACATCACAGTTATGCTCCTTCACATAGTCCCAGGTCTTGATGAGGGTGGCCGCAAAGATAAGAGCCTGCTCCGCTGCATAAGCGCCGCTGAAGGGATATCCTTCCTTTCCGGGATATCTTCCGGGACCGAAGACGGCGCTGCCTCCCAGCATCATGGCCCGGTGCTCCTCCCCCTTGTCATGGACAGGGAAGGCGTAGTTCAGACAGCCGGGGGTATGACCGGGGGCCGCCATGACATAGATGTCATGCCGACCATATGTAATGACTTCCTTGTCTTTAACGATGCGGGTGATGTGGGGCATCTCCTGTCCCTTGTCCCTATTGTCCAGAGAGGACACCATGAAGACGCAATCCTCCGCACTGAGCATCACATCGCAGCCGGTGCGGAGTCTCACATGCTCCGCCCCAAGATAATGATCAAAATGGCCGTGGGTCAGAAAGATGGCCCTGATGGGCTCCTTCTCCAGACTCAATTCTGCCAATCCCGGCTGCAAAAACACCTCGTCTGCATCGGGTGTGGTCATGGAATCGAAGAGGATGAGCCCCTCCTCCGTCCGGAGAATGTGGAAGCCCACATGCTCGTCCCCCACATAATAATAGTCATCAAAAATCTGAATTGCGATTCTGTCCTGCATGGGATTACCTCCTTTAGGTATGGTAAGATGGAATTGTCTTCTTTGGGTATGGTAAGATGGGAGTGTCTCCTTTAGATATGGTAAGATGGAATTGTCTTCTTTGGGTATGGAAAGAGGGGGTGTCTCAAATACTGAGAAACATGCCCACAACATAAGAAAGAACAGTCAGGCAGCCGAAAAAGATCAGCATCCGCTTGCGGGCGTTGTACACCAGCCCGGCGAACTCCCGCACGAAGGCATTGGGCCAAAAGAACCATCCGGTGCGGCTGCCGATGCCCTGGGCATTCATGCCTGCCTCCCTGGACAGCATGCCGCTGCGGAACACATGGTAGTTGGTGGTGGAAAAAGCGATTTCTGCCTCTTCACCTCTTTCATCGATCAGGGCCTTGGAAAAGCGCATATTCTCCGTGGTATTTCCGGACTTGTCCTCCATCAGAATGCACTCCTCGGGAATCCCTTTTCCCAGAAGATAGCGCTTCATGGCCTCGGACTCTGAAATGATCTCATCAGCTCCCCGGCCGCCGGAAGGCACGATGACCGCCTTCTTTCCGGTCTCGGCCAGCTGCCGCTTCCAGAGCCAGATGGCCTTATCCACCCTTCCCTGCAGCAGCGGGTACAGGGTCCCGTCAGGCCGGATGCCGCAGCCCAGGACGATAATGTAATCCCGGTTCAGCTCGGGGATCCGCTTGGCGGCGATGAGCCCGCAGATCATGGTGCTGAGGATCAGGGAAAGCACAAAGGACATCAGCACACACATGGAAAACTGCCCCGCGGAAACCAGCCGGGGATCCATGTTCCATTCATTGTAACGTATAAGGTTGGGAAGAAAGCAGATCACATTCCCAGCCATGAGGACGATGCTGAAGCCGATGCCCAGGATGTTGGAGATCCGAAATCCCTCCCGGGTGATCAGCCGGATATTGCTGATGATCAGGGCGATGCCGAAGCTGAATACAAAGGGGATGGTGCACAGACAGAACAGCATAAAGCTGAATTCGAAAAAGCCGGTCATGGAGCCTGCCGTGCCTCCCCGCACCCCGCGGAAGATGAACACCACCGCATCCAAAAACAGCAGCAACAGCACCATGCCGGACAGGAAGACCGCCATGCCCCCCACCTGAATGGTGGAATGGGAATACAGATCCTTTTTGATCTTGTCAATGAAATCTATGTACAGTATGACCAGCAACAGGACCAGTGTAATGGAAATATCCGCCAGCACCAGATACCAGTAGGCATAATCCAATGGGTGCAGCCGATGGAGCCCTCCCAGAACATCCACCTTAAGCTCCAGAGACATCATCCAGGTCCCTTCCGTCATGTCGATGTTGACCAAGGCTGTGGTGATCCCGGGGTTTACCGCAGACAAATGGACCTCCAGAGTCTCGTCCCGGTCGATGACCTGTGATACAGACACGACGCTCTCGTCTTCGATGATCACCTGATAGGACACCACCGAGTCGTCCTCATGATCGATATAAGCCACGTACTCTCCCCTGTTGAAAAACAGGAGGACAGCAGTCAGGATGTTGATCAGCAGAATAAATGCCGCGATGCCATATATGTTTTTCTGTTTTGCAGATAACGCTTTCATTCTTTCTCCTTGCAATGGAAGAGTCTCTTCGGCTGACCGGCTTCCTTCTCCGATCCGCTTTGCGGGGGAGGATAGCAGCGAATCGTCCGGCGCGGCTGAGATATCAAATAGCCGCCAGCAGTCTCTTCGCCGCGCCGTCAGCCGCACCGGAGGGATGACGGCAAAAGCAATAAAAGCCGGCAGCGATGCACTCTCGACTCTGATAATTTACGATTATAACACAGATTCGTCTGCATTATGTGTAAAATGCCCAAAAACAGGGGAAAAATCCCCCTACTTCAGAGAGGTGCTGTGATTGTATTTGCACAAGTATCCATCTATAATCAAAGAACACATACTTTGATACACAGGAGATGAATCATATGTACGCATCCATGCTTGACAGTATCGGAACTGTTACTCTGTATGATCCCGAGGTCGGGGCCGCCATGAGCCGTGAGCTGACCCGTCAGCGCCGGAACATCGAGCTCATTGCCAGCGAGAATGCGGTTTCACCCGCAGTCATGGCAGCCATGGGCAGCATCCTGACCAACAAATATGCCGAAGGTTATCCCGGCAAGCGCTATTACGGCGGCTGCGAGTTCGTAGACCAGGTGGAGCGCATCGCCATCGACAGACTGTGCCAGCTGTTTGGCGCAGCTTATGCTAATGTGCAGCCCCACAGCGGCGCCCAGGCTAATCTGGCTGTTTACTTTGCTCTGCTGGAAATAGGCGACACGGTTCTGGGTATGGATCTGAGCCAGGGCGGTCATCTGACCCACGGAAGCCCGGTGAACATGTCCGGTAAGAACTATAACTTCGTATCCTACGGTGTGAACAAGGATGGTTTCATTGATTACGATGCCCTGCGCAAGACCGTGGAAGAAGTGAAGCCCAAGCTGGTGGTGGCAGGCGCTTCTGCTTACCCCCGCGCCATCGATTTTGAGCAGCTGGCTGATATTGCCCACTCCAATGGCGCTCTGCTCATGGTGGACATGGCTCACATCGCCGGTCTGGTGGCTGCAGGCTGCCATCAGAACCCCGTTCCTTATGCTGACGTAGTCACTTCTACTACCCACAAGACCCTGAGAGGTCCCAGAGGCGGTATCATTCTTACCAACAGCGAGGAGCTCATCAAGAAGATCAACAAGGCTATCTTCCCCGGAACTCAGGGCGGTCCTCTGGAGCATGTCATCGCTGCTAAGGCTGTGTGCTTCGGCGAGGCTCTGAAGCCCGAGTTCAAGGCATACGGTGAGCAGATCATCAAGAATGCCGCTGCTCTGGCTGAGGGACTTATGAAGCGGGGTGTGAAGCTGGTTTCCGGTGGTACTGATAATCACCTGATGCTGGTGGACCTGAGCGATGAAGAGTGCACCGGTAAGGAGTTGGAGCGCCGTCTGGATGCTGTTCACATCACTGCTAACAAGAACACGGTTCCCGGTGAGAAACGCAGTCCTTTCATCACCTCCGGTCTTCGCCTTGGTACTCCTACTGTAACCACCAGAGGCATGGGCGAGGCTGAGATGGATATCATCGCTGAGGTAATTGCAGACTGCATCTTCGATTATGAGAATAAGAAGGAAGAAGTTCTGCAGAAGGTGGAAGATCTGATCTCCAGATTCCCGCTGTATGAGTGAAAGTTCACTGCTATATGAGTGAGTGTTCTCACCGTCCGAGTGAGAGATAGAAAATATTGATAAAATGACGCCCTGCCGCTGAATGGCATTTAAGCGCCTATCGGCGCTTGCGGGGCGGGTCGTTTTCCGGTTTTATCGCTAAAGAAAGAAGCCCTGATCCAATTGGTGATCAGGGCTCTTTTGCATATAGGCAAAAAAAAGGAGATTGTTTGTTCCTAAGAACAAAAGTTTTTCAGTTCGAAGAACTGATGGTCAATCAGTGATTAGCTGAACTGACCGCCGAACCAGCGGAGAATGATCTCTAACCAGCTGCCATACATACCAGTAAACCTCCCTCATGAATATTTAACAACGAGTGCTCCTTTGCAGGAGTGCTGCGCCAAAGCACCCGGATGTTACGAATTCATTTCCTCGGTGATGGTTCCCAGTCCTTGATCCATTAGTTCAAGCAAGGCTTGAGCGACCGCAGGATCAAATTGTGAACCTACGCCGTTTCGGATCTCGCCGCGCACTTTCTCGAAAGAGAGTGCAGCCCGGTAGTTTCTGTTAGATGTCATTGCATCATATGCATCGGCCACAGATATGATGCGTGCTATCTCGGGGATATCCTCCCCACGGATACCTGTGGGGTATCCTTTTCCGTCCCATCTCTCGTGGTGATACAGGGCTCCCAGAGGAAGCTCCGGCATCTCCTCGATTTTTGAGAGGATTTCATAGCCCTTCTTGGGGTGTTCCTTCATGAGGCGATATTCACCGTCCTGAAGCTTGCCCCTTTTATTGATGATTGCGTCGGGAATTGCTATCTTCCCGATATCATGAAGCAATGCGGCTTTTCGAAGCTTACTGATGTAATCCTCGTCATGCCCCATATGCTTGGCTATTCGTTCAGAATACTCGGCCACTCTGGATGAGTGACCCTGGGTGTACGAATCTTTGGCATCGATGGTGGCGGCCAGCGCCAGCATTATGTCGACGGAAAGATTTCGGATACGCCCGTTTACAGTAACCAGCTCCTTTCTTTTATCATCTATCTCACGGATACTTTGGATGTCTCTGTTTGTCAGGGCCATGCTGGCCACCACAAACATGTAGGCGATGTATCCCAGAGTGGTCATATACCAGTTCATAGACGAGTCATACTGCGTGAACTGATTGCTCTTCATGTAGATCAGTCCCAGAAGGAATCTCAGGATCAGCAGGAACTCGGAGGCTATGGGGAAAAACAGAACAAATCCATGGAAATACTCGGTGGAGTTCTTGATCTTATCCAGCGGTACTACCAGGATAAAATAGGTCAGCACGGCGAAGAATATGGGAATCAGGATGCCCAGAACCACGGCTGTCAGGGTGGTATCATAGGTGACCGTGAACACCATGCTGCTCATATAAAAGCAGGCATACACATAAAAACGGAGAAGCCTTGCTTTTCCCTTTTTCCGACAGGCATAAAGATAACCCATCAGGAAGGAAAGAAGCAGAGACAACACATCACCGTAGGTGACAAGCTGATAGAAAAAATCGTAAGAGAATAAGCTGGACAGTGGCTTTGACAGCAGTCCGTACAAAACGATGGTGTAGAAATATATGCTGAAGGGTGAAATCACCAGATATCCCAGATAATGTCTAACCTTCAGCTTGCTGTCCGAAAGCTTTGCAGTGGCAACAAGATACACAGGAATAAAGATAATCTGACCTATGAAGAAGCTAAGCTCTGATATAGTCATCCCCGTCATCCCCTCTGCTCAACTCGTCCCGGATTTTCTCCGTTTTTCTCTGTTCCTATCTCTTTCGCTCATTGTAGGAAATAAACGAAAAAAAGTCAATAGACAAAACCATAACAATATACACAAGAAGACACACTTTCTGTATAAAAATGCAGACGAAGTGCTTTCCATTATCCATAGCGAAGCAGGATTCAGATCTTCCACGGCGGAGCCGGAGGCGGGGCATCCATCATACTACCGGAATCGAAGATCAGAAGATTGAAAATACCCTCCGACTGAAAAAAGCGGAGCCGTTTCCGGCTCCGCTCCTCCCTCACAGAGAAGGACTCTGTACCGGGAAGAAAAAATGAAAGCAATGAAATAAACAAACGCTTCCTTGAATCCTAACAAATTGCACACAGAGAGTTGTTGCTCTCCATTTCAATACACTGTGAACAGCCGGTTGTTTCTCCGCAGATTAATGAATTGTACATAGACGGTTGATTACTTCTTTAGCACGGATATACCTCTGCACATCCGGCTCACCGCCCTCATGCTCCACCACTGCCCAGTCATCAGGACCAAAGTGGTTCTTCAGATAATCTATCTGCGATTGAAGGTCCGTTTCGCCGGTTCCAAAATCGGGAAACAGCGGCAGCGCTTTCATGGCCTCCAGCGTAAAGGCCTCTGCTCTCTCCGTCTTAGGGTCCCGCAAATGAACATAAGTGCATCTCTTTCCTGTATCCTCAAGAAGTTTAAGGGGGTCAAAACCTGCGCGGCACACCCATCCCAGATCATAGGCAAAGTTCAAAGATGGAGCCGTATCCAGAAGAGTGTATATAAATTTCCCCCGGTTAGCGAATTCGGAAAGATGATTGTGATAATTCAGAGACACTCCATAGAAATTACAGATGTTTGCAGCCTCATTAAATACCTCTGCCATTTTCCTGCAGTCCACTTGTTCATCCGGGATAAAGGAAACATTCAGACGTTTGTTGGGAAAATACTTTCCGGTAAACTCCGCCTGTTTTCTGAGTCCGTCCCAGCCTGTTTTCGGATCAGCTTCCCAGTTAACATAGCCGTACATCATGGCTGCCAGTTCCAACCCCTCCGCTTCCAGAAGCGAAAGCAGTCGGGGCTGTTGATCCAGGGGAATAAAGCGGTTTCCACACTCGATTCCCCGAAATCCCGTTGACTTAATGGCTTTGATCGTCCCCTCCATGTCCGTCAACAGATTGCCGGCGAACATGACAGCGTGACATCCGAACTTCATAGATCTCAGATTCCTTTCCAGGTGGAAGCAAAGGGATAGCACTTATGCGTAAATCCATCCACCTCTTCCACCAGGGTAAGATTATTGCTGTAGATAACAAAGTTGCTCTGATTGAAAAGGCCGTACGCGATAGCACTCTCCTTCAGATATTGATGAACTTCGTCGATATTTTCCTCGGTGAATCCATCACGAGTCCAGGTCTTGTAAAGAAGGTCAGCCAGTTCGTAGTCATGACGGGAGGTTGCATCACCGGTGGCGTAGGCGTTTGCATCATATCGGATGCTCCAATGATCAGGCAAATAGGTTCCGCCGATGGTCAGAAGAACCATATCATAGTTGGAGCCGTCCAGACGGATAGACATGAACAGAGCAGCTTCAGGGCAGAAGATTTCGGCATTAATTCCTACTTCACTCAACTGGTTGACAATGATTTCCGCAATGCGGCTCATGGTGGAGAAGCAGAGAATGGTGAGCTTCTCTCCGTTATAGCCGGATTCGGCTACCAGTTGCTTAGCCTTTTCCTGATCGAAGGTGTAGTAATCCTCCTTCTCCCATTCGTAGTTATATCCCTTGTAAAATGCCGGACATACATCGTAAAGAAGAGTGCCGTGGCCCTGAGCATAGCCATCCAGCAGGGCTGCATTGTTGATAGAATAGCAGATGGCCTGGCGAAGAGCTTTATCCTCTGCTACAGGAGAGGACTCGTGTCCGGAGAAGAACATCTGGAAGCCCTGATGTCCTTCATATTCCAGTACGGTCAGGCCTTCATCGGCCTCTGCCTGAATGGCATCATTGATGCCGGCTCCGTCATAATAGTCCACGATTCCGGTAGCAAAGGCTGCCTGAATCTGAGAGGACTCGGCGATAACATGAAACTTGACCTTTTCCACCTTTCCCCGGATCTCCCTAGGAAGGTTGGCAATATCCTGCCAGTAGTCATCCCGAAGCTCATACATCCAATCGGAGGAAGCGGTAAACTCTGTAATCTTGTACTGGGATGTGGATACGCACTCTGTGGCAAATCCGTCGGGACTTGCTTCATAGGCTGCCTGAGAAACAACAAAGATGTCTTCCATCAGGTATTCGAACACACCGATCATATCGCTCTTCAGCGTCATGGTGAACTGATAGTCCCCGGTCTGCTCCCAGCTCTCCAGCTTGCCGAAAACGGGCTTAAGAGCCATGGTCTGAGCCTCGCCGATGAACCACACGATATCTGCTGCAGTGATGTGGTTTCCGGCGGTATCGTATACGTTGTCATGAATGTTGACCGTATAGGTCAGGCCATCCACAGACCAGTCCGTAGCCACCCAGGGCTCCAGTTCCTTTTCATAGTTCATGTAACCCAGAGATTCATAGGTCATGCGCTGATAAAATGCATCACGACCCGAGTTGCTGACAAAGGGAGTCAGCGTGGTGAGACCGGAGGTAGCAACACAGTCAAGGACACCGTCACCGGTCTTTTCTGTTCCCTCTCCGCATGCGACCAGAGACAGAGCCATGGCCGCCAGAAGAATCACGGAGATGAGCTTTGAAGTGATAGCCTTCATGATAACTCCTTTTTGAACCGGAAGCAGAAATTTGCTTATTTTTGCCTTTGCACTTCCGCAGCGGTCCTATTTTTGTTTTTATTTGCTCACCAAAATACCACTATATTGTCTTGGATTCAAGGCAAAAACAGAGAAATTTTCTATTTTTACAGCAATTTCCAACAAAAATTTGATTTTTTGACTGTTTTTGCTATAATATAACTATCATTCATTATAAGGAGCATCCAGAACATGCACTTAAAAGATATCGCCGCCGAAGCCGGCGTATCCATATCCACCGTCTCGAGAGTTATCAACAACCCCGATACACCCATTGCCGGCCCCGAGACCAAGCAGCTGATTCTTTCCATTGCCGAAAAGGCGGGTTACCATACTCCCGCCCAAAGAAAGATTCATCTGAAGGGGCCCGACAAACCTGACACAAAGCAGGTTCTCTACTGTCTTCTGGTTGTTGATCCCCAGGAATACACCCACGACATGTATACCTCCACCATCATGAAAGGCCTTCGGGAGGCAGCTGCCGAATTCGGATATGAGCCTCAATTCTATTTTCCGGTCCCCACTCCGGAGGGCATGAGCTACGCTCCCCCGGCAGAGACCGGCTCCCTGATTCTGATCGGGCGCATCACCGACTCCATTGTGCATCAGCTTTCTATTAAAAACATGGTCTACATCGGGATGTATGCCCTGAACGCCCATATAGACCAGGTGATATTCACAGGCACGGAAGCTGCCCAAGAGGCTGTCACCACATTGATCCAAATGGGTCATAAGAATATCGGTTTCATCGGGTACGGTACAGACCACTGCTACCGGGGATTTGAAGATGCTTTTAGCCTTCATGAGCTTCCCGTCAATGCCGACCTCCTGCACAGAGATGCAGAGAGCGGTACAGAGGGGGGCTTTACCTGCATGGATAAGCTTTTGCACCTAAAGGATGAGGGTGTTCCCGTCTCTGCAGTTTTCTGCTCCAATGATCTTTTGGCCATGGGCGCGCTGCAGGCTTGCAAGGAACGGAACATCCGTGTACCGGAAGAGATCAACCTTACTTCTCTGGGGGGAAACCAGCTGGTAAAGCTGGTCTCTCCCACGATTACCTCCATCAAGCTCCCCGTGGAGGACGGAGGTCGTCTGGGGGTGTCTATCCTCTTTGACCGGATTCGCGGCGGTCATTCCTGTCACCTGAAGACCTATCTCTCCTGCGGTCTTGAAAAGGGAGAGACAGGTCCTACTGTTTTCATTGATCATCGATAACCTTCCACTCATTGTTGTCGTGTTCCTTCGAAAGCTTTTAGATATGTTCAAATAGAGACGAATTTACTGTAGCACTGACAAAAGCTCCTGCGGCAGACGCCGCAGGAGCTTTTCGCTTTAATCTTACAGCAAAGTCATCTTTAATATAAAATAACAGTAATACAAAACAGGATTTTATCCGAACTCGGGTATTAGCTAAGTTATCCTCAGCCCTTTCCCATCATCTTCCCCAGTCCTCTGAGGAAATGGCCGTTGGCCATGTCCAGCATGCCCTGGAAGATGCCGTCCTTCATGCCACCGGAGATCTGCATGTTCCGCAGGGGGCCGCCGGCGCTGGAGAGAAGCAGCATTTTGTACTCGGGACATTCCATTGTACGCTGCTCTTTGGGAAAGCCCTTGCCGATCACCATCTTAACGGAAAGATACATGATCTTCATCAGCAGAGAGCTGTCCTTCATTTCCAGAACAGAGTTGTCCATGGTGAAATGTCCCTTCACGGGAAGCGTCTCCCTGTACTCTCGTCCCAGCATCTTCTCCCATACACCTTGAGAGGGGATGCCTTTAGGATCGTCATACCAATCTCCCCGGTGAAGCTCCGGATATTCCCCTTCCACAGAAAGATCCGCCGAAAGGCCTCCCACCTGAACCCGGTACACACCCCCGGGCACCTTCCATCCGCCGTTCCAAACAGCAAAATCCCGATCTGCAAGCTCAAAGTGAACAAGCTTTTCCTCTCCCGGCTGCAGGAGGACCTTTTCAAAGGCCTTCAGCTCTCTCACGGGGCGGTAGCCGCCTTCGGGAGGCGCCACATAAAGCATAACCACCTCCGCTCCGGCCATGGAACCGGTGTTGGTCACAGTGACGGATACTTTTCGTCCCTCAACTGCCAGGTCAGAATAGGCAAAGCTTGTATAGCTCAGACCGTGGCCAAAGGGCCAGCGCACGGGTACCCCGGCCTTATCATAGTATCGGTAGCCAACATAAATACCCTCTCTGTACTGGGCGTCCCTGGCTTCAAAATAAGTGGAGGAAATGTGGTCCTCATAAGAGTAGGGCCAGCTCTCCGTCAGCCTGCCGGAGGGGTTCACCTTTCCATACAGCAGCTTCGCTGCCGCCTCCCCCATGGCCTGGCCTCCCAGACCCATATACAGAACGGCTTTCACCTTATCTGCCCAGGGACACTCCACAGCGCTTCCGCAGCACAGCACCACCACTGTACGGGGATTGGCTGCGGCCACTGCTTCAATCATGCGCACATGTCCTTCCGGCATTTTCATGTTCTCCCGGTCAAAGCCCTCAGACTCATAGCGGTCCGGCAGTCCCGCAAAGACTACCGCTGTGCGAGCAGCTTTAGCCGCCTCCACAGCCTCCGCAAGAAGATCATCCGTAGTCTCCCCCCGCTCGTCACAGCCGGGGGCATACACCGTATGAGGCAATGCCTCCCTGGGTGATACTACCCTAAAGGGATTAATATGACTGGAGCCTGCTCCCTGATATCTGGGGTTCGCGGCCATATATCCAATGAGGGCTACACTGCTCTCTTCCTTCAGCGGAAGGAACCCTTCATTTTTCAGAAGGACCGCACCGCTCTCTGCTATTTCTCCGGCAATTTTATGGTGGGTTTCCTGAAAAGCCGGCCGGTGGGTGCCTCCGGGGGTGCTGATGCTGTCGGTCTGATGTTCTTTCTTCTCCCGGGCTCTGTCCATAAGAGTCAGCACCCGCCGAGCGGAGGCGTTCACATCCTCCTCAGAGAGTCGTCCCTCCCGAACCGCCCTTGCGCAGGGACCGGCCATATAATTGCTTCCTCCCGGCATATTCAGGTCGCAGCCGGCACGGAAGCCCTCCACCCGGTCATTCATGGCGCCCCAGTCCGTAACCACCATACCTTCAAATCCCCACTCCTTGCGCAGAACCTCCGTGAGGAGCCACCGGTTGTCCGAGGAATGAACACCATTGATTTTATTGTAAGAGCACATAACCGTGGCGGGCTTTCCTTCCTTCACCGCTATTTCAAAGCCCCGGAGATAGATTTCCCGAAGAGTCCTTTCGTCCACCACACTGTCGGACATAAAGCGGAAGGCTTCTTTATTATTTCCGGCGAAGTGCTTCAGGCTGGCGGCGGTGCCGTTCTTCTGAAGCCCCCGGATGAGACCGGCTGCCATCTTTCCCGTAACCACCGGGTCCTCGCTGAAATACTCAAAGTTCCGTCCGCAAAGGGGATTGCGCTTAATGTTGGCCCCGGGTCCCAGCACCAGATCCACCTGATAGGCCCCGGCCTCTTCCCCGATAGCCTCTCCCATGCGCTCCAGCAGAGCCGGATCCCATGTGGCGCCGGATGTTACAGCCGTTGGAAAGCAAGTGGCGGGCCGGGAATTGTTGATGCCCAGCATATCCACCCCGTCTCCTCCCTGTATCTCCTGCTTCCTGAGCCCATGAGGACCGTCACACATGAATAGGGCGGGAATCCCCGGGGCTTCCCGGGTCATCCAGAAATTCTGACCATCGCAGAGCTTGATCTTCTCCTCGAGAGTCATCTGAGATAAAATATTTTCTATATCCATCTTTTTTCACCTCAAAGCAGCATCCACATACATCACATCTTCATCTCAAAAGCCTCTGTATGCATCAATTCACTTCTTCGAAACAGCATCTGTATACATCATCCCTTTATCTCAAAGGTATAGGTTCCTGCTGTAAGTATTTTTCTGATACCTTCCTTACCGATATCAGTGATGTCCCCTGCAGCAGCCGGTTTATCTGTACTACTGTCCGGAGTATTCTGTCCTCCGTTGCATCCAATTGCCAGCACCACTTCTGCGGTGCAGTTGGCAGGCACAGTAATGGTATACAGGGTCTTTCCCTCTTCCCTCCTCCAGCCGGATTCCACGGTTCCGTAGACGCTCCGGTAAGAAGCTTTTGCATAGGTAAAGTGTCCCCCGGGCTGAGGAGCGATTCGGAACCGGTTCTCTCCTGCCACCTGAATACCGCACATGCCCTCAAAGAGCCATTCCACGCAAGAGCCCTTGGAATAGTGGTTCAGAGAAGCGATGCCTCCCTGGGCCTGAGTGCCTTCCCAGCTCTCCCAGATGGTAGTGGCGCCGTTTTTCGGCATGAACAGCCAGCCGGGCATCTCCTCGTTCTCCAGCAGCCGGTAGGCATATTCAATGTCCATATCTGCCAACACATAAAGAATGAGGGGTGTAGACAAAAAGCCTGTACCCAGCCTCCAGCCGTAGTCCTCAAGGAG
>JABUST010000179.1 GCA_021442595.1 Lachnospiraceae bacterium | reverse complement strand
CCGACTTTGTCGCCGGAATTCCTTATTTTCATACTTTCCGGCGACTTGGTTCTTCCGAGCTGTCGCCGGATTTCTTTGATTCAGGATTTTCCGGCGACTCTGTTCTTCCTTAACCCATTATACCTAATTCACTAGCAAAGAGTATACAAAAAATAACCGATGGAAAAATAGAAGTATTCTCATGGCACCTGTGGAGCGCGTTTTTCTCTCAGCCACAGGTCTCTAGATGAGAATTGTCAGCAAATGCCTCCTGTGGCTGACGCATTTTTACAGGTGCCTTAGAGAACTTTTGAGCTTGAAGACACCTGTGGGGCGCGTTTTTCTCTCAGCCACAGGTCTCTAAATGAGAATTGTCGGTAAATGCCTCCTGTGGCTGAGGTGTTTTTACTTTTCCACAGATGTCCTATCGAGAAGTGTTGCAAAAAGTGTTGCCAGAAGATTCTCGCAAATTCGAATTAACCTAACTAATTGCTCGCAAAATGCCCATTTACATAGCTGTAAAAAAACAATTTTCCTATGCGAAGCACAGAAAAATGTACTATACTATTTGCTGTTGCTTACTTAGGAAATGTTAAGCGAGAAAGGTTGCTTTGAGAAATCATATCCCTATGCAAAAACCAAACCTATCGTCTTGAAGGAGCGCTTTCCCTTCCCAAAGCCAACTCTTTCACCCTGAAGAAGCACTTTCCCTTCCCAGAGCCAGCCCTTTCTCCTTGAAGGAGCACTTTCCCTTCCCAGAGCCAACTCTTTCCCCTTGAAGAAGCACTTTCCCTTTCCAAAGCCAACTCTTTCCCCTCGAAGGAGCGCTTTCCCTTCCCAAAGCCAACTCTTTCTCCTTGAAGGAGCACTTTCCCTTTCAAAAGCCAAGCTAATCTCACAAACACTTTATCCCCACATACAGGAGAACACAAATGAGCAATAACAACAGACCTCACAGCCGAAATCAGCGGACCGGCTCCGGCAGCGCCGGAGTAAACACCGGACGCAGAGTAAACACCGGCGGCCGGGTAGGCAGCGGTTTCGGCGTTCCCGGCTCTTCGGGCGGTCCCGGCCTCAGCGGCGGCTCCGGCTGGAACTCCGGCAGCAGCGGCTCCGGCTGGAGCTCCGGCAGCAGCGGAAACAATTACGGAAACTATGGAAACAACTACGGAAGCAGCAGCTCCGGCGGATTTCTCGCCGGTCTGCTGGGCGGCCTTCTGGGCGCCCGCCTGGCTTCCCGAAATGGTTCCGGCAACAACTCCCGGAGCGGATGCGGCGGCTGCCTGGGAAGGATCCTGCTGATCATCCTTCTGCTGATCGTGGCAGGCTTCCTGCTCAGGGCCTGCAGCTCTGTTTCCAACGGCACCGGCACCGGAGACACACTCCAGTCTGCCCTGGAAAGCGCATGGAGCGGAAAGAACGACAGCGTCGCCACTAACGGTGTGGGCAGCTCCTCAGGCAGCACATCCGGCAGCATCTCCGGCAGTTCCGGAAGCAGCTCCTCCAACGGTCTCGGCTATGGCAGCTCCGGCAGCTATAATTACGGAGACTACATCGGATCTGCCAGCTTCAACGACAGTCAGGTGGACTATGCTGTATCTGACCTGGCCAGGGACAAATTCACCGAAATCCTCGGTAATGGCAAAGACACTGTCACCGTGATGGTGTACATGTGCGGAACAGATCTGGAGTCCAAGTACGGCATGGGCACCGCAGACCTGACAGAAATGGTCAATGCCACGGTGGGCGGCAATGTGAATGTCATCGTGCTCACCGGTGGATGCCGTGGCTGGAAGACCCAGGGTCTGAACAATAACGAGATCTACCGCATTTATGACGGCGCTCTGGAGCGGCTGGAGACCGGTTTTTCTTCTAAATCCATGACCGACCCCTCCACCTTGACCGCCTTCATCAACTATTGCACCACCTACTATGCAGCCAACAGAAATGTGCTCATCATGTGGGATCACGGCGGCGGATCCGTCACCGGTTACGGCTATGATGAAACACAAAAGTCCTCCAATTCCATGGACCTGGCGGAGTTCGATAGTGCCCTTAAAAAGGCCGGCGCCACCTTTGACTGGATCGGCTTCGATGCCTGCCTCATGGGTTCTCTGGAGAATGCCACAGTCTGCGCCAAATATGCCGACTATCTCATCGCCTCTGAGGAACTGGAGCCCGGCACCGGCTGGTACTATACCAACTGGCTGACCCTGCTCTCCGAGGATACCTCCATCGCCACGGTGGATCTGGCCAAGAAGATCATCGACGACTATATCACCACTGCCAAGCGCAGCTCCTCCTCCACCAAAGCCACCCTTTCCATCGTGGATCTGGCGGAGCTTCAGGGAACTGTCCCTCAGGATTGGAACAGCTTCGCCGCAGGTCTGAACCGGATGCTGGATAACCGGCAATATACGGACATCGCCACCGCCAGAGCCGGCGCTGCCCAGTTCGCCAAGAGCAGCAAGATCAATCAGGTTGACCTGGTGGATCTGGCTCAGCGCGTCGGCACCGATGAGGCACTGGAGCTGGCTGAAACCCTTCTCTCCTGCGTGAAGTACAACCGTTCTTCCATGACCGGCGCCAATGGTCTCAGCATCTACTTCCCCTATGAATCCACCCAGAACGTAAGCAGTGCCATCGCCGCCTACGAGGCTCTGGGGCTGGATGCCGAATACAAGGAATGCATCCGAAGCTTCGCCAGCGTGGAGTATGCAGGACAGATCGCCGTCACCGGCTCTAACAGCTACGCCGGCAGCTATGCAGGCGACATTTTCGGCTCTTCCTACTCTTCCGGCAGTTCCCCGGATCTGTCTGAACTCCTGGGTCAGCTGGTGGGAAGCTACACCGGCTCCTCCTCTGCAGGCAGCCTCCTCTCCACCCTTTACGGCTCCGACAGCTACGGCTCCGGCAGCTACGGATACGGGAGCAGCTCGTCTTCACAGTCCTATGGTTCCGGCTCGATCTTCGGTTCTTCCGGGTCCGGCTATGACCTGACTTCCCTGCTTTCCGAGTTTGCAAGCATTGACATGCCTTCCGGCTATGAGTGGGTAGACACGGATCGCATCTCCCGGGACGCTTCTGCCATCGCCGGCAGTGTGCTCAGCGAGGAATGCTTCGTCCCCGTGAGCATGGGCGGCCACACCGTCATCAGCCTGACGGACGAGGAGTGGGCCCTCATCCAGACCGTGGAGCTGAACATGTTCGCCAGGGACGGCGACCGCTATGTGGATCTGGGCATGGACAACCTGTTCTGCATTGATGGCAATGAGCTGTACCTGGAGCCGGACTACACCTGGCTGACCATCGACGGCCACGTGTGCGCCTACTACATGGTGTCTGACACTCTGAATCCCGACGGCACCTGGACCACGGTGGGCCGCATCCCCTGTCTGCTGAACGGGGAGCCCGTGAACCTGCAGGTGATCTTCGACGACGCATCCCCCTACGGCACCATCACCGGTGCCTTCCCCCTGTACACGGACAACGAGACCGACACCCAGGCCAAGGGCAACATTCCTCTTTACGTGGGCGATACCATTGAGCTTCTGTGTGACGTGTACAATGCTGACGGAGATTTTGTGTCGAACTATACCCTCGGAGCCGCCTTCACTCTCTCCGATGACCCCTATCTGGAGAATCTGTCTCTGGAAGCAGACGGGCTCATTGCCACCTACTGCCTGACGGATATCTATGGAAACAGGTATTGGGTTCCTGTTGAGTAAGCAAAGTGAGAGAGCCAAAGACCCATTTTGTTGATGCTCTTGTCAGCTACTAAAGTCTTCGGCAGCAAAACTTTTGGTCAGCCAAAATCCCGGCAGGCCAAATCCTTTATCAGCAGAAGCCCCCTTTTTGTTGTCTTGTAGACTTCTGCTAACTATGTTATGATACAAGTGTATTGAGCTTCGGCTCCGATCCACGGCTGTTAGGGAAAACCTGACAGCCGTGTTTTTTATGTATCAGAGAGGGGAACATCATTATGAAAAATAAGTTTGTAAAGCTCGTCATCGTGGTGGGGGCCAATTTACTGCTGGCAGCCGCAGTGAAGCTGTTCATTATGCCCTCCGATCTGGTGTCCGGCGGAACCACGGGGGTCGGATTGGCTCTGAACCACTTCTTTGGTATCAGCGTAGGTACCTTCGTCCTCATCTTGAACGTGATCATGCTGCTTCTGGGTCTGGTTTGCCTGGGGAAGTCCTTCGCCCTGACCACCTTGACCAGCACCTTCCTCTACCCTGTTTTTCTGGAAATTCTGGACCGAAGTCTGGGGGATCTGGTGCTGACAGAGGATCCTATGATCAACACGGTGTTTGCAGGGTTGGGAGTTGGTGTATCCATCGGACTTATGGTGCAGGTGGGAGCCTCCACCGGAGGAATGGATATTCCTCCACTAATCCTGAACCGCTACCTGGGACTTCCTGTATCGGCAGGCATGTACATCTTTGATGGCATCATCATATTGGTGCAGGCTTTCTTCTCCCCCATTGAGATGGTGCTGTACGGTCTGATTCTGCTGATCCTCTCCACGGTAGCCGTGGATAAGGTAGTCATCAGCGGCAGCAGCCGCATTGAGGTAAAGGTGGTCACCAAGGATCCGGATAAGCTGCGGAATCTGGTGCTGAAACAGGTAAACCGGGGCTGCACGCTCATATCCGCGGAGACCGGCTATAGAGAGCAGGAGACCCGGATGGTATTTACCGTCATCTCCCACCGAGAGCTGCCCCGGGTCAAGCGCCTCTTCCAGGAGGCTGATCCTGAGTGTTTCATGGTCATCACGCAGGTCAGCGAGGTCAGGGGACGAGGCTTTACTTTGAAAAGGCAGGAGGAATGAAGGTTCATCCTTTGATGCGTAACACAAACGGAACTCTACGGGATCCACAAGCTGCTGCCCTAACCGCGAACCATTACCCGAGCCCCAAAGGACTCCCATAAAAAAAGAATTACAAGGATCTTCCAAGCAAAAGTGATATAAAAAACCTCCCACAGTAAACATTGGATAGTTCCTAAGTTTACCGCAGGAGGTTTTGTTATATCTTCTCGCTGAACATATCATACACCCTTTTCATATCCTCTGCCGGGTCTGCGCCGGGAATGGGCACATACTCTATGGCCAGGGTGTCGTCATATCCGCTCTTTCGAATGGTGTCGATGAGGGCATCGAAGTCCACCACACCGGTTCCGTGGGGGGCATTGATGTAGAATCGTCCGTCGGTGCCGGGATTGGCAAATCCCTCAGGCTGCGACTCGGAGATCTGCACGTCCTTTATGTGTACATGGGCGGTTCTGTTTGAAAAGTGGCGGAAATAGGGCACAGCGGTTTCGCCCACCGGATACATGTTAGCGGAATCATATACCAGCTTCAGTCCGGGGACAGCCTCCAGGAGAGCATCCATCTCCTCCCGGGTGGCCATGGGAATGCCGATGTCCGGATCGTCCTCCACCACACAAACCATGCCCCTCTTTTCGGCTTCAGACACGGCCCGGCTGAACACATCCACCAGACGCCCAAACATCTGCTGTCTTGTTCCTTCCATCTTTCCGGGAACCAGCATGAGCTTTTTGCATCCCAGACTCTCGGCGGTTTCCACCAGCTCGGGGACCCGGTCTGCATCGGCTGCAAGATCCATGCAGATGATGCAGTTCAGGCTCAGGCCGTTTTCCTGCAGCATACGGCGGATGTTCTCCCGGCCCACCAGCTGAATGGTCTGAAAGATGAGATCGATGCGCTTGTACCCGGTGCGGGCCGTGAGGCGAATGGCCTCCTGGATCTTCTCGCTTTTATCTTCCTTGCTGCCATCCATGAAGTACAGAACAGGAAATTCCATCATAAACGTCATCATGCTTAATTCCATGATTCAATTCCTCGCGAAAAACAGATTTCTTTTGTTTTGATATAGAGCCAAATGAGCTAAATGCTGATCGCAGGAGAAGAGCTCATTTAAGAACCATTTGCATATAGCCGGCTCCTTACAGCGCCCGCAGGTACTCGTAATCCAGCTCTACGCAGCGCAGGGCGGTTCCGTCGGATCCCTCCACGTGGTAGTATTCCCGCTCGCTGATGAATGCCTCACAACCCTGGGCTATGGCTGCTTCTGCCAGTGCTTTCCAGTCGATGATACCATGGCCCAGAGCCCGGTTCCAGTTTCTGGTCTCGTAGAGCTGTGCCTTGATGTCGTCAGTGAAAATGGGAGCGCCGTGCTCATCCCGCCGGATCTGCTTGACGATCTCCGGGGGGAAGTGCTCGAATTCCACAGGATCCTTGGCCACATGGTCGCATTCCTTTACATGGATGAGGGGGAAGCGGCCCGGGTTCTGCTTAACGTACTCTACCACATCCGCTCCGGCAAGGGCTGCCCAGCCGGTATCCAGCTGAAAGCCCACCAGGTCGGGATCGGTCTCGGAGAGGAGCAGGTCATAAACTCTGGTTTTTCCCTCTTCCCCTTCCACCCAGAGGAACTCGTCGGCATGGTTATGAATGGTGAGGAACATGCCCAGATTCCTGATCTGCTGTCCCTTTTCATTTAGTTCCCTGCAGACTTTGAGGATGGTCTCCCTCTTTTTGTCCTCGAATTTTGCGTCAAAGGCCAGGTAATGGATGCCCAGAGCGTGGGCCATGTTGATCTCATCATCGGATCCCCAGCCGTGTATGGCGATGACCTTCAGCTTCAGTTCTTCCAGCAGCTTCTGAAAGTCTTCCAGAGATAATCCGCCGGTGTTGTCCGATACGATCTCCACTCCATCGTATCCGACTCTGGAAAACTCTTTGAGGGCTTCAATGAGTCCCTCTCGCTCTACGCGAATGAGTGAATATACCTGTGCGTAAACTTTTCCTTCCATGGGGCCTCCTTTTGAACAAAACTCTCTATCCGGCTGCAGCGAAAACATCATGGTTTCCGTTACAATTCAGGAATAGCGAGCTTATCTTCTGTTGTTTGAAATCAGTATATCACCTGTCGGGAAATATAAAGTGACATGTGTCACATACCAAACACTAAATTATCCTCAGTCAGAAAGAATCCGTACGCGTTCGTTCTTAACCCTTTACAGACACTCTTTTACAATGCTGACCATTTCGTCGATCTGTTCTTTCTCCACAATGAGGGGAGGAACCAGTCGAATCACATCAGCCCGGGCGGAGATGATGATGAGGCCCCTGGAAAGGGCTTTCTTCGTCACTTCGCCTACGGGCCCGTTCAGGCGGATGCCCTGGATGAGGCCCAGGCCCCGAAGCTCCGTGATGCGGCCGCCGGACTGAGCCTGCAGCTCTTCCAGACGAGCGCGCAGATATGCGCCCATCTCATTCACATGGGCGAGAATATTTCTCTTTTCGAAAATTTCCACCACCTTGGCCACAGCTGTGCAGGCCAGAGGGTTGCCACCGTAGGTGGTTCCGTGGTCTCCCGGTGCCAGAGAGTACTTAGCCACCTCTTCAGTCATGGCGAAGGCGCCTACGGGAACACCATTTCCGATGGCCTTGGCCATGGTCATGATGTCGGGCTTTACGCCGCTGATCTGCCAGGCAAACATTTTACCGGTACGGGCCATGCCGCACTGAATTTCATCGGCAATGAGCAGAATACCGTTTTCATCGCACAGCTGACGGACACCCTGCAGGAACTCGGTAGTTCCCGGGTTAATTCCGCCCTCTCCCTGTAAAGGCTCCAATATGATAGCGCAGGTCTTATCGGTGATCAGCGCCTTTACGCTCTCCAAATCATTGAACTTAGCAAACTTTACTCCGGAAATCAGGGGCTCAAAGGGAGTCCTGTACTCCTGATGTTCCGTGACGGACAGAGCGCCCATACTTCTTCCGTGGAAGGAATCGGACATGGCAATGAACTCATAACGGCCGGTTCCCTTGGCCCAGGCGTATTTACGGGCAGACTTCAGAGCCCCTTCAATGGCCTCGGTGCCGGAATTGGTGAAGAACACCCGGTCCATGCCGCTGATGCGGGTCAGTGCCCGGGCTGCATCGGCGCAGGCAGTATGGTAAAACAGGTTAGAAGTATGGAGCAGCTTGTCCACCTGAGCCTTCAGGGCATCCTGAAACTCTGCATCCCCATAGCCCAGTCCGCAGACGGCGATGCCGGCGGCAAAATCCAGATATCGATTGCCTTCCGTGTCGTAGAGATAGCAGCCCTCACCGTGGTCAAACACGATGCCGGGACGGTTATATACATGGAGCAGATTTTCTTCTGTCTCCTGGATCATTTGTTCTTTGTTCATAAATTCTTTGTTCATGAGTTCTTTGTTCATAAATTCTTTGTTCATGAGTTCTTTGTTCATGAGTTCTTTGTTCACGATCATTCCCCTTTGTAGTACTGGGTATCCCCATCCTTAATGATGGCGGTGCCGATTCCCTTGTTAGTAAAGATCTCCAGCAGCAGGCAGTGGGGAATGCGGCCGTCCAATATGTGGACCCGGCTGACGCCGCTGTTTATGGCGTCGATGCAGTTCTGCAGCTTGGGCAGCATGCCGCCGCCGATGTACCCTTCGGCCATGAGGGTCTCTGCCTCCGAAACCTTCAGCTCGGAGATGAGGGTCTCCGGATCCTTGGGGTCTTTATATACTCCCTCGATATCCGTCAAAAATGCCAGCTTCTCCGACTGCATGGCACGGGCGATAGCACAGGCAGCATCGTCTGCATTGATATTATAGGTCTGATATTCCTCGTCCAGGCCGATGGGGGCCACGATGGGAAGAAAATCCTTCTCCAAGAGGTCCCGGAGGATGGCGGCGTTGACCTTTTCCACCTCTCCTACGAAGCCGATGTCCCGGCCTCCGGAGAGCTTTTTGCTCACGGTGAGGAGCTTGCCGTCCTTGCCGGAGATACCGATGGCCCTGACGCCCAGGCTTTCCACCAGCTGCACCAGCTCCTTGTTCACCTTGCCCAGGACCATCTCGGCAATCTCCATGGTCTCGGCGTCGGTGACCCGCAGGCCGTTGACGAAGTGGGGCTCCTTGCCCACCTTGCCGATCCAGCGGCTGATCTCTTTGCCGCCGCCGTGGACAATGATGGGCTTGAAGCCTACCAGCTTCAGCAGAGTCACGTCCTGGATGACCTGGCGCTTCAGCTCCTCATCCACCATGGCGCTGCCGCCGTACTTCACCACGATGACCCGGCGGTTGAAGCGCTGTATGTAGGGCAGGGCCTCGATGAGCACCTCCGCCTTGTCCAGATATTTCTGCATGTTTTTGTCCATGATTGCTCCTTTTCTCTTCTGCAGGAAAAACTTCTCTCAGCAGCCCGACTTTTTATCTTCATCCGGCCGCCTTCGCTGCAAGCTGTTTCTAAAAATATCAGCTGCGGTAATCTGCGTTGATGTCAATGTATCCGTGGGTCAGGTCGCAGCCCCAAGCCACAGCCTGGCAGCTGCCCATGTGGACGTGGGCGATGATGCTGACCGCTTCCTGCTTGAGGATCTCGGTGGCCTCTTCCTCGCTGTAATCTGTGGCCACCCCATCCTTTACGATGCAGATTTTTCCTGCAGCGCTTTCAAAGTACAGGTCCACCTTTTCGGGGTCAAACTGCTCTCCGGAGTAGCCCATGGCGCAAAGGATGCGGCCCCAGTTGGCATCGCGGCCGGCTATGGCTGTCTTTACCAGACTGGAGCAGACCACGGACTTGGCCATGATCCTGGCCTGAGATACACTCTCGCAGCCGGTCATCCGGACCTCCAGGAGGGCGGTGGCTCCTTCTCCGTCTCCGGCCATTTTCTTGGCCAGTTTTTCATTCAGGGCATAGAGAGCGGCCTTAAAGGTTTCGTAATCTTCTGTGTCTTCGGTAATCAGGGGATTCCCTGTCAGACCATTGGCCAGCAGCAGGCAGGTGTCGTTGGTGGAGGTGTCTCCGTCCACGGAGATCATGTTGTAGGTGTCGTTCACTACTTCGGAAAGGGCCTTCTGAAGGGCACTCTTGGTGATGGCTGCGTCGGTGCACAGAAAGGCCAGCATGGTGCACATGTTGGGGTGAATCATGCCGGAGCCCTTGGACATACCGCCGATGGTGACCATCCGTCCGCCGATCTCCACTTCCACAGCGGCTTCCTTTTCCTTTGTATCTGTGGTCATGATGGCCAGGGCTGCTTTATGGCCTGCGCTCCGGCCCAGAGCCTTGGTGTTTGCCAGGGCTTTGATGCCTTCACAGATGCGGTCCATAGGAAGCTGCATGCCGATGACTCCCGTAGATGCCACCAGCACACCGTCGGGGTCAACATTCAGCGCATCGGCTGTAGCCCGGGCAGTGCGCTTGCAGATGTCCATGCCTTCCTGACCGGTGCAGGCATTGGCAATGCCGGAATTCACCACCACGGCCTGTACCAGGGCGCCGCTCTCTACCACCTGCTTATCCCAGATGACGGGAGCTGCCTTCACCACATTGGTGGTGAAGGTACCTGCGCTGATGCAGGGTACCAGACTGTAGATGAGGGCCATGTCGGTCCTGCCTTTATATTTGATGGATGCTGCGGTGGAGGCTGCTTCAAAGCCTTTAGCTGCGGTGACACCGCCGTCGATGAATTTCATACTGTATGTCCTTTCGGGGGAAATTTACGAATTGAAAAGTGTGATGTTCTCCTCATTCAGAGTGAAATCGTAGTAATTGATGTCCTCCCGTTTCACCCAGCCGATCTGGTTCCAGAAGGCGTTGCCCACGTCATTGGTGGTGAAGGCGATCAGGGTGACCTTATTGATCTGCTCCTGCCGCAGGGCCTCCATGCAGAAGACCACCATGGCCTTGCCAATGCCCTGCCGGCGGAAGTTTTCGTCCACGCACACGTGATACAGGCAGCCCCGGCGGCCGTCGTGCCCGCACAGAATGGCGCCTATGATCCTGCCCTCCTCCTCTGCCACCACGCTGGTGGTGGGATTGCGGCGCAGGAACCGCTCGATCCCTTCGTAGGAATCATCGATGCTGCGGATGCCGAAGCCGTGGATCTGCATCCACAGGTCGTGGACCTGATTGTAGTCCTTGATGGTCATTGCTCGAAGCTGCATGAGAATGTCCTTTGAATCAGTGTTTTATAGTTCCGGTAAGCAGTCCGCAGTCAAAATCGGACTGCCTCTACGGTTGTGTTTTCGGAGATGAATTTTCTCCGGCTGCGGATTCTGTGATGCTCTCCCCGCATCTTACGGGAACATGGGCACCACCTGAAGCCCCTCCGTCTCAGGCAGGCCGAACATCAGATTCATGTTCTGGATGGCCTGACCGGCGGCGCCCTTCACCAGGTTGTCGATGGCGCCCATCATGATGATGCGGTTGGTGCGTTTATCGATCTTGAAGCCAATGTCGACGAAGTTGCTGCCTTCTACCCACCGGGTTTCGGGAGAGGTTCCGGGAGCCAGGAGACGGATGAAGGGCTCATTGCCGTAATACTTCTGATAGATTCCGTATACCTCCTCTTCCGTTACAGGACGGGTGAGAGTTGCATATTCTGTGGCCAGAATGCCCCGGTTCATGGGAACCAGATGGGGAGTAAAGCTAATGGTGACCTGCTGCCCGGAGGCATATCCCAGCTGCTCTTCGATCTCGGGGGTATGGCGGTGGGAAGCCACGCCGTAGGCCTTGATGTTCTCGTTGACTTCACAGAACAGATTAGGTGTCTTGGCGCTTCTGCCGGCGCCGGAGGTACCGCTCTTGGCATCCACGATGAGGGTATTCATGTCGATGAGTCCCTCCCTGGCCAGGGGGTAGGCGGTAAGGATGGAACAGGTGGTGTAGCAGCCGGGATTGGCCACCAGTCTGGCCTTTTTGATATCCTCCCGGTTCACCTCGCAAAGTCCGTAAACCGCTTCCTCGATGAACTGAGGACTGCTATGCTTGATTTTGTACCACTCCTCGTAAACGGCCACATCCTTAATGCGAAAGTCTGCGCTGAGGTCGATGATCTTCGTGTTCTTCAGAATTTCTTCGTTCACCACGGAGGCGCAGAAGCCCTGGGGCGTGGCGGTAAAAATCACATCTGCCTGTTTAGCCAGCTCTTCCATGTTGTCATCCAGACACTTGGCATCCACCACCTTGAACAGGTTTCTGTACACATCCGTGTACTGCTGATCTATATAACTTCTGGAGCCGTACCATACGATCTGTGTGTCCTTATGTCCCGCCAGCAGGCGTACCAGCTCTGCTCCGGCGTATCCGGTGGCTCCGATGATTCCAACTTTGATCATAGTGTTTTCCTCGTTGAGTGAGATTGGGGTGAAACTCCCCCGATAATAGCGTGAATAATTATACATCCTCCGTTCCCTATATGCAAGGAAAAGAATCCACAAAACACAAGGAGCGCCCTCCCTTTCCATGAGCAGTTTGTCCTAATGTCTTTGTTTTTCCTTTTTGTTTCTGATAATGCTCATGTAATGCTCGCGGAAAATGCTCACTGATAATGCTCACGGATTTTATCGGTCGTTTCCGGAGAAACTTAGCTGTCAAAACCGCCTCCCTCGCAGTTTATGCGGTGGAATGGCTGAATCCCGGGATAGTATTTTATGCATCTCTCTGCATATTATGCATCAGCGGGCGGGCTGCGTCTATATTGGCACAGATCGTAAATTGCGCCTCTTCCTGTGCGCGGGTCTATTAATTTATGCCGCAGAGGAGATATTGCTTCCTATGACAGCTGTTGAGCATACGCCTGACAGCTGTTGAGCATACGCCTGACAGCTGTTGAGCATACGCCTTCCTCTATGGTAAAATCAGTCAATATAATTTCTCAAAATCCACAATTTACAGGGAGCCATTGCCATGACTAACAAAGAAATCGTTTTGAAGTTCTATGAAGAAGTGTTCAACGCCTGGGATGTTTCCGCCCTGGACCGGTATATGAAGGACGATTACCGACAGCATAACCCGGAGGTGGCCGACGGCAAGGAAGGCTTCCGCAAGTTCTGCGAAGGCTTTTTCAAGGGCAAGCCGGTGATGGAGATCGTGAAAATCGCGGAGGACGGGGATATGGTCTTTGTGTTCTTCAAATGCACCATTGGCGGAACTTCACTGAATAAGATCTGCGATATCTACCGCCTGGAGGATGGCATGCTGGCAGAGCACTGGGATGTTTGCCAGCATATTCCCGAGGACCTGGTGAGTGCCAACGAAAACGGGCTGTTCTAAGCGTGTCTTCAATACAGTCTGATATGACCTGCACTTGCCAAAATGCAGTCTTGCCTGATAAACCATCTGATCGGATGGCAATGGCAGAAGACCGGTCTTTTTTTCCCACCTTTCTTTCTGTTTCTCATCTTTTCCGTTGCATTCTGCAAGGCAAAGTGGTATCATAACCCCTGCCTATGAAGAGTGCGCGAGAGACAAGCTCTGTGACCGCACAGCAACCTGCATTTTCGCAAGGTGCTAATGCTTGATTCGATGGGATCATATGCTAATTAACGCTCATCGCCGTAGGCGGTGGGCGTTGTCTTATGATTCAGGAAATTTTGGAGGAAATATGTTAAAAGAAAGAAGACTGTTCACGTCCGAATCCGTCACCGAGGGCCATCCCGACAAGATCTGCGACCAGATCTCCGATGCCATCGTGGACGCTATTCTGGAAAAGGACCCCATGGGCCGCGTGGCCGCTGAAACCATGGCTACCACCGGCATGGTCATGATCGTTGGTGAAATCACCACCTCCTGCTATGTTGACATACCGAAGCTTGCCCGGGATGTGATCAGGGAGGTTGGCTATGACCGGAGCGATTATGGATTTGACTGCAATACCTGCGCTGTCATGACTGTTATCAATGAGCAGTCCGGGGATATTGCTCTGGGTGTTGACCATTCTCTGGAGAACAAGAGCGGCGCTCAGGATGAAGAGGATCTTTTCGGCGCCGGAGACCAGGGTCTGATGTTCGGCTTTGCCTGCAATGAGACTCCCGAGCTCATGCCTCTTCCCATCTCTCTCAGCCACAAGCTGGCCCATAAACTGACGGAACTTCGGAAAAACGGCCGCATGCCTTATCTGCGTCCCGACGGAAAGTCTCAGGTCACTGTGGAATATGATGAGAACGGGAAGCCCGTCCGCATTGACACCGTGGTAGTTTCCTCTCAACACAGCGCCCATGTGGATATGGATCTGCTGCGGAAGGATATTGAGGAGCAGGTCATTCGGGCCGTCATTCCTGCAGACATGATGGATGAGAATACGAAGATCTACATCAATCCCACCGGTCGGTTCGTCATCGGCGGTCCCATGGGTGACAGTGGTCTTACGGGCCGCAAGATCATCGTGGATACCTATGGCGGCTACGCTCGTCACGGCGGCGGCTGCTTCTCCGGCAAGGATCCCACAAAGGTGGACCGTTCTGCCTGCTACATGGCTCGCTATGCCGCCAAGAATGTGGTGGCTGCAGGGCTGGCCGACAAGTGCGAGATCCAGCTGGCCTACGCCATCGGCGTTTCCAAGCCTGTGAGTGTTCTGGTGGACACTTTCGGCACTGCCAAGGTGGATGAGGGTCTGCTGACGGAGGCTGTGAAGAAGGTGTTTGATTTCCGCCCCGCTGCCATCATCCGGGAGCTGGATCTAAGGAAGCCCATTTACCGCAATCTGGCTGCCTACGGCCACATGGGTCGGGAGGATCTGGGAGTCCGCTGGGAGCGCACGGATAAGGTGGCTGCTCTGAAGGATGCTGTTGAAAAGTCCCTGGTGAAGGTGGTCAGATAAGTCAAGTCGCCGGGATTCTCTGTTCTTTAGATTCCCGGCGACCCGGTTTCAAAATCAAGTCGCCGGGATTCTCTGTTCTCGGATTTCCCGGCGACTTAGTTCCAAAAACAAGTCGCCGGGTTTCTCTATTCTTTGGATTCCCGGCGACTACTCTGCGCTTCTTTGTCGCCGGGGTTTTATGTTTCCCGCTTTTCCGGCGACTCA
>JABUST010000102.1 GCA_021442595.1 Lachnospiraceae bacterium | reverse complement strand
GAAACTCACAGGTTGTTGCTTTTAACTATGGCTGAGGCGAACTTAACGGAGTGAGTTTTGCATTCGCAAAACTCACGATGCCTCGCATTACGCAAAGCTCGCTGAGGCGAACTTAACGGAGTAAGTTTGCTTTGCAAACTTACGGTTTTTGGCCTTTTTCCTTTGCTGAGGCGAACTTACCGGATATTTAGGAGAGATTATGGGACTTTTTGATTTTTTCAAAACGGGACTTAAGAAGACCAGGGAAGGCTCCATGGACGAGATCGGAGGCGTATTCCGCAATTATACGGAAGCTTCGGATGATTTTTATGATGAGCTGGAAGAAGCCATGATCCTGGCGGATATGGGTATGGAAACGGCCACGGACATTGTGAGCAGGATCCGGAAGAAGGCGGAGACGGAAAAGATCCGCAGTACCGGTGCTGTTTTCGAAATGTTCCGGAAAGAGATCGCAGATATACTTCGATCCGAAAACCCGGATGCCATTATTCGCCGCATGACCAATGTGCTGCTGGTCATTGGGGTGAACGGTGCCGGAAAGACCACCACCATCGGCAAGATGGCCCATCAGTTCAAGGCAGATGGTATGGATGTGGTGGTGGCAGCAGCGGATACCTTCCGTGCCGCTGCCATCGATCAGCTGAGAGTCTGGGCTGAACGTGCCGGTGTGACCTTTGTGGCCCATGATGAAGGCTCAGATCCCGGGGCAGTGGTCTATGATGCAGCGGATATTACCCACTCCAAATGGGCAAATTGTCTGCTGGTGGATACTGCCGGCCGTCTTCAGAATAAGAAAAACCTCATGGAGGAGCTTCGAAAGATCAATCGTATTCTGGAGAATGCTTTCCCTACAGCTCATAGAGAGGTGCTGCTGGTATTGGATGCCACCACGGGTCAGAATGCCCTGAGTCAGGCAAAGTTGTTTAAAGAAGTAGCCCCCATCTCCGGTATCGTGCTTACAAAGATGGACGGATCCGCCAAGGGCGGTGTGGTGGTGGGCATTATGAATGAGCTCCACATCCCCGTGAAATATATCGGCTTTGGCGAGGGTATTGAGGACTTGAGAAAGTTCGATCCGGATGCCTTTGCAGCAGCTCTGTTTGACGAAGAATAAAAATATTTTTGCGTTCATGTTAATTTTTAAGGAAACTTGAACTTCCAGACGATTTTCAGTTATGGTCCTTCTCTGTATAATGATTTCGGAGCAGGGAAGGAGGATCATGACAAGAATTGCAAGAGCTGCGGAGGGAAAGGGAATTTTCCACATCATCGTTCAGGAGAAAAGAGGAAGCGGCGTCTTCCGTTCCACGGAGATCAGGCGACTTTATCTGAAACACATCACAGAGGCATGTTGTCGATATGGTGCCGGTTTTTATGGGTTTTGTCTGCTTCCGGATCAGGCTCATCTGATCATCCGATGTGAGGAGTTTCCGCCTGGTCAGATACTTAGAACGGCCCATTCCGGTTTTGCCCTGGAATACAGGCAGCAGGCTGAGGAAACTATAGAAGGTTCTCTGTTCAGGGATCGGTTTCGGAGCAGGCTTCTGATTTCTGAGGATGATCTGCTGGAAACTTTACGGTATATTCACTGGAAGCCGGTATCAGAAGGATTATGCAAAGCTCCGGAGGAGTTCTCATGGAGCAGCCACGGTCTGTATTTTCTAAGGACAGGAAGGATCGTGGACACTACCAGAGTGCTGGATGCTCTTCATTTTTCCGGAGGATACCGGGAATATATGAAGCAGCCTCCCCCAGATACTGCCCATATGCTCCGGGAGGTACCCGCCCGATACGGAAGGCCCGATGAGGAAGCAGAGCAGATCCTGAACAGGTATCTCAGGGAGATGTGTAAGGAGAGCTTCCTTCATTTAACGGACGAGGAGCAGAGGGCGCTGCTGACAATGCTGAGACATAAGGAAAAGATCAGCATTTATCAGCTTACCAGGATCACAGGTGTCTCCAGAGGTATCATACAGAGGCTTTGACCCCGGAAATCACCGATAAATTAATGCCATGAGATTTACGCCTGATCACAGGTGATTTCCAGGTTTTGTTCTTCACATTTATCAACAGATACAGACCTGCTGTCTTCTTTGGGACGCGGGTCTGTTTGCGTTAGAAGAAACTTGTCTTTTTTTACCGCTTGTGATTGAAAAAACTATGTTTTGTTGCTATAATTTCCGGTAATTGAATATTGTGGGGAGAGTTGGCATTTTACACTTTTCCTCCGGTTTTCAATCTACCAATAGATACATGCGGAGAAAGGAGGTTCTCAATATGTTATTGGCAGCAAGTGGCGAATTGGCAACCTGGTTCGTCGTTGTAATGGGACTTATCATCGTTTTCGTAGGATTGATTGCCATCATACTGATTATTTCTATTGTCAGTAAGGTCATCAATCTTCTTCCTGAAAATAAGGTGGAAGCCAAGCCCGCAGCAGCTCCTGTGGCTGCAGCCGGTGATACGGTCATTCCTAACCGAGGTGAGTTTGTTGCAGCAGTATCTGCTGTAATCGCCGAAGAGCTGGGAACGGATATCACGAAGATCCGTATCGAATCCATCAGAAAACTCTGATACACCTCATCCAACCATCACATTTGAGTCCTCTAAGGACTGACATTGAAAGGAATAAGCAAAATGAAAAAGTATCGTGTGAACGTCAACGGCACCGACTATGAAATCACCCTGGAAGCACTGAAGGAAGGGGAAGACTTTGCTCCTAAGGCAGCTCCCGCAGCAGCTCCTGCAGCAGCTCCCGCCGGCGGCCAGTCCATTACTGCCCCCATGCCCGGCAACATTCTGAAGGTGAATGTTCAGGTTGGTCAGACTGTGAATGCAGGCGATGTCCTGGCAGTTCTGGAAGCCATGAAAATGGAAAACGATATCCCGGCTCCCGTGGCCGGGAAGATTGCCTCTGTTAATGTAGAGAAGGGCGCAGCTGTGGAGACCGGCGCTGTCCTGTTCACCATCGCATAAAACAGGATAAACCCAATCTTTTCATATAAAGGAGAATGCTATGGAAACCGTATTAAATTTCCTTAAGCAGACGGGTTTTTCTCTGATCGGCGACGATCCCAGAGTTCTGATCATGATGCTCATCTCTTTTGTGCTGATGTATCTTGCTATCAAGAAACAATTCGAACCTCTGCTTCTTTTACCTATCGCTTTTGGTATGCTGCTGACCAACCTTCCCGGGGCAGGTCTGTACCATACCGAGTTCTTTACCGGCGGACATGTCCACTGGGATCAGCAGGCTAATTTCGGTCTGATCGATTACCTGTATCTGGGCGTAAAGCTGGGAATCTATCCCTCTCTGATCTTCATGGGCGTGGGCGCCATGACGGACTTTGGTCCTCTCATCGCCAACCCCAAGTCTCTGCTTCTGGGAGCAGCTGCCCAGCTGGGTATCTTCGTTGTCTTTGCCTGCGCAAGACTTCTGGGCTTTACTCCTGCGGAAGCCGGCTCCATTGGTATCATCGGCGGCGCCGATGGTCCTACCGCCATCTATGTAACCACCAAGCTGGCTCCCGATCTTCTGGGTCCCATTGCGGTAGCAGCTTATTCCTATATGGCACTGGTTCCCGTCATCCAGCCTCCCATCATGAAGATGCTCACTACTCAGGAAGAGCGTGAGATCACCATGAAGCAGCTGCGTCCCGTTAAAAAGGTGGAGAAGATTATCTTCCCCATCGTGGTTACTGTTTTCGTTTCCCTGCTGGTTCCCTCTGCCGCACCTCTGGTAGGCTGCCTCATGTTCGGTAACCTGCTGAAGGAGAGCGGTGTGGCCACCCGTCTGGAGAAGACTGCCCAGAACGAGCTGATGAACATCGTCACCATTTTCCTGGGATTGTCTGTAGGAGCCACTGCAACAGCTGAGGTATTCTTGAGCCTGAAGACCATCGAGATTATTCTCATGGGTGTCTTTGCCTTCGGCTTCGGTACCGGCGGCGGCGTACTGCTGGCTAAGTTCATGAACCTGTTCCTGAAGGATAAGATCAATCCTCTGATCGGTTCCGCCGGTGTTTCCGCTGTGCCCATGGCTGCCCGCGTATCCAACACTCAGGGTCAGAAATACAAGCCCGGCAACTTCCTGCTGATGCATGCAATGGGTCCCAATGTGGCCGGCGTCATCGGTTCTGCTATCGCAGCCGGTGTGCTTCTGGCTCTGTTCGGCATGGCCTGATCTGAAAGGAGTATAAAATGGCAAATAATCCTCTTAAGATTACAGATACCATCCTGCGTGATGCCCATCAGTCTCAGGCTGCCACCCGTATGAAGCTGGAAGATATGCTTCCTGCATGTGAGATCCTGGACAGTATCGGTTACTGGTCTCTGGAGTGCTGGGGCGGCGCCACCTTTGACTCCTGCATGCGCTTTTTGAATGAGGATCCCTGGGAGAGACTGCGCGCTCTGCGCAAAGCTATGCCCAACACTAAGCTGCAGATGCTGTTCCGCGGACAGAATATCCTGGGATACAAGCATTATGCCGACGATGTGGTGGAGCAGTTCGTTAAGAAGTCCATCGAGAACGGTATCGATGTGATCCGAATCTTTGATGCTCTGAACGATCCCCGAAACCTGAAGCAGGCCATTGACTCCTGCAACAAGTACGGCGGTTGGGTGGAGGCTGCCATCAGCTACACCGTCAGCCCTGTGCACAATGAAGACTATTTCGTTCGCCTGGCCATGGAACTGGAGAAGATGGGCGCTAAGTCCATCTGTATCAAGGACATGGCAAACCTGCTGCTTCCTTATGATGCCTACAGCCTTGTAAAGAAGCTGAAGGAGAACGTGGAAGTTCCAATTCATCTGCATACCCACAACACAGCCGGTACCGGTGACATGACTAACCTCATGGCTGCCCAGGCCGGTGTAGACATCGTAGACTGCGCACTGTCTCCCATGGCTAACGGTACCGCTAACCCCTCCACAGAGGCAATGGTAGCCACCATGCAGGGAACCGACCGTGACACCGGTCTTGACCTGAACAGACTTTCCGAGGCAGCTGCCCATTTCCGCACAGTGGCTTCCAAGCTGAAGGAGCAGGGCATTCTTGATCCCAAGGTACTGAATGTAGATCCCAATGCGCTTCTGTATCAGGTACCCGGCGGTATGCTCTCCAACATGATCTCCCAGTTGAAGCAGGCTAACGCCATGGATAAGTATTACGATGTGCTGGCTGAGGTTCCCAGAGTACGTAAGGACTTTGGTTATCCTCCTCTTGTAACTCCCACCAGTCAGATTGTAGGCACCCAGGCAGTTATGAATATTCTTGCCGGCGAGCGCTATAAGATGGTCTCCAAGGAGTCCAAGGGCCTCCTGCGAGGCGAGTACGGCAAGCTTCCCGCAGATGTGAACGAGGAAGTTCGCAGAAAGTGTCTGGGCGATCAGGAGCTCATCACCTGCCGTCCTGCTGACCTGATCGACCCTGAGTACGAAAAGTACAAAGCAGAGCTGGGCAGCCGCGCTGAGAAAGAAGAGGATGTACTGAGCTACGCCCTGTTCCCGCAGGTGGCTGATAAGTTTTTCAAGGTTCGTGACGGAGAAGCAGAAGCTCCTGCCGCAGCCCCTGCCAAGGCAGCTGCAAAGGCTGACGAGGTTCGCGTGCTGTATGTTCAGGACAGCGGAAAGTAAATAGCAGAAACATGATCCCTTCTTGTTAATGGATCTGATTTACAGGATATCTTCGGGAGCCCTATAGGCTCCCGAAGGATATCTTTTGATGATCTTGACCCTACACCGGAAATGAGGAAAAAGTATGGAACGCAGAGATAAGATCAACTATTATCTGGATCTGGCTGAAGTCGTTTCCCAGCGGGGAACCTGTCTTCGCAGACGCTACGGTGCTGTCATCGTGAAGAATGACGAAGTCATCTCCACAGGGTATGTGGGCTCACCCAGAGGCAGAAAGAATTGCTCCGATGTGGGTTTTTGTATCCGCCAGCAGCTGAATATTCCCCGGGGAGAAAGGTACGAGCTTTGCCGCAGTGTGCATGCGGAAGTAAATGCCATCATCAGCGCATCCAGAGAGCAGATGATCGATGCAGACATGTACCTGTGCGGGCTTGAGGTATCCACCGGCGAGTATGTGAAGAATTCCAGCAGCTGCTCCATGTGTAAACGTACCATCATCAATGCCGGTATCCTCAATGTCTATATTCGTGATACCAGAGATGATTTCCGGAAGGTTCCTGTAAGTCAGTGGATCGAGGATGACGAATCTCTTTCCGGCAAGTTCGGTTATTGATCTGCAATGATCTGCGGGTATGGCGGAATTGGCAGACGCGCTAGACTTAGGATCTAGTGGGAGACCGTGCAGGTTCGAGTCCTGTTACCCGCATTTTTTAGGCCCCCTGATAGTGTATATATCAGGGGGTTATTCATAAATTTCGGAGGATACTATGAAACCCAACATGACTAAGCGTCTGGCTGTCACTGTCAGCCAGTGTGACAGCAACGGAATCATGCGAATGGATTCTGTATTTAATGCATTTCTGGATATGGCTTCCGAGCATGCTCAGGAGCTGGGTATGGGCTCCTCTTCTATGAAAGCAAAGGGACTGTACTGGGTGGTGGCTAAAACCAAGGTCCATGTGGAAGAGTTCCCTAATCTGGGAGAGGCTGTTGATCTGGAGACATGGCCGAAGAAGGCGGATCGCATTCGCTGCGATCGCTGCTATGAAATGACCAAAGCCGGTAAGCTCCTGGCCTCCGGACGCACTCAATGGGCCGTGCTGGAAGCCGATACAGGAAAGCTCCACAGCGTGGAGAATGTGTATCCGGAGGATCTGGTCTGTCTGGATAAGGAGCCGTTACTGGATCCCTTTGATCGTATCAGTGAAAAACAGTTCGAGGAGTCTTTCTCTGTTTATAGGGTGTGTTCCACGGATATCGATCTGGCTCATCACATGAATAACTGCGCCTACGTCCGTGCGGTACTGTCCCTGTTTTCCACAGAGGAGCTGAATGCCATGAAGATCCGGGATATGGAGATCCTCTATAAGGCCTCTGCTCTGGAGGGTGATGATCTGCGCATCTATAAAAAAGAAGATGACCGGGTTCTGGATCTGAAGGGAGAATTGCCGGATGGAAGGACCTGCTTCCTGGTGCGCATGTTGAAGGACCGGGCCTGAGGTCAGAAAGGAGCAGCGCTATGGATCAAATGGATCTGTTTCAGGAGCAGCGCAGCATGTCGGCTCCTTTAGCCTCCCGTCTCCGACCCCTTGGTCTGGATGATATGGTGGGTCAGTCTCATCTTATCGGGAAGGGAAAGATCCTGCGGCAGATGATCGAGAGGGATGAGATCTCATCTATGATCTTCTGGGGACCTCCCGGGGTTGGAAAGACCACCTTGGCAAGGATCATTGCCAATTCCACTCACTCGGATTTTGTGGACTTCAGCGCTGTTACCAGCGGCATCAAGGAGATCCGGGAGGTCATGGGAAAAGCGGAGATGAGCCGTCAGATGGGAGTGCGCACTGTGCTCTTCGTGGATGAGATCCACCGTTTCAATAAGGCCCAGCAGGATGCCTTTCTTCCCTATGTGGAAAAGGGAAGCATTATTCTCATCGGCGCCACCACGGAGAACCCTTCCTTTGAGATCAACAGCGCTCTACTTTCCAGATGCCGTGTCTTTGTGCTGAAGGAACTGCAGGAAGAGGATATGATGGAGCTTTTGGAACGGGCGTTGCGGCATCCGGATGGATTTGCAGGGCAGGATGTGCGCATTACACCCCGGCAGCTTCATATCATTGCCCGTTTTGCCAATGGTGACGCCAGGACTGCTTTGGGGACGCTGGAGATGACGGTCCTGAACGGAGAGCTGGCGGAGGATGCCTCCGTCACGGTGACGGATGATATTCTTCTCCAGGTGACGGACAGACGTTCTTTGCTGTATGATAAGTCCGGAGACGGTCATTATGACATGATCTCCGCATTGCATAAATCTATGCGAAACTCCGATCCCGACGCAGCGCTGTACTATCTTCGGCGGATGCTTCAGGGAGGAGAGGAACCCCTGTACATTGCCAGACGTCTGATTCGGTTTGCCAGTGAGGATGTGGGAATGGCGGACTCTGCAGCTTTGCCTTTGGCTGTATCGGTGTATCAGGCCTGTCACTTCAATGGCATGCCGGAGTGCGATGTGAATCTCGCTCATGCTGTGGTCTATCTGTCCATGGCTCCCAAATCCAATGCGCTTTACAGGGCCTGTCTGGAGACAGACAAGGATGTAAAGCAGAGCCCGGCGGAGCCGGTTCCCCTGCATCTTCGCAATGCTGTTACGGATCTGATGGCAGAGCTGGATTACGGGAAGGGATACGAATATGCCCATGAGGCAGAGAATAAGCTGACCAAAATGACCTGTCTGCCGGAGTCTCTGGCAGGAAAAAGTTATTATCTGCCTACGGACCAGGGCAGGGAAAAAGCAATTAAGGAAAGATTGGAAGAGATCCGGTCGTGGAAAGAGCTCCCATGATCTCTTTCAGAAGGATACAGAATAGAGCCCTGTATGAAGGAAGCTAAGGAAAAATATGAAAGAAAACGGGAAAGAACTTAATAAGCAGGGAGGTAAGGAAACCGTAAAATTGCGGCTTCCTCTGGATAAATGCTTTATTGCCGGTACGGAAAACTGGCTGAATCAGCAGGCCTCCCGGGGACATATTCTGAAGTATATTCATGGAAACCGTGCGGAGACTGAAGAGAAGGAGCTGCGGATCCGGTATCATATCGATTGCTCCCATCAGGGCTTTCAGAAGCTGCTGAGCACCCGGGGCTGGCGTCCCGTCTGTGCCTACGATCGGTATCTGACGGTCTACGCCAACGAGAGCAAAGAGCCTCTTGTTCCTCCGGTGGAGGAAGGGGGCTCCGATCAGGAGGTTTTGAGGCTCGTCAAACAGAATGAAGAGAGATGCTGGTTTATGCGCAGTGCATGGCTTCCTCTGCTGATGATCCTGACTCTGGCTGCCTTCTTTATGTTTTATTCCGGAAAGGATGCCTGCATGCTGCTTAGGGATCCGGTGGTCTTCGGACTTGGCGCGGCGGTCCTGATCCTGCTGATCAGCTTGTATCTGCTGCTGCGCCGTCAGGTGATTCTTCACAGCTGGTTTACTGCCAGACTGAAACCGGCCGGAGAGGATTTTTACAGTAAGATCCGTGCAAGGCAGGAAAAGCAGGAGATTCCCTCGGACAAACAGAAAAAGGTCCTGAGTCTCCTTATGCTGGGACTTGCGGGGGCGGAGGTCCTGATCTTGATTATCAGTCTGCTCATCAGCAGGAATGATCTCCTGACTGCCTACCCCGATGCCTATGTGACTTTGGAAGAAACGGCAGGTAAAGAAATCGTTTCCGCTGAGGTGGACGGTTTCAGCAATTACTATGTAAAGAACTATTCCATTTTCGTCCCAGTGCAGACCATCCTGTATCAGGGCGGTTATACAGGGGAGGAATCCAGAGTTCTGAGAACATCAATATATGAGACCGCCACCCTGAAGATGGCGGAGGATCTCTTTGATGCCAAGGTAGTATCGGAGCTTGGATGGAATGTATATCTGGAGGAGTATTCTCAGGCACTGGAACTGGAAGGGGCCGACGAAGCGGTCTATGCCGGTTACAATTCCTATCAGTATCTGTTTCTTCGGCAGGGGAAAAAGATTACGGTGGTATTTTATCTGGGCAGTGAAAAGCTGGAGGACAAGGCTTCTCTGTTTTTGAAATAGGGATTATGAAAAAAAGATCAGAAAAATAGGGACCAGAAAAAAGAGTTTCAGAGAAAAAGCATGTTGGTGAAAACCCCATCAGATTCGCTGGAGAAGCGGGTTTGATGGGGTTTTCTTTATTGGAGGTCGGCTTTTGATTTGATTTCCCGGGAATGATCAGATCAGTGCAAGTTCCCGGAGAATATAGGTTCCAAGGAACAGGGTAAGGCAGCTGAGAATGGTGGTCATAATGAGGATCTGACCGGCCAGGTCACTGTCCGATTTCATGTTTTTAGCCATGATGTAGCTGGAAACAGCACTGGGAGCCATGAAGGTAATGAAGATCGCTCCCAGAGCGCCTCCCCGAAAGCCCAGCAGGATCCCTCCCAGAATAGCCAGGGTGGACACGAATATTTCCTTCAATAGGGCAGCAGTTACAGACAGCTTAAGGTTGTCTTTCACAGTCTGGATGGTGCATTGTCCTCCGAGACAAAGCAGTGCCAGAGGTGTAGTGAGATTGTTGAAGGGCTGCAGGCATTTGGTTACCAGTACCGGCATTTGAATCTTCAGCAGAGAGAAAGGAAGGGCAATGACGATGGCGATGATCAGAGGATTGGTAATGATGCCTTTCAGGATCTTTTTCACCGGGATCTTTCCGGAGCTTTGAGAATCCTCGGAGAAAACGGTGAGAACCACCACCGCCATAATGTTATACAAAGGGACGGTGAAGGGCAGCAAAAGGGAGGTAATAGCTCCCTCTTCTGCGCCGAACATATTAATGGCAAGGGGAACACCCAGGATGGCAAAGTTGCCCCGGAACATGCCCTGAATAAAAGCGCCTGCGCTGGCATGGTTTCGGATAAAACGGGGAACAATGATGCAGAGGACGGCAATAATCAAAAGAGAGGAGCCAAGGACATAACCAATGAGCCCGATGTCAAAGAGGGAGGTCAGATCCGCGCTGCTGATCTGCATAAACAGTGTAATCGGAAGGGCTATGTTGAATACGATCTTGGTGCCGGCGGACACAAAGCTATCAGATACCACAGAGGACCTGCGGAGCAGGTATCCTACCAGAATAAGAAGAAATAGAGGCAGAACGCTCTGCATTGAAAAAATCAAACTATCCATATATGTTTCTTTGGATGAATCTGAAGGGTCTCATCCGTTACTCCTTTCTCATGGTCTTTAGTATATCATATCTTAGGATGCATATTGGCTTATATTTAAAAACAGAAACGGAATCCCGGAATGAACCTTGTGTTTTTGCAGGATTTCTTGAAAATGAAGGGAAAGATGTCAGAATTTAGAAATTTCTCTTGCAAAACGGTTGAAAAGCTACGGATTCAGAGTATAATATGTATGTTTGAAAGAAATCTTTCATTTCGCAAAGGAGATAAGCAATGAATTACCGTATCGAACGTGACTCCATCGGAGAGAGAGAAATTCCCCTTGACGCGTACTATGGCGTCCAGTCTCTGAGAGGTCATGAAAATTTCCATATTACCGGTCGTCCTCTGATCAGAGAATATATCGAGAGTCTGGCAGAGATTAAAACTGCCTGTGCAAGAACCAATTTCGCCTGCGGTGAGCTGGAGAAAAATGAGTGTGACGCCATCGTTCAGGCTTGCCGTGAGATCCTGGAGGGTAAGTTCCACGATCAGTTCATCTGTGACTCTGTTCAGGGCAGCGCAGGTACCACCATCAACATGAATGCCAACGAGGTCATTGCCAACCGTGCCATCGAGATCCTGGGCGGAAAGAAGGGAGATTACTCCATCATCCATCCCAATGACCATGTTAATCGTTCTCAATCCACCAACGATGTTATCCCCACTGCCGGCAAGATGACTGCCATAAAGCTGATGAAGCATGCCATCTTTCAGATGAATCGTCTGGAGCAGGCCCTGGCTGTAAAGGAGCGGGAGTTCTGGGGCGTCATCAAGATGGGCCGTACCGAGATGCAGGATGCTGTTCCCATCCGTCTCGGTCAGGAATTCGGTGCTTACCGTCATGCTGTGAAGCGTGGCATCAGCCGTCTGGAGTTCGCTCTGAGTGAGATGAGCTACGTCAACATGGGCGCTACTGCCATCGGTACCTGCATCAATGCTCCCAGAGAGTATGTGGAGACCATCGTCCCCACCCTGAGCCTGATCTCCGGTCTGAAGCTGAAGCAGTGTGAGGATCTGGTGGACGGCACCCAGAATCTGGATTCCTTTGCTTTTGTTTCTTCTATTCTGAAGACAGTTTGCGGATCTCTGGCCAAAATGTGCCATGACCTGATGCTTATGTCCTCCGGTCCCCGCACCGGTTTCGGAGAGATCCGTCTTCCCTCCAAGCAGAACGGTTCTTCCATCATGCCCGGTAAGGTCAACCCCGTTGTTCCTGAGGCTGTCTGCCAGATATCCTATATGGTGGCCGGCAACGATACCACCATCCACATGGCTGTTGAGTCCGGTCAGCTGGAGCTGAATGCCTACGAGCCTGTTATCTTCTACAAATTGTTCGAGTCCATCAAGGCCCTCACCGGCGGTGTGGAGACACTGGTAGATAACTGCATCATCGGTATTGAAGCCAATGAGGACCGCTGCCGCTATCTGGTGGAAAATTCCATCGGCATCATCACTCCCGTGGCTCAGGAGCTTGGATATCAGACCACCGCTGATGTGGCCAAGGAAGCTCTTCGTACCGGCAAGTCTGTCCGTGATCTGCTGAAGTCCAAGCATATGCTCAGCGACGAGGAAGTGGACCAGCTGCTGGATATCCGTAAAATGGTATGATGTCTCTTCTGAAGAATTGATCTGCAGGATCTTTCATAAACACAAAGGACTCTTTTCTGCTCTGTGCGGAAAGAGTCCTTTTCTTTTTTGCCATTCTTCGTGAAAGATGGTTTTGCTGTTTGTTTTCCATAGAGAACAAGCGTCATTTCATAAAGAATTAAGTTGAGGGAATGGGGTAAACATTGTACAATTAGCGGAGAGCTATGTCTGCCGATCTGCAGATGCCGCTCAGGCAAATTCATATGTGATATCAGGAGGAAGCATGGAACATCAGATTCTTCTTGGGTGTTATACCAATCAGAACAAAAACACGGAGGCTCCTAAGGCGGAGGGTATTTATCTTCTGACCATCGGGGAGGACGGTTCCCTGAAGGGAGTACCTAAGCTTTTGGCCAAACAGGATTCTCCTTCCTACTTCTGCAAAAACCGGGAAGGAACCAGACTCTATGCCGTTTCCGAACCCGGGGAAGGGGAGAAGGGCTATATCTGCGCATACAGGATCCTGAGAGAGGAAGGGACTGTCTCTCTGGAGCTGATCAATAAAATGATGGCAGCCGGTCGGGGGTTGTGTTACTGCGCCCTGGATGGGCCGGAGACCAATCTGGTGGTGGTCAGTTATCCTGATTCCACCATACAATCCTATCCTCTTCGGGAGGATGGCAGTTTACGGCCAATGTTCTGTCTCCGCAAACATGTGGGAAGCGGTCCTGTACTGGACCGTCAGGAGTCAGCCCATGCTCATTGCAGTGTTTTTACACCGGATGGGCAGCACATGGCAGTATGTGATCTGGGAACCGATACCATCTATATGTACAGTTTTCTCTCAGATTCCGGTAAGATCCACCGGGCCTACTGCATGAATGTCCAGTGTCCCGCCGGTTCCGGCCCCAGACATATTGCATTCAGTAAAGACGGAAGAAACGCCTATGTGACCTGCGAACTGAATAATCAGGTGCTGGTGATGAGCTTTGACGGGGAGAACGGGCTGAAACTTCAGGAAAGAGTCAATGCCCTGAATCCGGATTTTGACATTGCGGTGAATTATCCCTCTGCGGTTCGTGTGGCCCATGATGACGAGAGCGTCTACATTTCCAATCGGGGAGAGGACACCATTGCCCACTATCGAAGAGACCGGGAGAACGGCCGGCTTACCATGCTGAAAAGCTATTCTACCAGAGGCTGGTATCCCAGAGATTTCATTCTCACGGAGGATCAGAAGCTGCTGGTAGCCGTGAACCAGCTCTCCGACAATCTGGTGGTGTTCCGCATCGGGGAGGGTGGAGAGCCGGAGCTCCTTGAGGAGAAAGTTATCGTCCAGAAACCCATCGCTTTGCTGGAGATATGAGATTGTCTTTTTATGCATATAATGGTATAATTTTATGCATGTTTTTCAGATATACAGGAGGACAGGCCCATGGATGCATATAACCATAAGGTCATAGAAAAGAAATGGCAGAATTACTGGGATGAGAACAAAACATTCCATACCGAGATTGACCGCAGCAAGAAAAAGTTCTACGGACTGGTAGAGTTCCCCTATCCCTCCGGACAGGGACTGCATGTGGGACATCCCCGCTCCTACACCGCCATGGACATTATCTGCCGCAAGAAGAGAATGGAAGGATATAATGTCCTGTTCTGCATGGGATGGGACGCCTTCGGACTTCCCACGGAGAATTATGCCATCAAGAATAAGATCCATCCCGCAGTGGTCACCAAGAACAATGTGGACCACTTCAGAACCCAGCTGAAGTCTATCGGATTTTCCTTTGACTGGGACCGGGAAGTGAATACCACCGATCCCGACTTTTACAAGTGGACCCAGTGGATCTTCCTGCAGCTGTTCAACAAGGGACTGGCTTACAAGACGGAAATGTCCGTCAACTGGTGCCCCTCCTGTAAAGTAGGACTGGCAAATGAAGAAGTGGTGGACGGCTGCTGTGAACGCTGCGGAGCTCAGGTAGAGCACCGCATGAAGTCCCAGTGGATGCTGAAGATCACCGAATATGCTCAGAAGCTTATTGACGGACTGGTGGATCTGGATTTCATCGAGCGAGTGAAGACCCAGCAGATCAACTGGATCGGACGCAGTGAAGGCGCTGAGGTGAACTTTAAGGTGAACGGTCAGGAACTGACCATCTATACCACCCGTCCCGATACTCTTTTCGGCGCCACCTACATGGTCATGTCCCCAGAGCATCCCATTCTGGATGATTGGAAGGAGCAGATCGAAAACTTTGATGAGGTTCTGGCTTACCGTGAGTTTGCCAGAAGCAAGTCTGATTTTGAGCGCACCGAGCTGGCCAAGGAAAAGACCGGCGTGGAGCTGAAGGGCATTAAGGCTGTCAATCCTGTCAACGGCCGTGAGATCCCCGTCTGGATCGGCGACTATGTGCTCATGACCTACGGCACGGGCGCCATCATGGCCGTGCCCGCCCACGAC
>JABUST010000152.1 GCA_021442595.1 Lachnospiraceae bacterium | reverse complement strand
TAAAGATTTCTTCATTTTATCTTCCTCCTTGTATACATAATTCCGATTTTACGGTTCGCGTCCCTGCAGACAAAGATTGCTGAAGCCGGCCGCCCTCTATACAAATGCGGCCGGAGTCCTTTGCTTTGTCCTTATGCACTCAGGTTCGCTTTTCTCTGCTCTTATTGTACCACATCCGTGCCGGAAACTGTAGGCTCCGGTGCGTGCTTCAGGCCGGCCACTCTGCCGATGGCTTCGTCGATCCTGTCTCTGACACCATCCAGAGAAATGTTCTGCATCTGGGCTCCGGCTGCGCTGTGATGGCCGCCTCCTCCCAAAGCCTCCATAACCAGCTGTACATTAAAGTTGCCCTGACTTCTGGCGCTGATGTTGATCTTTCCTCCCGGGAGCCCTGTGACCACAAAGGAAGCGTCCACTCCCCGGATGTCCAGCAGGTCGTCTGCCGCCTGGGCGGCCACGGTGACTGCATTGCTCATATCTGCCTGCCACTGGGCATAGGCGATGCTGGGATAGATCATGACGGACTCTGCGATCAGATTGGACTTGGCCTTGTATTCGTCCATATCGTTCTTAAACATTTTCCGCACTCGGCCGATGTCTGCGCCCCGGCGCCTCAGGTAGGCAGCGGCTTCAAAGGTACGCACGCCTGCCTGGTCCACAAAGTTCTTGGTGTCCAGCATGATACCTGCCAGCATGCCGTCGATCTCTACGCCGCTGAATTTGGGTTTTTCCAGCATGTACTGCAGCAGCTCGGTGACCATCTCGCTGGCAGAGGAGGCAAAGGGCTCCACATAGCTGATGACTGCGCCATTGATGTGATCGGCCGCAGCCCGGTGATGATCGATGACCACCACATCCTTCATCTTCTCCAGGATGTCCGGGTACTGCACGATGACGCTGCGGTTTACATCCACGATGATCAGCAGGGTCTTATCACTGATGAGCTCCAGAGCCTCATCGTGATCGATCATGGCGCCGGCGTGGTCGGGATCGTTCTTGACCAGGTCATACAGGTAGGTGATGGCGCTGTGATGCTTCTCGCTGATGACGATGTTTGCCGGCTTTTTCAGGTCAATGCACATGCGGTACACACCCAGAGCACTGCCCAGACAGTCCAGATCCGGATTGTTGTGTCCCATGATGAGGACCCGGTCAAAGGCTTCGATACGTTCCTTCAGAGCCAGAGCGATGAGCCTTGCCCGGACCCGGGTGTTGCTCTCCGTGGAAGCGCTCATGCCGCCGAAGAACTGCTGAGTGTCCGCATATTTCACAACGGCCTGGTCTCCGCCGCGGCCCATGGCCAGTTCAATGGCGCCGGAGGCATAGCGCCTGGCAGACTGCAGATCCTTGTCCACACCTACGCCGATGGAGAGAGTAATGCGGTAGCGGCTGCCGGATTCGATTTTCTTTACATTTTCCAGAATGTCGAATTTTCTGGTCTCGCACAGCTTTTTCAGACTGCGGCGGGGAAACTGGATCATGAACCGATCTCTTTCCAGCCGGTTGATGACGCCGGCCAGATCGGCAGCCAGATCGGAGAGCTGGCGGTAGACGGCAGCCTCCATGACCGGCTTCTCTCCTTCATCCATAATGCTGACGATCTGGTCATAATTGTCGATATACAGAAGAGTCACCACGGTCTGCTGATCCAGGTTCTCCTGCTCCAGCTTCTTCTCCCGGGTGATGTCTGTGAAGCTCATGCCGTACATGAGGGTGTAGGAGCGTGTGTCACTGGCGGGCTCATTCTTGTCCCTGAGACGAATCTGGGACAGCAGTACCCGGTAAATGGCATTGTCCAGGGTGATGACCTTTTGGATGGGATCCCAATCCGGCTTGTCGTTGCCCCACTGGATGCCCATTTCATCGGGAGTGAAACCGATGGGATCGGCGGTGGTCATGATCTTTCGGAAGGCATCGTTGTACCACACCACCCGCAAGCGGTTGTCCAGCATGACGTAGGGTGTCTGCCACTGGTTCATGTACTGCTGGTATTCGGTGGCAATGCCCACAGCCTGCTCGTTCACCCGGTATTCAAACCGCTTCATGACCCGGTTGTACAGGGTGATCATGAGGATGATGGTGATGGTGAGGCAGGCTACATCAAAGCCGTATACCCAGGGAGAGGGAATGAACAGGCGGCCGATCATGTTGAAGAAGATGAGCAGCAGCCCGGCGATCAGGGCAAAGCGGTAGGTGCGCAGATGCTTATCTTCTCTGGCATTCCAGAGAGAGCTGTCCCCATCGGTCCGGGTCAGATTGGCTTCGGTGCGTTTGTACCCGTTCTTATCTGAGCTCATTGCCAGCCTCCTTTTGTTGTATAGTGTCGCCTTCCGGCAGGGTTGCCTGAGGATCTTTATATATCTCCTGCATCTCCACTCCGTTTCGGATGATGCGGCGCAGGTTTTTCTCCAGCTTTTCTCTGCTCAGCATGAGCTGGTGGGAACAGCCGGTGCACTGCAGTCTGAAGTCGGCTCCCACCCTAAGGACCAGCCATTCTTTGCTGCCGCAGGGGTGCTCCTTCTTGAGTCTGCACACGTCGTTCAGACGGATATCCATGGTCCCCTCCTTTAATTTCGGGTGCCGGTTCACCGGCAGCTGATGCCTTCGATCTTCATTGTTATCCAACGAATCTCATGAAATCTGCCGGTCGACGGAATCCTTCACCGCCATCGGCTGATGGCTCTGACTCAATTTCTGTAGGCAGCGGCTGCTTCAATGAATGCGGTAAAGAGTCTTCTCTGCACCGGGTCGTTGGTCATGCGTTCCGGATGCCACTGCACTCCCAGGAAAAATGCCTTCTCCGGCACCTCCATCCCTTCGATGAGGCCATCATCGGAATAGGCGCTGACCTTAAAGGGGTGCTCCTGGTTTTTGGAGATACATTGATGATGGAAGGTGTTGACCCAACAGCTCTCTCCCAGGATGCTCCGAAGGAGGGTGCCCTCTTCCGTAAACACCTGATGGGTGGGATACCAGGTGGGGGCCTTCTGCCGGTGGATCTGTCCGGTCTTACTTTCTTCTGCGTATACATCCTGGACCAGCTTGGCTCCCAGAGCGGCAGCCATGGTCTGGATGCCCCGGCAAATGCCCAGGGAGGGAATATCCTTCTCCAGGCAATACCGAACCAGCTTAATCTCCAGGGCGTCCCGCCAGGGCTCCAGTCCGCCGCAGCAGGTGTGGACACCCTCTCCGAAGAAGTGAGGGTCAACATCGGCGCCTCCGGTGAAGAGAACGCCATCCAGACGGTCGATGAGCTCTGTCTGCAGGTCGGCCAGAGCAAGGAATTCGTCACGATCGCCGGACCAATCCTTGGGCACGGCAGAGTCCGGGGCGATGATGGCCGGTGCGCCGCCCAGGAGGCGGATGGCTTCGACGTAAGAGCTTTTTATGGTGAAGGAGCCGTGATCCGGTTCATAGTCACCGATCAGTCCGATCAGGGGACGGTTGGTCATATGTCTTCTCCTTTGGGGTTCCCCGGGGAAGGTCCGCGGGTGGCTCCCAGCATAGTTATTTTATAGAACGGTTTTCGGAAAAGCATTCCGAAAAGAATTATCTTTTGGAAGATCAATAAAAGCATTCCGGCAAGGTCTTCTCTTCGAAGCTCAATCCATAAGGATCTCTTTCTTGATTCCCTTGCTGAGGATGTTGCGGTAGTCCAGAAATTCGTAGATCTCTTCATCAAAGACAGGGTCGAACTCTCTGAGTTCTTCAATGGTCAGATCTTCGATGGCCTTGCCCCGATCCTCACAAGCGATGACGATGCGGCCTACGATGCCGTGAGCGTCCCGGAAGGCTACTCCCTTCTTTACCAGATAGTCCGCCACCTCTGTGGCATTCAGAAATCCGGTGCGGACGCTCTTTTTCATGACCTCCTCCTTTACCTTCAGGGTGGAGATGATGCCGGTCATGATGGTGAGGCAGGCTTCCAGGGTGTCCACAGCGTCGAAGAAACCCTGCTTGTCCTCCTGCATGTCCTTATTGTAGGCCAGGGGCAGACCTTTCATGGTGGTGAGAAGGCCCATGAGCGAGCCGAAGACTCTTCCGGTCTTGCCCCGGATGAGCTCGCAGGCGTCGTTATTTTTCTTCTGGGGCATGATGCTGGAGCCGGTGGCGTAGGCGTCATCGATCTCCACGAAGTTGAATTCGCTGCTGGACCAGAGGATCAGCTCCTCGCTGAGGCGGGACAGGTGCACCATGATGATGCTCATGTCGCTGAGCATTTCCAGGAGATAATCCCGGTCGCTGACTCCGTCCAGGAAATTGTCTACGGGGCCGTCAAAGCCCAGCTCTGCGGCGGTCATGGCCCGGTCCAGCTGATGGGTGGTGCCTGCCAGGGCAGCACAGCCCAGGGGACTGCGGTTCATGAGATCTCCGGTGTTAGTGAGCCGCTGCATATCCCTTTCCAGCATGGATACATAGGCATTCATGTAGTAGCGGAAGGTGACCACCTGGGCTCTTTGCAGGTGGGTGTAGCCGGGCATGAGGCAGGGATACTCCTTGCCTTTGGCTGCCAGGGCCTCCTTCAGCTGACGGACCAGGTCTGTGAGATGGCTGCAGGCGCTGCGGGCATATTGGCGCATGTCCACGGCCACCTGGTCGTTGCGGCTGCGGCCGGTGTGGAGCTTCTTGCCTACATCTCCGATGCGGGCGGTGAGCTCCATTTCGATGAAGGTATGGATGTCCTCCGCGTCCTCCGGAAGACCGGAAAGAAGGAGGGAGCCTGCGTCGATATCGGCAAGGATCTGCTGCAGTGTGGAGGCGATGAGGTCGGCCTCTTCCCGGGCGATGATGCCCTGCTTGCCCAGCATGTGTACATGGGCGATGCTGCCTGTCACATCTTCTTTATACAGCCGTTTGTCGAAGGGGAAGGAGGAGTTGAAGTCCTCCATGCTCTTATTTTCTTCGCTGCGGAACCGTCCGCCCCAAAGTTTTGCCATTGTTTAATCTCCTGTTTTGATCGTTTTTTTCTCAGAGTTCCAGAACCAGGATCTGAGGACGGATGCCCACACGGGGACCGCCCAGTCCTTCGGAAATGACCATGGTGGTTTTGTCTTCGGTTCGGATGCCTTCCGCCATCTTGGGGAACAGTCCCTGATCCGGGGCCAGGACTCTTACGGGACCCAGCTTCATGAGACCTCCGTGGGCGTGACCGGTGATGACCAGGTCGGGGCCCAGAGAGGCGTACAGAGGCAGCAGCTCCGGCCTGTGAGCGATGGCGATGCGGAAGGTGTTTTCCCGGGAAATCAGCAGAGAGTCGGCGGCAGAAAATGAAGCCGCTTCCGAGGCCGCAGCTGTGCATGAGATGCACTTAATATCGGCAGTTTTGGAGGCATCGACCGCATCGGTGAGGGGAGGAAGGCTATCGGAAAAGGATAGGTTTTTCATAGCATCCGACCACTGGGTCCCCATGCTTTCCATGTCTCTCCCGGCCCGCTCCTTGTCCTTACCGTGGTAATACACGTAAGGGGTGGTGAAGCCCGTCATCAGAATCTGCGTGTTATCCCGCTGCAGAGAAACCGTCTCATTCAGCAGAAAGCAGATGCCGGCTTCCGACAGCTCCTGCTGCATGAGGGTAAGGCCCCGGGCCCTTATTTCATGGTTTCCGTAATTGGAATACACGGGGGCCACTGATGCCAGGGCTTTGGCCGCCGAGAGAATGCTCATCCGATCCTGTTCTTCATAGTTGATCCGGATCCAGTCACCGGCCACCAGAATCAAATCCGGCCGGATGGACTCCATGGCTTCTTTCAGCTTGATCTGATCTTTGCCGAAGTAATGGGCGTGGAGATCGGATATGATGGCCATGCGGGTGCCCTTCCAGGGCTCAGGAACGCCTGTCAGTTGAAGATTCAGGGGAACGATGCGGATCCTGTCCAGTCCGGGAAAGTAGTTCAGGTTCTCCAGGGTGGTACAGATGGCTCTGGACAGAAGCTTTGAGGGCTCCGAATAGCGGTAGTACCTGTGGAACATCCTTCCTCCTTTCCCGGGCAAAACTGCATAATTTCCCAAGATACTGATATTCTGTAAATTATAAGATTTTCGGGGATATTTGTCAAAAGGATATGGGATTGCGAGGAGGCAGAATCTGCGGGATCATTTGTCGGCTATCCTTATTATCCGTCTATCTTTATCAGCCTGCTGCCCTCATATTCGAACATAAGGGAAACTGAAAAATGATAATCTTCCTGTATGAAAAGTATGTTGAAAGACAGGTGGTGTGAGGAGGGAAAAATAGGGAAACTAATATTGACTGTCAACTGACCAGCCAATCAATCAAATTACGGGATTTGATTCCATTGTAGTTACATTCCATTCCCGGTACTAAAGAAAGTACAAGTTTTTCGTGGTTATCCTTGATTTGCATTAAGGGAGTGAGTTCTCGTTTGCGAACATCTTCACTTGCCATAGATTCCGTTACTTGAATATAAAGCTTTTCATCAGCCTTAGCTGCAATGAAATCAATCTCTTCGTTCCTCAGTTTTCCTACAGCAACATCGTATCCACGGAAAAGAAGCTCAAAATAAACAACATTCTCGAGTATATGTCCGCTATCACGATTTCGAAAACCGAGAAGAAAATTGCGAAGACCGATATCAACGATATAGTATTTCCCCAGCGTACGCAAGTATTCTTTTCCCTTTATATCAAAACGTTTTATGTTGTAGAAAAAATAAGATTCCAAAAGGGCATCCACATAAGCTTGTACCGTGTGCGCGCTTGGATTGGTTTTTTTGTTACCATCCAGTAATCCTTCATTTGTCAGAATGTTTCCAATGGAAGAAACCGAAACAGAACTTCCAATATTGTCGGCAAGAAACATGATGATTTTCCTCAGAAGCACAGCATCTGTAATCTGACGCTGCCCTCTGCGTTTTTCTCGTTCAAGAATATCCCTTACAATCACTGTAGAATAGATTCCGTCTAAAAGAGGCATTACATTGTCCTGAGTTAGGCCGACATCCGCAATTCCCGGCATTCCTCCGTAGCGCAAATAGGTGCTGAACAGTTCTGAAAGCTCGTAATGTTCACCATTAGCCGAAACCGCAACCTTCTTTGTTTCTCCCAAAGGGTTTTGCAGACCTTTGATAGAAAATCCGTGAAAAGTAATAAACTCCGAAAAGGAAAGCGGAAGCATTTTTAATTCTACACAGCGACCCGAGAGATAGGTTGCATATTCAGAGGATAGAAGATATGCATTGGATCCGGTGATATATATATCGCTGTCAAAATCAACTCGGAATGAGTTGATAGCCTGCTCCCAACCGGTAATACGCTGCAGCTCGTCGAAGAAGAGATACATACGTTTGCCGGGAATAATTCTCTCATTAACATATTGATAAAGCTCTTCTGCTGTCATCTTTGAAAAATAAAAAGACTCAAAGTTCATCTCAACAATCTGATCGGAGTCCACACCAGTCTTTTTGAGATGCTCAATCATCAGCTTCAGCAGGCTGGATTTTCCGCAGCGGCGAATACCGGTAATTACCTTTACCGGTTCTGTATCTTGGAATGCAATCAATCTGTTTAAATAGATATCGCGCTTTTTCAGCTCATGGAATGCAATCATTTCTCATCTCCTTTTTTGCAAATCATAGCACAAACTTGTATTTTTTGCAAGTTTGTGCTGTTAACTGCAAAAATTTGCATTTTGTAAATTCTTCGCATCTGGCTGATTGCTTTTTCTTTGCACAAGAAAGCAGGAACACTCTGATCCTTCTTTCCGCGACGAAAGTCGCGTCGACTTTTTGCCGTCATGAGAAAGAAGTCGGTCAGAGTGTTCCTGCTAAACCATTTTATTTCTCAGGTTAAGAGCAAAAAAGCCCTCACTCCTGTTCCTTCACCACCGCAATGTGCAGCTCATCCAGCTGCTTTTGAGTTACCACAGAAGGAGCATCCATCATCACATCCTGAGCGTTCTTATTCATGGGGAAGGGAATGATCTCACGGATAGAATCCTCGCCGGCCAGCAGCATAACCATGCGGTCCACCCCGGGAGCGATGCCTGCATGGGGAGGAGCACCGTAGCAGAAGGCATTGTACATAGCCGGGAACTTAGCCTTCACATCCTCCTCGCCCAGGCGAACCAGTTCAAAGGCCTTGATCATGATCTCGGGATCATGATTGCGGACAGCGCCGGAGGAAAGCTCCACACCGTTGCAAACCAGGTCATACTGGTCTGCAGTGATGGTCAGGGGATCCACCTCGCCCCGCTCTGCCTTCAGCAGCACTTCCATACCGCCGTTGGGCATGGAGAAGGGATTGTGGCAGAACTCCAGCTCGCCGCTCTCTTCCCCGATCTCGTACAGGGGGAAGTCCACGATCCAGCAGAATTCATAGCGTTCTTTATCCATGTGTCCTTCTACAGCAGCGCCGAAGGTCTTGATGACCACGCCGGTGGCCTTCACTGCCTGCTCTCCGCCGTTGACCACCACCAGAGTGTTGGGAGCCAGATCCAGCTTTCCAGCCAGAGCTTCCTTTCTGTCAGCCACGAATTTAGCGATGCCGCCAACGATCTCGCCCTTTTCATCGGTCTTGAACCAGTAGCTCTTAACGCCGGACTGAACCTCGCAGTCAGCCAGCAGCTTCTCGATCTGCTTGCGGGTCAGAGCGCAGCCGGTGATGTCCACAGCCTTCACCTTCTTGTCCTTCAGAGGTTCAAACTCAGAACCGGCAAACAGGTCGGAGATATCCTTGGCCGTCAGGTCAATGCGCAGATCGGGTTTGTCGGAACCGTAGGTCTCCAGAGCATCCAGGTAAGCGATGCGGCGGAAGGGCGCGGAGGAAGCAATATTATACTTACCGAATTTAGCAAAAATGGGAGGCAGCACATCCTCCAGGATGGCGAACACATCCTCCTGAGTGGCGAAGGCCATCTCCATGTCCAGCTGATAGAACTCTCCGGGAGAACGGTCTCCACGGGCATCCTCATCACGGAAGCAGGGAGCAATCTGAAAATAGCGATCGAAGCCGGAGGTCATAAGCAGCTGCTTGAACTGCTGGGGAGCCTGGGGCAATGCATAGAACTTGCCGGGATGCTTACGGGCAGGCACCAGATAGTCCCGGGCACCCTCGGGAGAGGATGCGGTCAGGATGGGAGTGGTGATCTCCAGAAAGCCGTGCTCCGTCATGGCCTGGCGCAGGGCGGCCACCACGTTGCATCGCAGGACGATGTTGGCCTTCACCTCGGGATTTCTCAGGTCAAGATATCTATACTTCAGGCGCTGCATCTCGTCGGCCTTGCGGCTCTGATTGACCTCAAAGGGCAGAGAATTGTAGCGGCATCGTCCCAGCACATCGATCTTTGAGGGAACGACTTCGACATCGCCGGTGGGGAGCTTGGGATTCTTGCTGGAGCGTTCTCTCACCACGCCCTCCACGGAGATGGTGGATTCCTTGTTCAGCTCCTTGATGACTGCCAGCATATCCGGCTGCTCCACCACAATCTGGGTGGTGCCGTAGAAGTCCCTCAGAACCACGAAGGCCAGACTGCCGCCCACTTCACGGACGTTCTCCATCCAACCCACCAGCTTGACCTGCTCGCCTACGTTGGCAGCTCTTAATTCGCTGCAGTTATGTGTACGCATCTGCATCATAATGACACATTTCCTTTCTGTATATGACCCGGCGCCGGACCCGCTGCATCTGCATGGACCGGCAGCCGAATAATTCTGCTGTAACGTCTTATTATACGAAATAACCCATGCAAAAACAAGAAAAACACAATCTGTGTCTATGATTTCACCATATAGATAGAGATCGGCTCCAGTATCCCTCTTCGGAAACCGACAGCAATAATCGACTCCATCCTTGCAAACAGGGAACCGATCATCCCGTGTCTCCCTCAGCCACCGACCTGTATTACATTTCTTTTCATCAAATCTTAATTGCAGTCTTTCTTCCTTTTTAAAGAGAAGAGAAGGTATAATGAAAACATGAAATATTATCCTCATATGCTCTGCACCCGATGCCGGACCTGAATTGAAGGTCATCATCCATAAAATACGCAGCAAACCGCCTCTGCCCCGGACAATGCAGACCCGGATCATGCATCCCCCTCAGTACAAGGAGACACTCATGACCAACATTCTCATCTGCGATGACGAGAGAGACATCGTCGCCGCCCTGAAAATATACCTTACAGACCCGGACATTACCGTATTTGAAGCCTACAACGGTCGTCAGGCTCTTGAAATCATGGACCGGGAGACCATCCATCTGGTCCTGATGGACATCATGATGCCCGTGATGGACGGCATCACCGCCATGAGCAAGATCAGAGAGACCAGCAACGTCCCCATCATCCTATTGACTGCCAAGAGCCAGGACTCAGACAAGATCCTGGGACTGAATGTGGGGGCAGACGATTACATCACCAAGCCCTTTAACCCCCTGGAGGTCACAGCCCGGGTCAAGTCCCAGCTAAGGCGTTACCTGAAATTCGGAGGCGGCAGCGAATCCCCGGACAGTTATGTGCTGGGAGGCATCGAACTCAACGATGTCACCAAGGAGGTGAAGGTGGATGGTCAAATCGTCACCCTGACTCCCAAGGAATATGACATTCTGAAGCTGCTCATGTCCGAGCCGGGAAAGGTCTTTTCCCCTAAGGATATCTATTCCACCGTGTGGAAGGAGAAGCCCTTCGGCACAGATAACACCGTGGCTGTGCATATCCGGCACCTGAGGGAAAAAATCGAGATCGACCCTGCGGAGCCCCGGTACATCAAGGTGGTTTTCGGACAGGGCTATAAAATGGAGAAGGGAGCCTTCTGATGCGCAATTTTGTTCGTACCCTGGTGGGCAAGGTCTTGTTTTTCATTCTTTGCATCGTCACCTGCTGCGCTCTGGTGGGCAGCTGCATCCTGGCCACCATCATGACCACCCGGGGCTTCTACAGTCGCTCGGAGGAGCAGCTTACCGCCCATTTCTATGAGTCCATCGTCTCCTCCCGGGCAGAACAGCTGATCTACAAGCACATTGCCGGCAGTCAGTACAATTCCCTGTCCGTAGACGAGGAGATCAGCTACCTGATCACCAACTCCGATGGGCAGTTCGTGGGAGGCTCTGCAGGCTATGAGTCTGTCACCGACTGGCAGTTCACCTATCAGCGGACCTACTACCTCTTTGACGACGGCTATGCTTTCAACCTGAATCCCGGTATTTATATCAATCATGACGCAGCTTCTGACATTTATCTGACGACCTCCGGTCTTAAGGAGACGCTGCAATCCGTATACGCTGACGAGATCAGCTATCTGAACCAATTTCACAATGCGGAGCCTCCTCTTGCAGAAAGCAGTACGGAGGAAGCGTATCTTCAGGACTACAGCGAAGGTGAAATTGTATATTCGGAAGGCGACATGGAGGAGATGGCTGCAGAAGAAGCCTCTGGCGCCGGCGGCGAGGAAGAATCTGAAGCAGCCAATCGCTTGGACTCTATCTCTGAGGAGAGCAGATCGCTTTCTGCCGGCGCCGAAGAAACGGCAGCCCAAGAAAGTGAAGCATATGCATATACCGACAGCAACGAAGCGGTGGACCCCAGCCGTATCGTCACCTACACCGTGCAGATCTCTCCCCTTGTGAACGATTCTCCCTACGGCATATTCAACATCGTTTCCTTCCTTATCCATGAAGCGTTCCAGCTGAGATTCATGATCTTCTTTATCATCATCGGTCTGGTTCTGCTGGAGATTGTATTCTTCTCTGTGCTTATGGCCTCTGCCGGCCGCCGCCCTCATGATGAGGAGCTTCATCCCGGTCCCCTGGGCAATATTCCCTTTGAATTTATCATTATTCCTTTGCTGTTGTTCTTCGCTCTCCTGTGGGAAGTACTGGCGGTGGTGGGTTCCAGGATCAGCTTTGCCCTGGTGCTGTATCCCCTGCTGTTCCTGATCATGCTGATGGTACTGTTGGGCTTTTCCATGAATGTGGCCGTCCGGGTGAAGCAGCGGCAGCTCCTGAAAAATACAGTAGTATGGAGATTCTTCGCCATGATCGGTCACACCATGCAAAGAGTGCCTCTGGTGTGGCGGACCTCCATCATCCTGGTCATCATCAGCTGTTTTGAGCTGGCAGGGATCCTCCTTGCTCCTCATACAGATTCCCTTTTCTTTTTTTGGCTCCTTGAAAAGTGCATTCTGGTGCCTATGATCCTGTACTTTATGTCCGGATTGAAGGAGCTGGAGAAAGCAGGTGAGGCCCTGGCTAAGGGAGACCTTCATTATCAGGTGAACAGCAAGTCCCTCTTCCCTTCCCTGCGAAAACACGCCAACAACCTGAGCTCCACCGGAAAGGGCATGAGCATCGCCGTGGAAAACCAGCTGAAGAGCGAGCACATGCAGACGGAGCTCATCACCAACGTTTCCCATGATCTGAAAACGCCTCTGACTTCTCTTGTCAACTACGCCTCCCTGATTTCCATGGAGCAGACGGACAACCCCCGGATCAAGGAATATTCCGCCGTCCTCATTCGCCAGAGCAACAAGCTGAAGCGGCTCATTGAGGATCTGGTGGAGGCCTCCCGGGCTTCCACCGGCACTCTGGACGTGGAGCTGGTTCCCTGTAACGCAGGCATGCTCTTGAGCCAGGCCTTGGGAGAATACGAGGACAAGCTCATGGCTGCAGATTTGACGCCGATCCTTTCCGTTCCCGAAGATGACGTATTCATTTTGGCGGACGGAAGACGCATGTGGCGCATATTTGACAACCTGATGAACAACATCTGTAAGTATGCTCAAGGCGGCACCAGAGCCTATCTGTCCCTGGAGACCTATAACGGCAACGCCATCATCACCTTCCGGAACACATCCAAGGAGGCTCTGAATATTCCCGAGGAGAAGCTTATGGAGCGCTTCACCCGGGGAGATGTCTCCCGGACTACAGAGGGGAACGGACTGGGACTTTCCATCGCCCGGAGCATGACGGAGCTTCAAAACGGCCGCCTTCACATATCCATTGACGGCGATCTGTTTAAGGCCACCCTGGTGTTCCCGGTCATTTATCTGCCGGAGACATCAGAGCCAAAGTTCGGCAGTGAGATACCGATCGCTGATTCGCAGGGCCGGGCCCCGGCAGAAATACCATGATATCCTGATATCATCCCAACCGCTCCCTCAAAAGCAAAAATACACCTTATCTTCTCATCCTTGACAAAGAGCAGTTTCTTCTCTACAATACCCTTACTGTTTGTTTTGCGTATCCCGGCTGTATTTTCGGCTCTTCTTCGGAAGTTTCGGGGATGTCCGGTTTCGACGGGGACCGCCAAGGTTTTGGGAGCCATCCGCAGGTCAGCCTGCGTCATCAACTGAACCTAAATATAAACGCAAACAATAACAATAACGCTTACGCGTTTGCAGCCTGATGCTGCCGTCCCGCCTGAGGCTCCTGCTCCTCAGATACGGGGTGTAAACATAACGCAGGGAACGGTCTATCTTAAGCTTTGCAGATAGAACGGTAGTATGAAGCTACCAAAGCCCATATCCTGTCGACGGGAGCCGGGCTGAGGGAAATATAAAACATCGACTATGATGGTAGCCGGCCCGGGGCTAAGGGATCTTCGGACAGGGGTTCGATTCCCCTCATCTCCATAAAGAAAAGACTCACGCGAAGTGAGTCTTTTCTTTTTGAAACAACTGTAGGTTGACTAAATTAACCGGGCTATTCCTCTTTACAGTACTTTACAGAGGCTTGCTCCATCAGCATCTGTGGATCGCAGTATAGAGCGTCGTTCACTCCTCTTCCTTTGCCCGTGTGGGGGCAGCTTCCGGCGCGCCGTGCTTCCGGAACACGATGGCAAAGAGGTAGGTAGCCAGATAGGCAGGGCCGCTGAAGCCCATGAAAACCACCAGAGGAAACACCACCAGACCGATATTATAGGTGATGATGTACATGATGGTGACCAGCACCGTGGTCAGAAAATGAAGCACCGAGAGCATAAGGGAATTTCTGAAATGTCCCTTCAGGGTGTTGTCGAACCAGGCGGTCAGGGGGAAGAAATACAGGAAGATCAGGTAATCCACAGCTCCCACCACAAAGGCCAGAAGCAAAGGAAAGTTAAAGCTGATGCCCTGAGAATGGTAGTACCAAATGTCCACTCCCACCACAGCACCCACCACCAACATGATCAGCCAGGCCAGGGTGCTCTGCTTGAAGCACTCTTTGAAAGATGCGAAATATGCGGCAGCCGTGGAAGTAACAGATTCCTTCTGGAGCTTCCGGCAGGTGGAAAACAGGGCTGACAGGCTTGCCCCCACGGTAAAGATAGGAATAGAGGTGAGAATGAACAAGATCTGCAGCAGCACAATGTCAAAGGTCCTTGCAAAGAAGCACATGATCTTATTATCGGGATCGATTCTCAGTTCCATGAGGTTCCTCCTGATGTTTTCAGCCTGATAGGTCCTGTATGCACTGTTTTCTCAGTTCACACAGGACCACCAAACTTTTTTATTCTCGATTATTCATACCAACACATGTCTGCTTCCGGGTACGAATATCAATCTACATCATCCGGTTTGACACCGAACATGGCATACATTTTACCACTTCCGGGGAAACCTTTAAATACCGGATCGGGATACTCTGCCATAAGTTCTCTGTCATAGTCCACCCGAAGGTCCGTGGTCTCATCAAAGCACATGGTGGGAACGCTGTCCTCTGTGCAGGCAGGCCACAGAGGAATGAGGTCATGATTTGGATCTCCGGTTTTGGCGAACTGCACCCAGGCGCCGGCCATCTGATCCTCTACCCTCTCAGACACCACGGGGATGTACTGAGCCTCGATGTATGCGGCGTTGCGGAAGACGTAGCACTCCTCGGCGTTATGCCAGGCCACAGTGCCGTAGTTGAAGGGGGCTTCCAGATTGAACATCCAGTTCCATACCTTTCCGCCGGCCTGGGCTCTGGCCTTGCAGAACTCCAGGCAGCCCCGGCGCAGGCGGGTGTCCAGGAACAGCAGGTCTGCGGGAGAACGGTCCGGATATGCCTTGGCAAAGAGTTCCTTCATGCGCTGGGCCTTGGGGCCCATTTCTTCCTGAATATACTTATCTGTGGTCTCTGCATCCCATTTGCCCTTGATGCCGTCGCCGCCGATCTTCTTGTTGAAGTTTCCGGAGAATTCTCCCAGTACGGAGCCCCCTCGTTCTCTCGCTCGATGCCCTCCTCCGGCGCGCCCTCGAACACGGTCGCGTAGAGGTTCTTGGGGTC
>JABUST010000078.1 GCA_021442595.1 Lachnospiraceae bacterium | reverse complement strand
ACAAAGGTCTGAGGCTCCTGGGGTGCAAACTGCTGAGGTGCCTGGGGAACAAAGGTCTGGGGCTCCTGGGGTGCAAACTGCTGAGGTGCCTGATACTGGAAGCTCTGTTCAGCAGGCTGAACCGGAATCTCAGCCTGAGCATCGACTGTCGGCTGCATCTCGGGCTGAGGAACAACTTCCTGCACCGGCACTTCCACTACAGGCTCCTGAGGGATCTGTTCGTTAGGATTATATTCTGTCATGATTATTTCCTCCATTTCTTTAGGATGTCCATCCGCTATTTGTGATCGTCCGGCAGATTTCCGCCAAACAAAAAGAATGATACAATATCCCACATAAGAATAAAAGAGGCAAAAAATCCAAATAGCGCCGAATCCCTCTCCTTCATCCCATGTTTTCAGATAAGAGTTACTCTTTAGTCATACTTTTGTCAAAAATAACCAGTAAGATACAAAGCAGGTTATATAGAAAGGAGACCACCATGTCTGAGTTTGAAGCTAAAGATTTCGCTGGTGCGGGTGAGAACAGCCCTGCCGCCGATCCCAATACAGTACATAACGGCCAATACAACCCCTATGCCACTTCACCCGGAGGCTTTGAGCAGCAGGATCCCGGGTATTATCAAACTCCTTATTCCACCGGGAGCGAGCCGCCATATAACAACAATTACAATTATAACTACACCTATCCCGCCGGCCCCGGCACCCCCTACTATCCTCAACCCCAACCGAAACCTCAAAAAAAGAAAAAAGGAAAGGTGGTGGGCATCATCGCCCTCATTCTCTGCGCCGCTCTGGTCTTTGGTTCGGTAGGCTATGCCATCGGCAACGGACAGTTTGCCTCCGGTCAGCTGCAGCAGATGCAAACATCCCCCTCCCGGAATGAGCAGAACACCCCCGCTCCCGAAACTCAGCAGCAGACTGCCCCTGCATCGGAAAGCTCCCTGCTGACCATCCAGGAAGTAGCACCCATGACCCTGAACATCGCCTCCTCCCAGAGCGATGTTCTCTCCATTCCCGATGTGGTGGATAAGACCGCCGACAGCGTAGTGGAAATCACTACAGAAGTGGTGGCCACCAGCTCCTTCATGCAGCAGTACATCACCTCCGGCGCCGGATCCGGAGTCATTGTGTCCGATAACGGCTACATCATCACCAACAACCACGTCATCGACGAGGCCACCTCCATCACCGTCACCCTTCATAGCGGCTCCTCCTACCCGGCCGCTTTGGTAGGGCTCGATGAAGACCTGGATATCGCTCTTCTGAAAATAGAAGAGACCGGACTGACTCCCGCCACCATCGGCTCCTCTGAGAGCCTGCGGGTAGGCCAGACCATCATCGCCATCGGCAACCCTCTGGGACAGCTGGGCGGTTCCGTCACCAGCGGCATCGTCGCTGCCAAGGAGCGCAGCATCGCCATTGACGGGACCACCATGAAACTACTGCAGATCAGCGCTTCCATCAACCCCGGAAACTCCGGCGGAGCGCTTCTGGATGAGCAAGGGAGCCTGGTGGGCATCGTCAATGCCAAATCCTCCGGCAGTGATGTAGAAGGAATCGGCTTTGCCATTCCCATCGACGACGTAATGGAGATCCTGGATGATCTTCTGGAGCACGGCTATGTGGCAGGCAGACCGGCTCTGGGTATCACCATGCTGAACATCACCACGGCCCAGATGGCATATATGTACCGGGTAGAAGAGCTTGGCGTCTATGTGTACAGCATCAACGAGGGCAGCGCTGCCGAGAAGGGCGGGCTGCAGGTAGGAGACCGCATCCTGACCATCAACGGCATCACCGTGGATAATGCGGAAACACTGAAGGCTGAAGTGGAGAAGATCGCAGTGGGCCAATCCCTCACCATGACCGTCATGAGGGACGGAAAAACCGTTACTCTCGATCTGACCATGGGTGAATACATTCCCGCAGGCATAAGAGGCAGGGTCACCGGCGCTATCGAGGATAAAACTTTAGATTGAGTTTTCAGACATGGCTTATCTTTGGGATAAATGCACTGTATCTATTGCGATGCATCCTCAGCCATATGTATACCACCCTGTGTATACTGTCATGCCTTTTCAAGTAAGGTATCCTTCAGCCTATGAAAAATCTTCTTCTTGTATACAATCCCCATGCCGGGCACGGGCAGATCAAGCAGCAGCTCCATACGGCCGTCAATGATTTCACCGCCGCAGGCTTTTTGGTAACCACTTATCCTACCCAAAGCAGAGGCGACGCCGAGACCTTTGTAAAGCAGCACGGAGCCGGCTGTGATCTTCTGGTGGTCAGCGGCGGAGACGGCACCCTCCACGAATGCGCTAACGGTGTCATGGCCCTTGCTCCCGAGTCACGACCCTCCATCGGATACATTCCTGCGGGCAGCACCAACGATTTTGCCGCCAGCCACGGTCTGGCCCTGAACATTCCTGAAGCCGTGCAGATGATCATCAGCGGCTCACCTCTATTTTACGATGTAGGTCAGCTGGGCCGTGAATACTTCACCTACGTGGCCGCCTTCGGCATCTTTACGGATGTTCCCTACGACACTCCCCAGGAACTGAAGAATGCCCTGGGCTATCTGGCTTATGTATTTGAAGGTGCAAACCGTTTACCCAGCTATCGCCCTCAACACGTAAAAGTTACTGCCGATGGAGAAGAGATCGAAGCCGATTTTCTCCTTGGTTTTGTCTCCAATACCACTTCCGTAGGCGGCTTCAAGAAGCTTCTAAAGGATGACATCGACCTCCATGACGGACTGTCCGAGCTGTACCTGATCCGCAGCTCTCAGAATCCCATCGATTTCCTGTCTCTGTTCACCAGCATTGTCAATAAGGACTACTCCTCCCCCCTGCTGATCCACAGACAGGTCAGAGACATCCGCTTTGAGAGCAAAGAGGCTCTTCTCTGGACCGTGGACGGAGAATACGGCGGCTCTCATACGGATGTAAACATCCACACCCATACCAATGCTCTGCCGCTCATCACACCTGTCAGCTTTTCGGAGTAAACCACTGCTTTATCGTAGATCGTCCAGCATCATAATCCTCTTCTTTCTCCCATTTATATGTTCTTCTTCATATAGGGTGTGCTTTCATCCAACCAGGCAATCTTTTTTTCGACTTGCCAGAATGTACTTCCCTCGAAGAGTGGTGATTCAAGAAAGCGTTTTTTAATTAAATTCAGATCCCTGTCTTCAATTTCCAATACTCTGGTCCATTCTATAGTTCCATCTGCTTCAAGAAGAGAATGATAGTAAGTATTGTCTTCGTTCTCTGCTTCCCACTTATCGACAAAGAAAGTGTTAGTTTTCGTGGTAGCATCAAACTGAGCCTCGCACCAATATATATATCCATTGTAGTAAAGAGTTGCCTCCGAATACCAACCGGTATCAAGAAATTGTTTCAAATATCCGTTTATCATAATCCGTACTCCTTCAGGTAATGTCTATAAAAATCATAGATATGAATATTCTCCGCGTCCCAAAGCTTTCCACCCAGAGATCGATTTAAATCAGAATCAAAGATATGATAATGTAGGATATATTCGTGCCGGTTGTTTGTTAACCGTTGTTCTGGATGATATCCAATCTCAATAATAGGAAATCCAAATTCATCATATACACGCATTTCGCGGAAAGACCCATCCGGATTTTCCTTAATATACTTACTGTTTGGACTATGAGCATAGTCAGGCAAACCATGTTGTTGCTTGGTTGCACCAACAAGAACTTTTGCATCAAACACCATTTTCCCATCCTTCATATGGTACTCCTGCGTGGTAACATGCCCATTTTTCACTTTTGCACCTCTAGATGACATTTTATCACACTCCTTTCGGGATAGACATATCCCAGTTAATAAGTTTCGGTTGCCACCAATCTTGATATCTGTCCTGTGAACCAAAAGACTCTTCATATCGAACATAGCATACATCATCATCCATCCCGATTAGACGGTTACCTACACAGATAATTTGAGTCTTTGGAAAACGACGTCGCACTTCCCGATATCCTGCGATGAAATCAGGATAACTATCACTATTATTTGCACCCAAGGTTGAAATGAGAAACACTCCACCATCCCTAATTCCGGCTAGACAAAGATCATAAGAATCCGGTTTTAGCCACCCAACAGTAGGAATCGCATTTTTCCCATTTGCTTGAATAAAGGCACCACTCCAACGATTGATATAAACAGCATCATAAACCTGCTTATAGTCCATGTCGATGTCCATACTGAAATCAAATGATGCAACGGCATAATAAGGGGCAACTCGCTCAAGGTATCTATAAGGGTTATTATATGCCCTCCATAGCACATCATCGTAACAGAAAGAATGCACTATTTTCCTTTCTGGACATCTATCCTTCACTGATGCATTCTTCATGTTGATTAACCATAAGCCATTATTTATTGCAGAAATATCCAGTGGATTCGGTTCAATAACCGGAATCCCACAAATATCTCTTTGCACAAATTTAGGCAAAGGTCGAACGATTTTGACGTACTCCAGATTTGAATAAACCGGCATATTATCCTCCTTGTAAACTGTAAGCCTACTAGCTTACTTTGATTGCAAATTTTTGCAGCGACTCTTGTCGCCGCTCACCAAAAACTAAAACTGTATTGCTAACAACTACTTTCCTGGTTGTTGGATAAGTCCTAGTTCTTGCAATCTCAGAAAAGCCGCCTTTTCCGAAACGTTGAATCTCTCGGAAACAAGCGTAATTTTTCTCTGCTCACTACTATTGCCGCTTAGCTCTCTATTCAGCAAAAGATGAACTGCTGTTTCCGGCATAAGCAAACCTGCAGAAAAGTGATCTGCATGCCATTCCATCCATTTTGAATCTTCCCATTTATTAGTAAATCCATAACAGTCATACTCTATGCTTTCCCTGCATTTAATATAAGGTAGCTGAGTATCAAACAGGTTCAACTGGGATGCATCATAACCATAGTAACTTCTATGGAAAACCCAATGTCCACATTCGTGCCCCATTGTAAAACGATATCGATGTTCCTGTTTCTTCGCCAGCAGCGAACAATCAATAATCACCGTCCCTTGATCCGCATGCATGTACTCAGCTTGATCTGCATCCGGCAGATAGACAATGACCCTATCCGTATCATTAAAGACCATCATCCCAAGATATCTGGCATCATTGGACAGATATTGGTAATCCAACTGAAGTCCCAGGTAATTCTCCGCAAATCCGTCAACATTGAAGGGTTGTGGGTCTTCCACTATCTCCGGCATAAATTCTCTTGCATATCTTTCAGCAATAACACTAATATCTCTTTTGCTGAGGATAGGAAAATTGCTGTTGCTAGTCTGATAATGAGGATAGTACATATTATCCTTTTCTTCTCCTAAGATCATCGACAAAACTCTGCCAGTCTTTTTCACTCGCACCAAGATCTCTTGCTGTACGAAGTGCAGAAGCAACATAATCATGTTCCATGATGTATCCGGGAATATCGGGTGCCACTTCTGCCTTCTTTTGTCCGGCCAGATCGAACATCGTTGCTTTATCTTCTGCAGATAATAGGAAAACCTCCGCTAGCTTTTCTAATTTGTCCATCGAAGGCGCATTACGTCGGTCCTTTTCAATATCACTGATGTACGGTGCAGAAACACCAAGAACAGACGCAAGATCTCGATAAGACATACCTTTCACTATTCGTTTCTGGTGCAGAAATTCACCAAAGTTCTTGTAATTTGCTTCCATAAGAACAACCTCCAAAATGTCATTAGCTTGTTTGCTTACAGAATAACATGCAATTAGCTTTATTTCAACTGTAAAAAGAAACTTATCAAAAAAGGCAAAATCCCAGACTTGCCTTTCTTATTTACTATAATGTAAGAACCTTCACGCCAGCCGAATCAGCTTGCGGATATTATTTTCCGAAGAATACAGCAGCAGCGTCTTCTCGGACCGCTTGACCTCCGCGTTTTTCTTCAGCAGACCGATGGAGAGTCCGTCCACATTGATCTGGGCGTTGCCCAGCCGCTCTGCGAGGGTAATGACCCTTCGGTCATTGACGATGAGGGGACGGTTGAACTCGGACCGGGAACAGACTGGGGTCAAAATGAAAGATGCGGCGGAATGCTCCAGAATGGGGCCCCCGGCGCTGCGGTTGTAGGCAGTGGATCCGGTAGGGGTGGCCAGAATGAGACCGTCGCCGCGCACCTGTCCCACCTCTTCTCCGTCCACGGTTACGGTAAGACTCACTGTTTCCCCAAGATTGGGCTTTCCCACCAGCACATCATTAACGGCATAGTAGACCTTTCCGTCATAACTGCACTCCAGCAGGGTACGCTCCGTCAGCAGAAATGTATCCAGCAGAGAGAAAAAGTCCTGCAGATGCTCATAGGAAAGAGCGCACAGAAACCCCAGCCGCCCGCTGTTAATGCCTACCAGGGGCTTATCCGCCCGAATGGCGATCTGGGCGCTGCGAAGCACAGCGCCGTCACCCCCCAGAGCCACGATGAGATCGCTTTCCTCCGGTCCGTAGAGTCCCAGTGAAGTATTTCCTTTCAGTGAAACGGAATCTGCAGCGGAGACGCTGCAAAGATTCCCCTCCGCCGTCAGGACCTTCCATGCCTCCAAGGCCTGCTCCTTCTGGAGATCCGTGAAAAGATTGGGACAAAGATATATCTTCATGTCGATACTTATTTTGTCATCAGATATGCGTCAATGGCTTTGGCTGCCACCTTACCTGCCCCCATGGCAGAAATGACGGTGGCTGCGCCGGTGACAGCATCGCCTCCGGCATACACTCCGTCTCTGGAGGTCAATCCGTCTTCATTGACAATGATGCCTCCGTGGGAATTGACTTCCAGTCCCTCGGTGGTGTCCTTGATCAGCGGGTTGGGTGAGGTGCCGATAGCCATGACCACCGCATCTACATCCAGCATGAACTCACTGCCCTCCACGGGAATGGGACGGCGGCGTCCTCTGGCATCCGGCTCTCCCAGCTCCATGCGTATGCACCTCATGCCGGTGACAAAGCCGTTCATGGGATTTCTGGGATTCTCGGGATCCTGATAGCCCAGGATCTCCACGGGATTGTTCAGCAGACGGAAATCAATGCCCTCCTCCATGGCATGCTCCACCTCTTCCTTACGGGCAGGCAGCTCCTCCATGGATCGGCGATATACGATGTATACATGCTCGGCTCCCAGACGCAGCGCGGTTCTGGCTGCATCCATGGCCACATTGCCGCCGCCCACTACGGCCACCTTGCCCCCCTTCATGATGGGGGTATCCGGAGAATCCAGATATGCCTTCATGAGGTTGGAGCGGGTCAGGAATTCATTAGCGGAGTACACGCCCTTCAGGCTCTCGCCGGGAATGCCCATAAAGTTAGGCAGTCCGGCGCCGGAGCCCACGAAGACAGCCTGGTAGCCCTCTTCAAAAAGCTCATCAATGGTAAGAGTCTTGCCGATGACCACGTTGGTCTGCACATCCACCCCCAGCTCCTTCAGGGTAGCCACCTCCTTGGCCACGATGCTCTTGGGAAGACGGAATTCGGGAATGCCGTAGACCAGCACTCCGCCGGCAGTATGCAGAGCCTCAAACACGGATACACTGTAGCCCTTCTTGGCCAGGTCACCGGCGCAGGTGAGACCGGAGGGACCGGAACCCACCACAGCCACTCTATGACCGTTGGCTGCCGGAATCTCTGCAGGAGCTGCTGCGTGCTCATTGTGGTAATCTGCCGCAAAGCGCTCCAGACGGCCAATGCCCACAGGCTCAAACTTAACGCCCAGGGTGCACTTACTCTCGCACTGGGTCTCCTGAGGACAAACCCGTCCGCAGACAGCAGGCAGAGAGGAGGAATGGCTGATGACCTGATAGGCCCCCTCAAAATTCCGCTCCGCAATGAGCTTGATAAAATCGGGAATATCAATGTTTACAGGGCATCCATCTACACAGGGGCGGTTTTTGCAGTTCAGGCAGCGCTTTGCCTCTTCCACTGCCACCTCCAGAGGATAGCCGGTGGCAACCTCCAGGAAATTACGGGCCCGGACCCGGGCATCCTGGGTGGGCATTTCATGCTTCTTGGGAATAATGGCCATGGTGCACCTCCTTATTCAGCCTTCTTGAAGAGGTTGCAGGCTTTCTCATAGGCATGGCGCTCGAAGTCTGTATACATTCTTCCCCGGGACATAGCTTCGTCAAAATCGATCTCGTAACCGTTAAAATCAGGACCGTCCACGCAGGCGAAGCGTGTGACTTTTTTCCCATCCTTCTCCAGGGTCAGGCGGCAGCCGCCGCACATGCCGGTACCATCGATCATAATGGGATTCATGGATGCGGTCACGGGAACGCCGAAGGGCTTGCAGGCAGCCACCACAAACTTCATCATGATCAGCGGGCCGATGGTGATGACCTCGTCAAAGCGCTCCCCGGCCTCCAGCATTTCCTTCAGGGGAACCGTCACATTGCCCTGCCGGGCATAGGAGCCGTCATCGGTCATGACAACCAGCTTATCGGAGCAAGCCTCAAACTCATCCTCCAGGATCAGCAGGTCCTTATTTCTGAAGCCGATGATGCTGACCACCTCGGTGCCCTGGGCGTGAAGGGCCTGAGCCACCGGCATGGCAATGGCGCAGCCTACGCCGCCGCCTACCACACACACCCGCTTCTTTCCTTCCAGCTTGCTGGCCACTCCCAAAGGACCTACGAAGTCCTGCAGGTAATCCCCCGCTTCCTTATGGTTAAGCTTTTCTGTGGTGCCTCCCACGATCTGGAAAATGATCTTGACCGTACCTGCTGCAGGATCTGTACCTGCCACAGTGAGGGGAATGCGCTCACCCATCTCGTCGGTGCGAAGGATGATGAACTGACCGGGTCTGGCTTTTTTTGCCACCAGGGGGGCTTTGATCTCCATCTGGGTAACAGTGGGATTCAGAATCTTTTTGCTGACGATCTCGTACATGGATCTGCTCCTCATATAGAAAAATAAACATTCAGGAGGCTGACGGACAGTCTCTGAAGGATATATCGTGTTTGCCGCTTTTGCCGGTCTGTATTTGAGCAGACCAACAGTTTTGCGGATTCGCATATATGCATACGACACATTGCGGATTTGAAACAGTATACACAATATACAGATAAAATACTATCAGCACCCTGCCAAAAAACAGAGAGCTGAAATGGACATTTTTTTCATAAGCGGGCGTGTCTCGGCTTCCCGAAAATCTTTACTTGGACAGAAGACCCGCTGCTTCGGGAGATTCCGTCTTTTCAGATATCCTTTATTTTATAGGAAAAGTGCCTTATCGGTAAATCTTGTCTTACCGGTTAGAAAGGAATAAAATAAGGAAAAATGAATGGGGCGCTTCTGCTTCAGACCGGACAAGTCTCTGCAGCGACAGCCCCCATGCAAAGGAGTAAAGTTATGGCAATGAATTTAGGTATCAGCAGCTACTGCCTGTGGACCAAGATGCTCACAGACGGCTGGACCATTCTGGACATTATGGATTGGGCTAAGGAACACGAGTGCACCCACATGGAGATCGTTCCCTTCGGTCTCAGACTGGTAGACAAGGATCTGAACGCCAACCACGAACTGGCAAAGCAGATCCACGACCATGCAGAAGAGATCGGCTTGCACCTCAGCGCCTTCTCCCTGAATGCCCGCTTTGTGTTCAAGGAGTCCGAAGCCTCCACCGATGAAGAGCGCCGGGTTCTCTTTGACAAAGAAATTCTCCGTGTTAAAACCTACATGGATCTGGCACACGAGATGGGCATCAAAAAGTTCCGCAACGACACCTGCTCCGGCGCCCAGCCCGACCGTATCAATACTCCCGAGCAGTTTGAAAAGGATTTCCCCTGGCTGGTAAAGGCCGTGCAGATCCTGGCAGACTATGCTGCCACTCTTGGCATGAGCACCACCCTGGAGAATCACGGTCTGTATGTAAACGGAGCCGACCGCATTATCCGCATTCTGAAGGCTGCTGACCGTCCCAATGTGGGTCTGACCGTGGACGTGGGCAACTACCTCTGCGTAGACCAGGATCCCACCGTGGAAGTAAAGAAAGCCGTTCAATATGCCGACATGATCCATCTGAAGGACTTCTATATCCGTGATGTGGCCAAAATGTATCCCCAGGACGGTATGTATGTTACCTTCCCTGAGGCTCCCAAGAAGGCTCCCGCTCCCGACTGGAACAACATGACCCAGAACGACTGGAAGAATCTGATGCCCGAGTTTGGATATGTGGGTACCGCCGATGGCTCCAGGCTGTTGAGAGGCGCCATCATCGGTCAGGGTGACATGGATATGTGGAAGATTATTTCCATCATCAAAAACTCCGGATATGAAAAAGAAATCTCGCTGGAGTTTGAGGGTATGGAAGACTGCATCGCCGGAGCCTTCTACGGTCTGGAGATGGCTAAGTGGATCTGGGACAGAGTATAAGTCCTTTATTCTCTATCCTGATAATAAGAAATAAAACTGCCGCCGATCATCTCGGCGGCAGTTTTATTTTGAAAACCTGTAATCCGAAAATATGTGGACGCTTGCATTGCAAATGAGGTGTTGCCTGATTGTCGGTTATTGAATAACCGGATCTTCCACTACACCGGCAGTATTCAGAGTAAAGGCGGCGTTCCAAATAAAATGGCAGCTGGGGCATTCATAAGAGTACCAAATCTGAACACCGTAATAATTGTATTCTACCCAAGAGCGAATAATATCACCTAAGGTACCACACTTCGGACAAAATGTCCTGGAAGGATCGGGGAAAGCGGGTTCGCTCTTAACAAGATCTTCCTGTGTACAGCATCCATCTTCTGCATAGACTGTAATCGGCAGAATGGTAACTGAACAAGAAACAGCAGCAATAACAAAGTAAAGAAGCAATTTCTTCATTCTTCTATTCTCTCCTTTCTTTTATAAAACTAGACAATACTCTCCATCAGCTTCATGAATGCAGTTCCGAAGCCATAGGCACCCACCACTGTCATCACAAAGCCGATGATTCCATAAATAGCGGCCTTCCTGCTCAGCCACTTTCCAGACAAAGGGGCAATCCTCTCAGGGTATTTATCCCAGGATACCTCAACAGTATCTCCTTCCCTGAAGCTTTTTTTCAGACCGCCGTACTGGAAAATGGCCTGATGTGTTTTATCTGCAGCGTCCGTAAATTCTACCAGCGGAAACCAATGATCCGGTCTGATCTCATTCCAGAGCATAAAGAATGCTGTCCAAATGCCGCCTCGTCCACCCCACCGGGTAGCAACGCCGTATGTGGCAGTAGAGCTCATGGCAAAGCTGCCGCTGAAGCCGGTTTCCTTGATGATTTGTTTGACCGTTCCTGTTGCTTTATTTTTCGATTTTCGGGCTCTGGCAGTACATGTACCATAGCGAAATGCCATGACAATGATGATGATCCCAAGCAGAAATCCAACCAGACTAATGCCTAATAGATAACTGACCTGGGCCATGTCTCTCAGGGCGGTATAAATGACCCAGAGAACTAAAGCCACGAGAACAATGAGGGGATAAAACAACGGAACTTCCTTCTTGGGGACATTCTGTTCCATGTTGGTTCTCCTTTCACTACTAAGACAACTACAATGCAAGCAACTTAAGTTTATCAAAAGAACATCAATAATACAACTATCTGGCTTATATTTATGTATACATTTTTGTGTGCGTTTTAATTATTACTCATTTATCTCTATATGTCCAAAAACTATCAGCAGCCAACCGTCTCCCGAAATACTTCCTGCAGCCTTTGAGCGGCCTTTTGCATTCTGTCTTCATCTACTTTCAGAACCTTTCTGTCATAGGTAAGCATTCCGTTTGTCTCGTCCTCCACATCAGAAAGCTGTGTCAGGACGGCTCCATTCAGTCCCCGGCGAATGGCCGGAATCACATCCGCCTCAAAGAGCTTCTCCAGTCCTTCCTGGAGTTCCTCCCCGGTCCCGAATCTTTTGTACCCGTAAACCTTATCCTCGTTGAAAACATGCCCCGGCGTCTGCAGCGCATATCCTCCGTACTCAGACAAAAGCATGGGCTTCTTCGGCGTCCTCTGCATCCTCACTCTCTTGAAATACACATGATCGGAAGCTACGTCTGTCAGATGACCCTTAAACCACCCGGAGGCCGAATCGAAAATCATTTCCGGTGCCTCTTCCTTTAGTTTCTTATACAGACGATCCGTGTCATACTGCCCCCAGCCTTCATTGAAAATGGTAACTGAAAATACAGAGGGATGTCCCTTCACCAGCTCCAGGGTTTTTCCGGCATCCGCTTCAAACCGGGCTTTTCTCTCCATAGTTGCCCTATGGGTGATCAAGCGCTGAAGACCCAGGGTAGGAAGGACCGTGTCTGCAAGGAAGAAATATCTGCCTGAGTTCACCAGATCCTGCATGACCAGCATGCCCTGCCGGTCACATTCATAGTAGAAGACCTGGGGCTCTATCTTAATATGCTTTCGAAGGAAATTGAAGCCCAGCCTCTTCATGGCAGCAATGTCGTCCCCATAAGCTTTCGGGGAGGCAGGCAGCACGATGCCATCCGGATAGTATCCCTGATCCAGAAGCCCGTGAAGGAAAATGGGCTTTCCATTTAGGCAAATATAAGCCTGCTCCTGCCTTCCGGTTCCCCCTGCTTCCGCATCCGACACGGAAATACGACGAATATCCACCGTCCGAAGGGCAAAATAAGACTCCACTTTGTCTGTTTTATTCTCAAGGGAAAACCGATACAGATAAGGATCCTCTGTGGTCCACCAATGTGGTTTCTCCAGATGAACGCTCAGGCTTTCTCCGGAAAAAGCATAGGTCTGTCCATCGATGGTCAGCTTTTTCATGCCTTTGGCTCCTGTCACCCGGACAGTCACATGGGCCCCGTCTGCATAGGTCTCTACGGAGCGGAATCCGTTTTCCGGAAGGACCTCCATCCAGACGCTCTGCCAGATGCCGCTGTGGGCCGTATACCACATGCCGCCCCTTTTCAGGGACTGCTTTCCGAGGCCGTATTCCGGCAGGTGATCGTCCTCTGCCTCCACCTCCAGCAGGTTCTCCCCTTCCTTCAGGGCTGCCGTCAGGTCCATCTCAAAGGGCAGATAGCCACCCTCGTGGCCCCCCACGGGACAGCCGTTCAGCCGCACATGACACACCTGGTCCACCGCACCGAAGTGGAGGATCAGCTTCTCCCCCTCCTGAAGCCGGGGAGAGATAATGGATTTTCTATAGATCCAGTGCTGTCCTTTTTTCAGGGTCTGTTCTATGCCGGAGATGGGGCTTTCCGGTGGAAAAGGAACCCTAATATCCCCCACAAGGCGCTCACTTCGGCAAAGCGTACGTCCTTTCTTCCGGGCCTCTAACAGAAAGAGCTGCCAGGTTCCGTTGAGAGAAATAAAGGACTCCCGCTGCATCAAAGGCCGGGGGTAGATATCCCAGGGATTACTGTCTTGCTCCCTCATGTTCTGCTCATATATGGTCTGAAGTCTGCTCATAATCAGCCTCCCTCCTGCACTGTGTCTGTCCCTTCATTATACTGTCCCCCTGCCAAAATTCAAGAAAACCGGACCCATCCGGGCTTGAAACCTGCCGGATTCGGTGGTAAGATTATCCGCATCCTACAGACGTAGACGAAGACCGAGATCGGAGCGCAACCTCACAGAGAGCAGGAGAAGCTGAGAACCTGCAGGGAGACCCGAAGGAGACCGCTTCCGAGTCGACATAGGATATGAAAAGTGAAAAATCAAGGTGGAACCGTGCATCATCGCACCCTTGGATAGATCCGGGGGTGCTTTCTTATTGTCCTCAGAAAGCCCCGGACCACAGGATCTGTACATATCAAAGGAGGAAAATGACATGAAGATCATTTACAAAGACGGCACCGTCGCTGAATGTCCGGAGGAGGAAGTTCAGCACGTCCTTCGCCACTCTGCAGCCCATGTAATGGCCCAGGCCATCCAGCATCTGTATCCCGAGGCTGACTTTGCCTACGGCCCTGCCACAGAAAAGGGCTTTTATTATGATGTAGATCTGGGAGACCGGAAGCTCTCCGACGAGGATCTGGCTGCCATCGAGGCAGAGATGAAGAAGATCGTCAAGCAGAATCTGCCCATCAAGCCCTTCATCCTTCCCAGAGACGAAGCTGTCAAGCTCATGCAGGAGCGGGGCGCCAAGTACAAGGAAGAGCATATCGGCGACCTGGATGAGGATGCAATCATCAGCTTCTATCAGCAGGGAGATTATATCGACATGTGTGTCGGTCCTCACATCTGCTACACCAAGGCTCTGAAGGCCTTCAAGATCACCCAGCAGAGCGGCGCCTACTGGAAGAACGATGCCAACAACAAGATGCTGACCCGCATCAACGGCGTGGCCTTTCAGTCCCAGGAGGAGCTGGCAGAATATGAGCGTCAGGTGGAGGAGGCCAAGGCCAGAGACCACCGCAGGATCGGAAAAGAAATGTCCCTGTTTATGACGGACGACCTCATCGGCAAGGGCCTTCCCATGTTCCTTCCCAAGGGATATACCATCTGGCAGGAGCTGGAGAACTACATCAAGGAGAAGGAGCGCCGCCTGGGTTACCAGCATGTCATGACACCCTGCGTGGGCACCGTACAGCTCTACAAGACCTCCGGCCACTGGGATCATTACAAGGAGAACATGTTCCCCGCCATGGAGGTGGAGGACGAGAGCTTTGTCCTACGTCCTATGAACTGCCCTCACCACATGATGATCTATGCCAACAGACCCCACAGCTATCGTGACCTGCCCATCCGCATTGGCGAGATCGCCCATGACTTCCGTTTCGAGTCCTCCGGCACCCTGAAGGGCATCGAGCGGGGCAGACACTTCTGCCAGAACGACGCCCATCTGTTTGTGACTCCCGACCAGATCAAGGACGAGGTCAGCAAGGTCGTTGACCTGATCTTCGATGTATATAAGGACTTCGGCATCGAGAACTACCGCTGCGTCCTTTCCCTGAGAGATCCTGCCGACACCAAGAAGTATCACCAGGACGATGAGATGTGGAACAAGGCCGAGGATGCTCTCCGGGCCGTTCTGAACGATCTGGGCATTGAATACACCGAAGAGATCGGCGAAGCCGCCTTCTACGGTCCCAAGCTGGATGTGAATGTGCGTCCCGCTGTTGGCGCCGAGTACACCCTGTCCACCTGTCAGCTGGACTTCTGCCTGCCTGCCAAGTTCGACCTGAAATATGTGGATGCAGAGAATGCAGAGCAGACTCCCGTGGTGCTGCACCGGGCCATTCTGGGTTCTCTTGACCGTTTCATGGCCTTCATCATCGAAGAGACCAAGGGCAAATTCCCTGTATGGCTGGCTCCTCTGCAGGTCAAGGTGCTTCCCGTTTCCGAGAAGACTCTGGAATATGCCGAGAAGGTCAACGAAGCTCTGGAGAATGCCGGCATCCGCAC
>JABUST010000181.1 GCA_021442595.1 Lachnospiraceae bacterium | reverse complement strand
GCAGGAGACGTCTCCTGCTGCAGTTCCGCCTCCGAAGCCTGTCCCTTCTTTCCGGGGAGCAGGTCCCGAAGCTTCCGCCCGGCTGCGCGGGCATTTACACCGGTCATGCGGGTCTCCCCTCCGGGCAGCATGTTAGTGTTGGTCATCTTGGGAATCATTTTGACCTTGTACAGGTAATCATCATCCTCAAACTCCAGCAGCTGAGCGCTCTTATAGCTCAGCGGCACGCTGAGAAGCTCCAGGAACAGCATAACAAGAATGGTCAGAACACTGTGAAGCACCAGGCTGTCAGAGCTGACATTTCCGCTGCTGACTCCCCCCAGAAGGGTGACCAGACCCAGAATGCTGCCTGCGCCCAGAGCAATATACCGGGAGAAATTCACATGAAGCCCCCGGACCAGAGACGTTACCACGATTACACCGGCAAAGACGATCATCAGGTAGGCCAGTGACTCGTTGCTCATGATGGTGTCCAGTCCGCTGCGGGCAGCTTCATCAATGAGTTTGGGGATCCCATCCAGGGATCCGTCCATCTGCAGCCCCAGAAACAGGGGAATGATATTGAAAAATCCGTACATAATGACGCCCACCGCCGCAGGGATGATGGCCACCGCACCCATATACATGCCGGCAGCCAGAGGCACAGCCAGCAGCCAGTTCAGGCGGATGGCGGCAGGTACCAGCACCAGAAGATAGACATGGTCGGGGAAAAGTCCGGCAGCCACCACATACAGAAGCAGCAGCACCAGACCTACCAGAATAGCTCCCATCAGGGAAAGCTGGAATACATTCCACACCACCAGGGCAATACCGATGAACACGCCGCCCCGGTTAGGCAGCAGCGCGGCAGCCAGCGCCAGGACCATGAGGACCGAGTCCTTATGGAACAGACCGGTCTGCTCCACGGCAGCAAACATCTCGGCGTTATTGATAAAGCGGTACAGGATGAGAAAACCGATGAACTTCACTCCCAGATGAACGGGCAGCTCGGCATACTGCATGATCCTTCCCACTACAGAGCGGATTTTGTTTAAAAGCGAGACCTTTCGGAGATTTACTGTAGTCATATCTTTCTTCCTCGTTTTACTGATAGCTGTCTATCTGATCCAGCAGATCGTAGTAGCTGTCCAACCTTGCTTTGGCCTTATCAAACCGGAGCGCATGAACAAGACCCGCAACCAGAGATACCCCCACCAGCAGGAGCACATACTCTACGATGATGCGGATCATGAGTCCTACATAATTGTAGGTCAGGAAGTTGACTCCCTCGATGTAGAAGATCTTAACTGCCTGATATCCCCAGAACAGGATAAAGAACAGGGTGGCGAATATCCTGGCTCTGAGCCTCTCCCTGTCCACATAGTCTTCTTTATAGTACCGTCTGGCAAAGGCATCCCGGGGCAGAAACTTTTTTTCATACGCCGCTGCCTGCGCCATAAGACGGATTTTTTCGGTGTTGACCATTGAATTCCTCCATGAATACAGACTACTGCATTCTGATACGATGATTCTCGGTATTTTACCACAATTTACTCTTTTCCACAAGGCAATGCCCCTCCTTAAGAAGAATCTAAGAAATCCCCCGAAGGGGCTTTGCTTCCCTCTTCCGGAACCTCTTCTCCCAAAGTGAACAGGGGCTATTTTGCTCCTCTTCATTTTTTCAGCGGAATGCCCAAGGCCCTTTCATTGAGAATCCCCTTAAATTAAGGTATAATTATCCGAATATCTCACCCTTGAATTTCTCTGAAAGGATGCTGTATGAAGCGACTTCTTCCTTATCTGAGAGAGTACCGCAAAGAATGCATCATTGCTCCCTTGCTGAAATGTATGGAAGCCCTGGTGGATCTCTTTGTGCCTCTGATGATTGCAGACCTTATCGATCGGGGTATCAACGGCTCCGATAAGAGTGTCATTCTGTCTGTGGGTCTGTATTTGCTGCTTCTGGCAGCTGCCGGACTTGCTTTGGCCATGATCGCTCAATGGTTTTCCGCTAAAGCAGCCGTAGGCTTTGCCACCAAGGTGCGCATCGCTCTGTTTAAGCACATCGGAGACCTTTCTTTTTCCAGCGCAGATCAGATTGGAAATGCTACCCTGATCACCCGCCTCACGGGCGACATCAATCAGGTCCAGAGCGGCATCAACATGTCCCTGCGTCTGCTGCTGCGAAGCCCCTTTATCGTATTCGGGGCTCTGATTATGGCTTACCGTGTGGACCCCTATTCCGCCGGCATCTTTCTGATCACCATCCCTCTGCTGGCTCTGGTGGTATACGGTGTCATGCTGCTGACGGTGCCCCGGTACAGGAAGGTCCAGGGCAAGCTGGACGGCATCCTTCGCATTGTCCGTGAAAATCTGGCCGGCGCCAGAGTCATTCGGGCCTTCAACCTCCAGCAGAAGGAGACGGACTCTTTCCTGGAGGGCACCGATGCCCACACCCGGGAGGCCATCCGCACCGGACGCATCTCTGCCCTGACCAACCCCCTCACCTATGTCATCGTGAACCTGGCAGCCACCCTGCTGATCTATGTGGGCGCTATCCGGGTAGACAACGGCATCCTGACCACCGGTCAGGTGGTGGCCCTTCTGAACTACATGGCTCAGATCCTGGTGGAGCTGGTGAAGCTGGCCAATCTCATCGTCACCATCACCAAGGCTCTGGCCTCTGCAGGCCGGGTGGGCACAGTGCTGGAGACCGTTTCCGACATGACCTATCCTGCTGACGATGGTCCCGAAGTGGAGCATGCCGGTGTGAGCTTCCGGGATGTAACTGTTCAATACGCCGGCAGCGGCGCCCCTTCTCTTTCTCATATTTCCTTTGATGCCCGGCCCGGAGAGACGGTGGGCATCATCGGCGGTATCGGCAGCGGTAAATCCTCTCTGGTCAATCTGATTCCCCGTTTTTATGATCCTTCCGGCGGCACGGTGCTGGTAGGGGGGCATGATGTCAAGGCCTACGGTCGGGACCGACTGCGCTGCCGGGTAGGTGTGGTTCCTCAAAAGGCCACCCTCTTCTCCGGCACCATCCGCAGTAATCTGCTTTTCGGCGCAGGCCCCCGGGAGGAAGTTTCAGACGAGGATCTCTGGAAAGCCCTGGAAACCGCCCAGGCCGCTTCCTTTGTTTCTCAAAAACCCGGAGGACTGGACGAGGCGGTAGAACAGAACGGCCGGAATTTCTCCGGCGGACAGAAGCAGCGTCTTACCATTGCCAGAGCTCTGGTTCGAAAACCTTCCATCCTCATTCTGGATGACAGCGCTTCCGCCCTGGACTTTGCCACTGACGCTGCCCTTCGAGCTGCTCTTGCCCATCTGGATTTCCATCCCACCACTTTCATTGTTTCCCAGCGTATCTCCTCCATCATGCACGCGGACCGGATCCTGGTCCTGAATGAAGGGGAACTTTCCGGAATCGGTACCCACGAAGAACTGCTGGCTTCCGATCCTGTCTATCAGGAGATCTATCATACACAGTTCAGAGAGGAGAAGGATCATGCCTAAAATCCAAAAGCCAACCGGCACCGAATCTCTCATTCTCCGGAAAGTGCTTCGCTACGTGCGTCGATATCGGCTTCTCATTCTTCTGTCTGTGCTGCTGAGCGCGGCTGTCACTGCTCTTTCCCTCTACCTGCCCATCATGCAGGGTCAGTCCATCGATCTGATCCTGGGCAAAGGCCGGGTCAACATGGGGGGGCTGATGCAGATCCTGTTTGTCATGGGACTGTCCATTCTGCTGACTTCTCTGGCTCAGTGGTTCCAGAACCTGATCAACAACCGGGTCACCTACCATGTGGTAAAGGACCTTCGCAATGACGCCTTCCGCAAGATCCAGCGGCTGCCCCTCTCCTATCTGGATTCCCATCCTTCCGGAGACATTATCTCCCGGGTCACCACCGATGCAGACCAGTTCGCCGAGGGCCTCCTTATGGGCTTCACCCAGCTGTTCTCCGGTGTGCTGACCATTCTGGGCACCCTGATCCTGCTGTTTACCATCAACGGCATCATGGCTCTTCTGGTCCTGGTGCTCACCCCTGTTTCCCTGTTTGCAGCCCGTTTCATCTCCTCCCATACCTACTCCTTCTTCAAGAGCCAGAGCGAGATCCGGGGAGAACAGACCGCCCTCATAGACGAGATGATCTCCGGCCGAAAGGTGCTGCAGGCCTATTCCCGCCAGGAGCAGGTAGGGCAGCAATTTGATGAGATCAATCAGCGGCTGCAGCATTCCTCTCTCTATGCCGTCTACTACAGCTCCCTCACCAATCCCTGCACCCGCTTTGTCAACTCTCTGGTCTACGCTGTGGCCGCCTGCTGCGGCGCCCTGCTGGCCCTCTCCGGCCGCATCACCGTAGGGCAGCTTACCAGCGCCCTCAGCTACGCCAACCAGTACACCAAGCCCTTTAACGAGATCTCCGGCGTCATCACCGAGCTGCAGAATTCCATTGCCTGCGCAGGCCGTCTGCTGGAGCTCATAGAACTGCCGGAAATGCCTGCGGATCCTCCGGTCCCCGAGAGCATCGAAGTCTACCGGGGGGCTGTGGACCTGGAGAACATCTCCTTCTCCTACACGCCGGAGCAAAAACTCATCGAAAACTTTTCGCTTCATGTGGTTCCCGGCACCAAGGTGGCCATCGTAGGCCCCACCGGCTGCGGCAAGACCACCCTGATCAACCTGCTCATGCGTTTCTACGATGTGAACAGCGGAGACATTCTGCTGGAGGGAAAGAGCATCTACTCCCTAAAGCGCTCCGACCTGCGCAATGGCTTCGGCATGGTACTTCAGGATACCTGGATCAAGGAGACCACCGTCCGGGAGAACATTGCCATGGGCCGCCCCGATGCCACCTTGGAGGAGATTCGGGAGGCAGCCCGCTCCGCTCACGCCGACGGCTTTATCTGCCGGCTTCCCAAAGGCTATGACACGGTTCTGGGCAAGGATGTGGAGCTCTCCGAAGGCCAGCGCCAGCTGATCTGCATTGCCAGAGTCATGCTGACCCTGCCCCCTGTACTCATCCTGGATGAGGCCACCTCTTCCATTGACAGCCGCACGGAAATGCGCATCCAGAGAGCCTTTGACAAGATGACCACCGGCCGCACCAGTTTCGTTGTGGCCCACCGCCTTTCCACCATCCGCAGCGCCGACATGATCCTTGTCATGAAGGACGGTCATATCGTAGAGACCGGAAATCATGATCAGCTTATGGCCCGGGGCGGCTTCTACACTACCCTGTACAACTCCCAATTTGCTTCTGTCTGATTTCACCGGATTCCGCATTTCACCGGATCCCACCCATGGACCTTATGCAAACCGGCATCACCCATACATATCGACTTCAGGAGGAAATATGAATATCGCCATTCTCGGCTGCGGCACCGTGGCCACCGGTACCATCAAGCTTCTGCAGAACAATCGCCAGGAGATCATCAAGACCCTGGGAGAAGAGATCACCATCCGAAAGGTGATGGATCTCTATCCCGACAAGGTCCTCTCTCTGGGCTTTCCCAAAGAGGTCTACTGCTCTTCTCTGGATGAGATCCTGGCCGATGAAAGCATCTCTCTCATCGTAGAGCTCATCGGCGGCACCACTGCGGCCTACAGCTTCATCACCCGGGCTCTGAAGGCCGGACGCCACATCGTCACCGCAAATAAAGACCTGATCGCTCTCTATTCCAAGGAACTGGACACCCTGGCAGGAGAGAACAATGTCTTTCTCATGTACGAGGCCTCCGTGGCCGGCGGCATTCCCCTGCTGGGACCCCTGCGCCGCACCCTGGCCGCCAATAAGATCCAGTCCATATACGGCATTCTCAATGGCACCACCAACTACATTCTGTCCCACATGACAAAGGACGGCTCCGACTACCTGACCGTCCTGAAGCAGGCCCAGGAACTGGGCTTTGCCGAGGCCAATCCCGCCTCGGATGTAGGCGGCGCCGATGCTGCCCGGAAGGTGGCCATTTTGGCTTCTCTGGCCTTCCATACCCGCGTTACTTATCCTCAGGTCCATCATGAAGGCATCACCACCATCACCGAGGCGGATATCCGCTTCGCCAGGCAGGAGGGCTATGTGCCCAAGCTTCTGGGTGTAACCCGGGAGATCAACGGCTCCGTGGTGAGCTATGTGCGGCCTGCTCTGGTTCCCGAATCCCATCCTCTGGCCTCTGTAAACGAAGCCTACAATGCCGTCTATCTGGTAGGCGATCCTGTGGAGAAGGTCATGCTGTACGGAAAAGGTGCCGGCGCCGGCCCCACCGCCAGCTCTGTGGCGGGTGACATCATGGAAATCTGCCGCCGCCTCCGCCGGGAAGGTACCGCCAGAGACGATCTTCCCTTCTACGAGGACAAACCCCTGATGGACATCACCGAGACTGTGAACCTGTACTATGTGCGGATCCTGGCAGCCGATAAGCCCAAGGTTCTGGCCGGCATTGCCGGCGCCTTCGGCGACCATGATATTAGCATCGAGTCTCTGGTTCAGGAGCCCCGGAAAAACGGTTATGCCGAATTGATGATTCTGACCCACGCTGCCTCCGAGGCTTCCCTCCAGGCCACCATCTATGACTTGATGCAGCGGGAGTACATCAAAGAGGTCAACACCATGATCGTCCTGGAGGAGGAAGAGTAATGAAAGTCGTTGTACGGGTTCCTGCCTCCAGCGCCAACATCGGCAGCGGAGTGGACACCCTGGGACTGGCCCTGACCCTGTATACCACCGTCACTTTTCAGCGTCTGCCGAAAGGCTCTGCCCTCTCTGTCCGTCTGGGCAGAGGCATGGATGCGGACCTTTCAGAAGAAGACAACTATGTATTGGTGGCTGCCAGAAAACTTTACGAAGTCATGGGACTGGACTTTCCCTCCTTTGATATTCACATTGAAACGGATATTCCCTTCGCCCACGGTCTGGGAAGCTCCTCCGCCGCTCTGGTCGCCGGTCTTTGGGGAGCCAATGCCTTTCTGCCCTCCCCTCTTTCCGAGAAGGAACTGCTGCAGATCGCCACAGACATTGAAGGACATCCGGACAATGTGGTTCCCGCCGCCCTGGGAGGCTTCACCGCCGCCATGACAGACAGCGAGGGCGTCCTGTACCAGAGCTACCGGGCTCCGGATCTTTCCTACATAGCCGCTGTTCCCTCCTACCGTCTCTCCACCTCCAAGGCCAGAGCTGTCCTTCCCCGGGAGCTTCCTCTGTCCACCTTCATCCATCAGCAGCAAAGAGCCTGCTTCCTGGTGAACTGTCTGATCTCCCGGGAATATGAACAGCTTCGCCGTCTGACGGTGGATGAGGTCTTCACCCCCAGCCGCCGTCCCCTGATGCCCGGCAGCCGGGAAGTATGTGATGCCGCCGTAAAGGCAGGCGCCTACTGCGCCTTTACCTCCGGCGCAGGCCCCACCATGCTGGCCATGGCTCCCCAGAAACAGGGAGAACGGGACACCCGTCCCCTCCTCATCGGAGCCGCCATGGAGCAGGCCTACCGGGAGCTGGGCATCGAGTCCGAAATTCTGTATCTGAGAGCAGATAACCAGGGCGCCGTTGTGACGGTGCTGGAAGACGATTGATCTCTCCCTTCAGACTCAGCTAAATCAGGATAGTTTATTACCCCATGGCCCGATTGAGTGATCGGACCCTGTGAAGGAGCATTGACATGCGCTATATCTCTACCAGAGCACTTCGCTCTGATGATCCCTCTCTTTACTGTTCAGCCTCCCGGGCTATCATCCGGGGACTGGCGGAAGATGGTGGTCTCTACGTTCCCGAGACGATTCCTCTTCTGAGCAGGGAGGAGCTTTCCTCCCTGCCTGCTCTCACTTACGAAGACACTGCCTGCCTGATCCTGGGCAAATACCTGGACTTCGATCCTCACCTCATCCGTACCATGGTGCAGGAAGCCTACAGCTCCTTTGACTCGGAGGGTCCTGTGGCCATCCGCCCCCTGGGTTCCGGTCCGGTCTCTGTGCTGGAGCTGTGGCACGGTCCCTCCTGCGCTTTCAAGGATATGGCCCTGCAGCTGCTTCCCCGTCTCCTCACCGCAAGTTTGCAGCATGAAGACATACAGGACCTGATCTGGATCCTCACCGCCACCTCCGGGGACACAGGCAAAGCCGCCCTGGAGGGCTTCAAGGATGTTCCCGGCACCCGCATCACCGTTTTTTATCCTCATCAAGGCGTCAGCGCAGTGCAGGAAGCTCAGATGGTCCGCCAGCAGGGCACTAATGTAGATGTGGTAGCCATTAAGGGCAATTTTGACGACGCTCAGAGCGCTGTAAAGCGGCTGTTCTCCGACACCTGTCTGGCAGAACGGCTGGCTCAAAAGCACATCCTGCTCAGCAGCGCCAACTCCATCAACTGGGGGCGGCTGCTTCCCCAGATCGTCTACTATGTCTATACCGCCGTCCGCCTGGGCACCCCGGAACAGCCGGTGGACTTTTCTGTTCCCACAGGCAACTTCGGAGACATCCTGGCCGGCTACTATGCCAAGGCCATGGGGGCCCCCGTAGGCCGCCTGATCTGCGCTTCCAACGCCAACAATGTGCTGACGGACTTTCTGACCACCGGCACCTATGACCGGAACCGTCCCTTCTACAAGACCTCTTCCCCTTCCATGGATATTCTGGTCTCCAGTAACCTGGAGCGCCTGCTCTATCTGGCCTCCGGGGGAGATGGCCCGCTGATCTGCTCCCTCATGAAGCAGCTCTCTGACCGGGGCCGCTACACAGTGCCCCCGGAGCTTCTTCACCGGATCCGGCAGGATTTCTCTGCAGGCTATACCGATGATGACGTGACTTCCGGCACCATCCGCTATGTGTCAGAGACTTTTGGATACCTCTGTGATCCCCACACCGCCGTTGCCGCTCATATTGCTTTTGAGGATGTAAAACAGCAGGAGCTGGCCGGTCAAGTCCCTGCTCCCATGGTCATCCTTTCCACTGCCAGTCCCTTCAAATTTCCGGAAACCGTACTAAAGGCTGCCGGACTTCAGGAGGCAGAGGGCTTTGATGCTCTGGATAAAGTCTCCGGCAATTACCAGCTTCCCATTCCTGCCGGTCTGGCATCCCTTCGGGATCTGTCCCGCCGCTTCGACAAAGTCATGGAGCCTTCTGAACTGGATTCCCTGTTTCTTTGAACATAAGAAAACCCCTGTGAGAAAGTTCTCTGCCTCTCCGGCCCGGGACTCTTACAGGGGTTTTCATATATAGGATCAAATGTTCTTTCTGTTTTTGGATCAGGAACCTAAAGCTCCTGATCTTTTTTCTTGTTCATATGGGTAATCCCGAAGCATTCTCCGGAAGGATATCTGCTCTTACTTTTTCAACAGGGAGCCCAGAGCCTCCAGACCACCGTTAAGCAGGTCTCCCAACATCTCGGCGCCGGCCAGCTCCTCTCCTTTCAGGTAGTTTATGACCCTCTTCTTGGTATCGGAGTCCGCTTCCCTGTACAGCTCCACCAGCTTCTTCTCATTTGCGGTCAGCTTCATTGTGGAGCTTCCGGAAGAAGACGTCTTTCCGGAGGACGAGGTCTTTCCGGAGGAGGAAGAGGATGTTTTCTTGGCGGAAGAACCGGCCGGTGCCTCCAGCAGGGACTTCTGAGTCACCCCGGTGGCCTTGGCAATTTCCTTCAGCTGTTCCTTGGTCAGTTCCTTTTCGCCCCGCTCCGCCTTGCTGATGTCCGATGCGGAACAATTCGTGACCTTCTTGGCCAGGGCTTCCTGAGTCAGACCGGCATTGGTCCGGGCCTCTTTGATCAGATCTCCTACTTTCTTTGCTGCCATACTGATTTCCTCTCTTTATCTTAGAATAATTACTGTTTCAGGATCTCTCTCGCAAAGGACTCTCCGTCTCCACGATAGTCGATTCCCAGAAGTTCTGCCACGGTGGCTCCCATATCCGCATAGGTACTGCGGGTCTTCAGGTCCAGATCTTCTCTGATCTTCTGGCCGCAGATCAGGCAGGGCACATACTCTCTGGTGTGGTCCGTTCCCGTAAATCCGGGGTCGCATCCGTGATCTGCCGTCACCATGAGTACATCCTCGGGTCCCATGAGCTCCATAAGCTCACCCAGCTGACCGTCCACCTGTACCAGGGCCTCCGTATATCCCGGGATGTCTCTGCGATGTCCGTAGATCATATCAAAGTCCACCAGATTCACATAGCACAGTCCCGTCTGCTCTCTCCGGGCGATCTCCATGGTCCGGATCATGTTCTTGCAGTTTCCCTCATTAGCATAGGTTTCACCCACGCCCTTGCCGGCGAAGATGTCATAGATCTTTCCCACCCCGATGACAGGAATACCTGCCTTTGTCAGGCCATCCAGCACCGTCTCTTCGGGAGGACAGAGAGAAAAGTCATGTCTTCTGACAGTACGCTGATAATTGGGATACTCTCCTGTGAAGGGTCTTGCAATGATGCGTCCCACCCCGTGGGGCCCCTGCATCAGCTCTCTGGCCTTCCTGCAGATATCATACAGCTCCTCCACCGGCACCAGATCCTCATGGGCTGCGATCTGCATCACGCTGTCCGCGCTGGTATACAGGATCAATTTGCCGCTCTCCACATGCTCCCTTCCGTAGTCCTCCAGCACCTTAGTTCCGGAATAGGGCAGGTTGCAAATATATTCCTTACCGGTAAGCTCTGTCAGTTTCTCCAGGATCTCCTCCGGAAATCCCTCCGGATAGACAGGCAGCGGTCGGGGACTCACCATGCCGGCCATCTCCCAGTGTCCTACCGTGGTATCCTTTCCCATAGACCGCTCCCGAAGCCTACCGTAGGCTCCGATGGTGTGTTCTGCCGGGTCCCGGAAGGAGGTGCCCTCAATATTGAACAGTCCCATCCTCCGCAGATTCGGCATCTCCAGACCCTTCTCCTTAGCATACCGGATGCAGCTGCCGAAGGTATCGGCTCCCACATCCCCAAAGAGCTCCGCATCCGGCTCATAGCCGATGCCGGCGCTGTCCAGTACGATCCAGAATACTCTCATATATACCTCTTTCCTCAGCCTTGCTCCCGGATCATGCCCCGGAGTGCCTCGATGGCCACGGTAATGGCCGTCTCCGTGTCGTGGACCTGGACATTGGGCAGTCCGGCCCTGGCTCTCTCCTGATTGGCTACGCACAGAAAGCAGGAACCCACCCGCACTCTCCGGTACGCCCCCACGATGAACAGGGCTGCCGACTCCATCTCTGAAGCCTTGCATCCCATTCGCAGCCAGGCCTCCCACTTATCAGTCAGCTCATAGCTCACAGGATGCTTCTCCGGCTGATGCTGCCCGTAAAAACTGTCTTTGCACTGCACCACTCCCGCATGGTAGGGGACCTGCAGTCTCCGGGCCGCTCCCACCAGAGCGTTGGTCACGTCCAGATCGGCAACGGCGGGATACTCGACGGGAGCATATTCCCTGCTGGTGCCTTCCATGCGGATGGCTCCGGTAGCAATCACCGTGTCGCCTCCCTTGACCTCAGGGTCCATTCCTCCGCAGGTTCCCACCCGGATGAAGGTGTCGGCCCCGATGTTAGCCAGCTCTTCCAAGGCGATGGAAGCGGAAGGACCTCCGATGCCGGTGCTGCACACACTGACCTTCTCCCCCTCCAGAGTACCTGTGTAGGTCACAAATTCCCGGCTGTCCCCCACCAGGACCGGATTCTCAAAATGGGCGGCGATCTTGCTGCACCTCTTGGGATCTCCCGGCAGGATCACATACCGGCCCACGTCTCCCGGCTTCAGCCCGATATGGTACTGGGTGCCGGCGCCTTCTGTATAATCAACCATGTCGATCTCCTCCCCTTAATAGGTTCCGGGTTTGGCTTCTTCGTTTTTAGCAATCTTGACGATGCGGCTGGTCCCCAGTCTTTCGGCGCCCAGAGACAGGAATTTCTCCGCGTCCTCCAGAGAACTGATGCCCCCGGCAGCCTTCATCTTCACCTTGGGCCCCACATGGGAGGCGAAGAGTTCAATATCCTCAAATGCAGCGCCGGCCCCTCCGAAGCCCGTGGATGTCTTAATAAAATCTGCGCCTGCATTGGTCACCGCCTTGCACATGGCCACCTTCTCCTCATCTGTCAGGAAGCAGGTCTCGATGATGACCTTCAATATCTTCTCTCCGCAGGCGGCCTTCAGAGTCTCGATTTCCTTCTGAATGGCAGTGAAGTTCCCCTCCTTGGCCCAGCCGATATTGATGACCATATCAATCTCATCCGCCCCTTCCTTCAGGGCTTCTCTGGTTTCAAATTCCTTAACGGCCGTGGTATTGTATCCGTTGGGAAATCCGATGACGGTGCAGATGGCCAGCTGATCACCTACGTACTCCTTGGCCTGCTTAACGAAGCTGGGAGGAATGCAGACGGAAGCGGTGCCGTACCGGATGCCGTCGTCACAGATGGCCTTGATCTGCTCCCAGGTGGCTGTCTGGGTCAGTAGGGTATGATCGCAATGCTGCAGGATCTGTTTCAGTTCCATAGGTTCACCTCTCTGTATAACTTTATTGTTATGGAATCATTGCACTGATGTTATGATATGATCAGTCAACTAATGACAATGCATAACCGGACAGCCGGCGGCATCTGATATTTTCCTGAAAACCGGGTTTCCGGCTTTATCCGTATATTGTATTGCATAACAGGACTGCCGGCTTACATTTGTTCATCCAGACGGAAACCGTAGGGCAGCATGGTCTCCAATGTCTCTACCACCATGTTCTCTTCGGAAATGCCCAGGATGATCTCAAAGTCCTTATGACAGAACTCCATCATGACCTGCCGGCAGACGCCGCAGGGGGCACAGATCCTGTCCGGCTCCCGATCTTCATGGCCGCCGCAGATGGCAATTCCTTCAAACTCCCTTTGGCCCTCACTGATAGCTTTGAAGAAGGCTGTCCGCTCTGCACAGACGGTGGGGGTCAGAGTGCCGTTTTCAATGTTGCATCCGGTATAAATGGTGCCGTCCTTCCCCAGCAGGGCTGCGCCGACGGCAAAGTGGCTGTAGGGACAGTAGGCCCTGCCGCGCATCTCCAGTGCCTTTCTGACCAGCAATCTTTGCGTATCCTTATCCATGGAAGCCTCCTGTTAATCATCTTTCTTTCATTATAGCAGATTTCGGTCTGCAGATATATGAGAATTACCAGCTTCGTCTCAGGAGAATCGTCTGTTTATTATTACAGAAATCGTCTGCGTATTCTTATAAGAATCGTTTGCTTATTCTTGGAGAATTGCCTGCCCTCTCTCTGAAGATTTGTATTGAAAAAACAGACGAAGTGTGGTATCATACCTCCTTGTTAAGGACATTTAGCTCAGCTGGGAGAGCATTCGGGTCACATCCGAAAGGTCGCAGGTTCGAACCCTGTAGTGTCCACTGAAGCCGCCGAATGAAAATTCAGCGGCATTTTTCTTGGATAAGGAGTTGTCCCATGAAAATAGATGCCCGAATGTCCCGGCGGATCCTCATGACCTTCTTTGGTGTCACTGTGTGCGGTGCTTCCGTCAGCCTGTTCAAGATGGCAGCCTTCGGTGTGGATCCCTTCCAGACCCTCATGGCCGGCCTGGACTTTGTGATCCCCCTTTCCTTTGGTCTTCTCTATGTCATCGTGAACGCCTTACTGCTGACCTTCAGTCTGATTTTTGACCGGACCCGCATCGGCCTGGGAACCTTCATGAATCTGTTTCTCTGCGGCTACATCACCCAGTTCTGCTACGGTGGTCTTCTGGCAGCTTTCCCCTCTCCCTCCCTTCCTCTCCGGATCCTCTTCCTGGTGCTGGGCATCGTCATCATGTGCTTTGCTTCTGCCTTCTACATGACGGCAGATCTGGGAGTTTCCACTTATGATGCTGTGGCCATCGTGATGTCCGGGAAATGGAAGATGGGGAAATTCAAGATCGTCCGCATCTGCACCGATCTGGTGTGCGTGCTTCTGGGCACTCTGATCTTCCTTCTGGGAGGCGGTTCATGGCAGACCATATTGGCCTCTGTGGGAATCGGGACCATCGTCACCGCCTTTTTCATGGGACCGCTGATCCAGTTCTTTAACGACACCGTGGCCATTCCCTTCTTGGAAAAGGCTTCAGGAAAATAATATCCCCAAAGCCCTCAATAACTAAAAATAGCAGTTGACTATCTCCCTTGTTCGTGGTATTATATCCCTTGCTTGTGTGAAACGCATAAGTAATGCTGCTGTGGCTCAGTCGGTAGAGCGTCGCCTTGGTAAGGCGGAGGTCACCAGTTCGAATCTGGTCAGCAGCTCTCGAAAAAACCCTTGATCGATGTGATCAAGGGTTTTCTGTTTTCAATAGTTATGCTCATCCTGATCAAGTTTTTTCTATTTATCAATAGGTGTGCAGTAGTTTTGGGTTTTCCTTATTCCGGCAAGACGGAGGATGGACAGAACGTGTTGGTAAAAACAAAAACTGCGGATACACTGCTGCTGAACATAGATTCTATACAGCTGCAGCATATCCGCATCTAAATTTTCACGGATCATTCCTCTCTCGATCAAGCATCATATTCGCCCAGCAGATCCAGCCAGGCATTTTCATCCAGATCATCTTCACCGCTGACCATGATCTCCCGGTACACCTTTCTGAGGTCACTTTGAGACAGGTCCAGGGGGGTGGGAACATAGTGCAGTTGATGGGAGCGCCTTCTGCTTGTCATCTCTTCTTTCAGCGCCAAACTGATCTCCGCCCACTCTTCCCCGCTAATCACAGGACCGGAGGCAAAGGACAGGGCTTCTGCCGGGGTAAGCTCCAGCAGTTCCGGGTAGAAGATCTGCTTTTCGTAGTCCTCTCCGTAACAGTAGGCCACAAAGTCCATGAATTCAAAGAGATTCTCCAGACAGATCACTGCCTGCTCTTCCGTGACGGAGCCATACTCATGAGCTGCCTTGTTGCCGACTTTACGGATGAAGTCTGCTCTTCTCCAGAGATCCTCTCCCAAAATCTGACGCAGATCCTCATCCTTCAGGAGGTTTGCCAGAATCTCGGATTTTGGTTTATCCAAAGTCTGATCCACAGAAAAGATCCACTTTACCGCGCTCTCCAGAGCTCTGCGGCAATTCAGTACGCAGGCGTCTACATCGATATGCAGCAGGTGCTCAGCCTTAACGGCAGCTGTGGAAAAGGAGCTGAAATGGGGATTCCTGAGAAGAAAATCAAAATTCGTCATAGTGCTTTCCCGGAAGCTGCTCAACGGATATAGTGAATGTACTTGGGCTCGTACTGATCCCTGGCCTCGGGAGCTTCATCGGGATGTCCGATAAAGATGATGTTCAGCGGGACCTGCTTCTTTGGCAGTTCCAGTGTCCTGCTGACCTTCTTGACCGCATCTTCCTTGGGGTGGATGCCGCACCACACGGCGCCCAGACCCAGATCCGTCACCCGGAGCAGAATGTTTTCCGTGGCTGCGCTGCAGTCCTGGGGCCAGAATTCTCCCAGCTGAGGAGGCAGAGAGCGTCCAAGATCCGCCGCCACCACAATGGCCAGGGGCGCCTTCATTTTCCGGGTGAACATGGTGGTGAGGCGAAGCTCTTCCAGCTTTTCCGGTTTGGTGACCACATAGAACTCCCAGGGTGTCTTGTTGCA
>JABUST010000139.1 GCA_021442595.1 Lachnospiraceae bacterium | reverse complement strand
TGCCATTATTCGGACTCCGAGCTATCGCTCTTCGTCCTCATAATGGGCAGGCGGCAAATGAAAAAGCCCACGGCCGCTGAAGAGTAAACTCTTCGCGGGCCGTGGGCTTTTTCATTTGCCTTGTTGCTTGGATTACTTGAGCGTAACTTTTGCGCCGGCTTCTTCCAGTTCTTTCTGGAGTGCTTCTGCGTCTGCTTTGGAGAGGCCTTCCTTGACGATCTTGGGAGCGGATTCGACAAATTCCTTTGCTTCCTTCAGGCCAAGGCCGGTGGCGTTACGAACTGCCTTGATGACGGCGATCTTGTTTCCGCCGATCTCGGTGAGTTCTACGTCAAACTCGGTCTTCTCTTCGACTGCGGGAGCAGCAGCTGCGACAACTGCAACGCCTGCGGATGCGCTTACACCGAACTCCTCTTCACATGCGGTGACGAGTTCGTTAAGTTCCATAACGGACAGCTCTTTCAGAGCGTCAATGATTTCAGCAACACTAAGTTTAGCCATTGTAATGTTCCTCCATTTAAATTTGGTTTAGTTCAGAAGCCAAAGGCTTCCGGTCTGATTGGCTTCGGCTTTGATGGGGATAAGCAGATCTCTGAGACTGCTTTCATCCATTCTCTTATGCCTCTGCGGGTGCCTCTTCGACTTCTCCTCCGTTCTTCTTTGCCACTTCCTTGATGACGCGTGCGAAAGAAGACATGGGAGCCTTGAAGCTGCCGAGCAGTCTGGAAAGCAGCTGCTCCTTGGACGGGATCTTTCCGATAGCGACCATTTCCTGATCGTTATAGTACTGACCCTCGATGATGCCGCCCTTGTACTGCAGTACGTCGTACTGAGCGACGAACTTGTCCAGGGCACGTGCAGCGCTGGTAGCATCGTCGTAGCCGAAGGCTACAGCGGTGGGACCGTCAAGCTGGCTGGTCAGGGGCTCGAAAACGGTGTTTTCGATGGCGCGCTTGATCATGGTATTCTTGTATACCTTGTAATCAACGCCTGCTTCACGCATAGCCTTACGCATCTCAGTGTCCTGAGCAACGGTAAGTCCACGGGCATTTACAAGTACAACGCCCTGCGCTCTGTCCAGTTTCTCTTTGATCTCATCAACGACAACCTGTTTTGCAGCAATTTTGTCCATTGTTACGTACCTCCTTACAGATTTAAGTCCATAGAACTTTTCCGGAGTTCTCTGCCCGGACTCATGGGCAGAAGTAATGAAAAGCCCTCTGTCATGGAGACAGAGGGCGTATGCATCATATGCAGTATTCACCTCGGCAGGCCATGAAAGTTACGACTGTGATAGTCACCTGCTGTCTCCGGTTTTACGATTCCGGTTCACACCGGCTTCGTCTATATAATCCTTGCCGCCGCCGACCTGAGGTCGGCGAACCGGCGAAAGGGATTATAGCAAATGGAAGGCATCCCGTCAAGCAAGCGCCCGGCGAAATGCTGGAGCTTTGTCCGGAGTGCCCCGGACAAAAAACCTGTGCTCTGAATTATTCTTCTGCGCGGATGGGAGCGATCTTGACGCCGGGGCCCATAGTGGAAGAAATGGTCAGAGAACGAATATACTGTCCCTTGGAAGTGGACGGCTTTGCCTTGATGATGGCACCGATCAGGGTATGGAAGTTCTCATACAGCTTCTCTTCACCAAAGGAAACCTTACCAAAGGCAACATGGATGATGTTGGTCTTGTCCAGACGGTACTCAACCTTACCGGCTTTAATATCGTTCAGTGCGCGGGTGACATCCATGGTAACGGTACCGGACTTGGGGTTGGGCATCAGTCCCTTGGGACCAAGCACACGGCCAAGACGTCCGACGACGCCCATCATGTCAGGGGTAGCAACAACAACATCAAAGTCGAACCAGTTTTCCTGCTGGATCTTGGCGACCATATCCTCTGCGCCTACGTAATCAGCACCGGCTGCCTCAGCTTCCTTGGCCTTTTCGCCCTTGGCGAATACCAGGACACGGACAGTCTTACCGGTTCCATTGGGAAGCACGATGGCGCCACGTACCTGCTGGTCAGCGTGACGTCCGTCAACACCCAGCTTAACGTGAAGCTCAACGCTCTCGTCGAATTTGGCAGGCGCGCAGGCGATTACGTTCTTCAGGGCTTCCTGAGGACCGTAAAGCTGAGACTTGTCAAACTTCTTAACAGCTTCCTGATACTTCTTTCCTCTCTTCATCTTGTAAACCTCCATGTGGTTTTAACGGGGGAGTAACCCTCCCACAATGATCACATTGCTTTTACGTATGATTGGGAACCTCTCTTGAACAGGGGACCTTCAATCCTCCGTCAGAATGTCTTCCCTAACATTCCAAAGCATGACCTTCTCAACCGGCAGCGGTACCGGAGAGACGGTCTGTCTCTCAAATCTGTTCTTTAGTCCTCGACGACGGTGATACCCATGCTGCGGGCAGTACCGGCGATCATAGACATAGCGGCCTCAACGCTTGCAGCGTTAAGATCCTTCATCTTCAGCTCTGCGATCTCCTTGACCTGGCTCTTCTTGATAGAAGCGACCTTGTCCTTCTTGGAGTTGGCAGATGCCTTGGTGATTCCACAAGCCTTCTTGATCAGCACGGGAGCCGGGGGAGTCTTAGTAACAAAAGTAAAACTCTTATCCTGGTATACGGTAATGATAACAGGAATGATCATTCCGGCTTCGTTAGCGGTTCTGGCGTTAAATTCTTTGGTAAATGCAGGAATGTTGACACCATGCTGACCAAGTGCGGGACCCACCGGAGGAGCAGGAGTAGCTTTTCCTCCCGGGATCTGCAGCTTGATGTAACCTGTGATTTTCTTAGCCATGATTTACACCTCCATTAGATTTTTTCATACTCTTCTGTTAGATCAGATTTTCCTGATATGCTCAAAGCTGAGCTCTACAGGAGTCGATCTTCCGAAAATGGAAAGACCGACGACTACGATGCCTTCTTCGGGTCGGATCTCGGTGACTTCACCCACCGAACCCTCGAAGGGACCATTCGTGATCTGGACGCTGTCTCCGAGCTCGCAATCGATTCGGAACATAGCGGAACTGATTCCAAGTTTACGGACCTCTTCGTCAGTAAGAGGAACCGGTTTAGATCCGGGGCCTACAAATCCCGTGACACCGCGGGTGTTCCGAACGATATACCAGGTGTAGTCGTTCATGATCATATGGACCAGAACATAGCCGGGAAAAACCTTCCTCTGCACCACGACCTGCTTGCCGTTCTTCTCCTCCACGCTGTCTTCCAGCGGAATCTCTACCTCCAGGATCTGGTCCTCCATATTTCGGTTCTTCACAGTACTCAGGATGCTCTCCCGAACCTTGTTCTCATAACCGGAATATGTGTGGGCCACATACCATCTTGCTTCTTCTGCCATTGGGATCCTACCTCTTCATCCTTAAAGGAAAATGTCTTCCAAACCTCTCATGATCCAGTTAAAGAACAGATCGTAGATGCTGATGATGACTGACATGATGGCACAGACAAGAAGAGTGATACCGGTTTTCTTGGCAACTTCCTTCGCACCGGGCCACTTGATCTTCCTGAACTCTGCTTTAAGCTCCTTGAACTTCATGTTAACGTCTCCTCATCCCTGATCCGGACCTGTTACTTGGTCTCCCTGTGAAGGGTATGCTTGCGACAGAAACGGCAGTATTTCTTGGTTTCCATCCGATCGGGGTGTGTTTTTTTGTCTTTGGTAGTGTTGTAATTCCGCTGTTTACACTCTGTGCACTCTAATGTGATTCTGGTTCGCACGACTTCCACCTCCATTGGTAAGATTAATGCTTTTTGATCAGGTCTTTCCTTCCGGCTCCTGATGCCGAAGTCCGCAAAATTTGCGCGAAAAAAAAAGAACCCAAACTGAGTTAGCCTAATGAGTTTACCACGGAGGTTCCTCGCTGTCAAGCAAATGTTTGGTGTTCTTTTCCTAAATGCTTTGATTTTCTTTTCCGGTTCATCTTCCTGCGCTGCAGCACCATCCCGCCATCTCCGAAGAAGGCAGCCCTGCCTCCAGGGCTGACCGGCAGGAAGCCATGGTGGCGCCGGTGGTACAGATGTCATCCACCAGAATGATCCGAAGGCCCTTCCCCTTCTTCCTTCCCTCAGGCAGCAGCTTCGTCAGCTTCTCTTCCGCGTCCGGCACCATCTCAAAGGCCCCCTCCACATTCAGAAGACGCATCTCATCCCCCAGATCCTTCTGGGCCAGAGTGTCCCTGGTGCGCTGTAAAAGATCCGCCATGGGAATACCCAGATCCCCGGCCAGGGCTTCTGCCATAAGAGCCGCCTGGTTGTATCCCCGGCTTTTCTTCTTATTTACTGACAAGGGCACCGGAACCACCAGATCCGCTTCGGAAAATACAGGCAGCGCTCCTCCCTCTTCATACATCCAGTGCCCCAGCATGGGACCGTTATCCCGGCGGCTCTCGAATTTCAGAACCGCCACGGCCCGCCGCACCTCATCCTCATACCTAAAGCTTACATGGATCCAGGAGGGAACGCTCCGTCCCTCCTCCACTTCACTGTACCGAAAAGGCTCCCAGAAGCAGGCGGGGCACAGCCCCAGGCGCTCGAAGCGCTCTCCTCCTCCCCACACCCGGCCGCACAGCAGGCAGCGCCGGGGAAAGAGCCAATCCTTCCAATTCAGCTTCATTCTTCTGTCTCCGCATCCTCCTCCGGCATGTACATAGAGACGCAGCTGCGGATCCTATCCGGCAGCATGGAATACCGCAGTGCCTGCCGGTTATTATCCACCATACGCCGCACCGTCTCCTCCCGGCCGATGATGACCACGTAGGTTCTGGCACGGGTAACTGCCGTGTACAGCAGGTTTCTGGTCATGAGCACATCCGGTCCTTCAAAAAGGGGCAGCACAATAACAGGGCTTTCGGTTCCCTGAGATTTATGAATGGTAATGGCATAGGCCAGCTCCAGCTGTCCCAGAGAGGAGGTGTCGTAACTGACCAGCTTCTGCCCTTCAAAGCGCACCAGGATCCCTTCCTGATCGATGCGTTCAATGCGGCCGGTATCACCGTTGAAGACTCCTTTTCCCTCCTCGATGGTCACATGGTACCTGTTCTCTATGCGCCACTCCATCTCGTAGTTGTTCCTGGTCTGCATGACCTTGTCTCCCCGGCGGTAAATGACCTCCCCCACCTGCTTCTCCTCTTTCCGGGCGCTCGGAGGGTTCAGAGCCTTCTGGAGCCTCTCGTTCAGGCTTCCCACCCCCAGAATTCCCTTCTTCATGGGAGAAAGGACCTGAATATCATCTACGGGATCACAGGGGAAAAACTTCGGAAAGCGGTTGCGGACCACATCGCACAGCACTGCGGCAGTCTGCTCCGCCGAAGCTGTTTTCATAAGAAAGAAATCCGTATTTTTATTTTCAAAGATCGGGTAGTCTCCCCGATTGATGCGGTGAGCATTGTGGACGATGCCGGATTCTCCGCTCTGCCGGTAGATCCGGATGAGTCTGCACACGGGAATAGCCCCGCTGTCAATCAAGTCCCGGAGTACATTGCCCGCCCCCACGGAGGGAAGCTGGTCCTGATCGCCCAGAAGCACCAGATGGGTGCCGGGGACCACTGCCTCCAGCAGATGATACATCAGGGTGATGTCCACCATGGACATTTCATCCAGGATCAGATAGTTATATTCCAGAGGGTTCTCTCTGTTGCGGCTGAAGTCCATGCGGCCACCGCCTTCTGTCATGGCCTGGACCTCCAGCAGACGGTGAATGGTCCTGGCCTCTCTGCCGGTGGCCTCTTCCATGCGCTTGGCGGCTTTTCCCGTGGGAGCTGCCAGGGCACACTTGACCTCATCCTGGTCCAGCAGGCTCAGCAGCACCTGAATAATGGTGGTCTTTCCTGTTCCGGGACCACCGGTAATGATGACCATCCCTCCCGTATAGGCGTCGGCCACCGCCTGACGCTGCTCCGGGGAGAGCTCCAGTTGTTTCTGTTTTTCCACAGCCAGAATTCTGGCCGACAGGGTTTCCGGGATCCCATAGCTTTCCCGGCTTGCCTTCGAGAACTCAAGAAGCTCTGCCACATGTCTGGCGCAGCCCGTTTCCGCCGCATACAGACTTCTCAGGTAAACACTTTCTTCCTCTGCGTCCTGACGGGCCACGATGCCGCCGGAGAGCAGAGCCTGTTCATAGGCCGTCTCCACCAACTCTCCGCCGATGCCTATGATGCTGTAGAGCCACTCCTCCATAACACTGCGGGGAAGGTAGGTATGGCCGGCGCCTGCGGCCTCCAGCAGCACGAAACGGATGGCGCTGCGGATCCTGGCAGGGGAATCCTCCGGGATCCCGGCCCTTCTGGCGATCTCGTCCGCCTTTCGGAAGCTGATGCCCTCCACCCGTTCTGCCATGATGTAGGGATCTTTTCCCACCAGTTCCACGGTCTTCTTGCCCAGAGTCTCATAGACCTTCATGCTCAATGTGGGGCTCAGGCCCAGGCTCTGGAGATACACCATGGCCTCCCGGGAGGCCGCCTTCAGAGCAAACTGCTCTCCGATCTCGCATGCCTTCCGGTCGCTGATGCCCTTCACCAGAGCCAGTCTCTCCGGCTCATTTTCCAGGATCCGGAAGGTATCGGCGCCGAAGGTCTCCACGATCTTCTTTGCCAAGGCTTCTCCTACTCCTTTGATGACCCCGGAGCCCAGATATCTCTCCATGGACTTCACATCGTCCGGCACGGAGCGGATGTACTCTTTAACGGAGAACTGCTCTCCGTAGGTGGAATGCTCCTCCCATTTACCCTCCGCCTCGATCATCTCCCCCACCTCCAGGTCGGGCATGATGCCTACGGCGGTGATGAGTTCCATTCCGTCCTCAGAAGAGAGGTCCACCACTTTATATCCGTTGGAATCATTGGAGAACAGAATACTCTCCACAAAGCCTTTGATCCTCTCCGGCTCCGTATTCAACTGTCCCTGCATGTCCTATCCTCAGAAGCCCAGCATCTTCTCGCTGAGCTCGTCCACGTATCTTCCGGTGCCTATGGCCACGCAGGAGAGGGCGTCATCAGCCACAAAGGTGCCGATTTTCGTCTTCCGTGCCACCACCCGGTCCAGCCCTCTCAGAAGGCTTCCGCCGCCGGTCATGAGAATTCCGTGCTCTACCACATCGGCAGTCAGCTCCGGAGGCGTCTGCTCCAGCACCCGGCAGATGCCGTCACACAGCTGCTGTACGCTGAGAGACACTGCCTCCTGCACATCGTTGGAGCTGATGGTCACCATGGCCGGCAGACCGGTAATGGCATGACGTCCCTTCACCTCCATGGTGCCGGGATCCTCCATGATTTCCGCGCTGCCAATGGCTATCTTAATCTCTTCGGCAGTCTTCTTGCCGATGAGCAGGTCATATTTGCGCCGCAGCATGCGCATGATATCTTCATCGAAGGTGTCACCGGCCACCCGCAGAGATGCTCCCCGAACCATGGATTTCATAGAGATGACAGCGATATCCGCGGTACCGCCTCCGATGTCCACCACCATGCAGCCGTCCGGCCGGTCAATGGGCAGTCCTGCCCCCAGGGCAGCCGCCACCGGCTCCTCGATCAGATGGACGCTGCGAGCTCCGATATTCATGCAGGCTTCCGTAATGGCCCGCTGCTCCACTTCTGTAATACTGCAGGGAATGCAGACGCAGATGGCCGGTTTGATCAGGGGGTGTCCCACGGTCTTCTGCAGAAAATACTGCAGCATTTTCTCTGTAAACTCAAAGTTGGAAATGACCCCTTCCCGCATGGGAAAGATGGTCTCCATGTTCCGGGGCGTGCGGCCTACCATCTTGTAGGCCTCTTCACCGATGGCCACAATCTCCCGGTTATTGTCCCCGAAGTCGTTCCGCACGGCCACCACGGAGGGCTCTCTGAGAATAATGCCCTTTCCTTTCACATAGACCAGCACCGAGGAGGTGCCCAGATCAATGCCCACATGGGATGAGAGTGTCATATTGCTGCCTTTCCCTGTTGATTCCTTCCTTTATGCCTGTTCCCTGCTCCGGGAGCCTGTAAGATACAGTGTTCCCCGGATGTCTGCTTCTTCCAGCGCTTTCTCCACCGGATCCAGCGCCTCATCCATCTCTTCCTTATGTCGGAAAATGCCGAAAACCGCAGGCCCGCTGCCGGTCATCATGGCTTTGATGGCTCCTGCCGCCTCCATAATGCGGATGATCTGTTCCAAAACAGGATATTCCTCCGCCACCGGCGGATACAGTTGATTTCGCATCAGACTGCAAAGCCCCTCCAGATTCTGCTGCTCCAGGGTCTGCTCCATGACCTGAATGTCCGCCGGCGGATTGTCCGGCATATTCTCCCGGAACCTGCTGTAGGCCCAGGGGGTGGACACGCCGAATTCCGGCTTAAACACCATGATGCTGCAGGCCGGCATATCCGGAAGAGGCCTCACCTTTTCCCCTCTGCCGGTGCAAAGGGCTGTCCCTCCCACCAGACAATAAGGCACATCGGAGCCCAGAATCGCAGCGGTTTCCATCATCTGCTCCAAAGAAAGATGCAGACCGAACACTTCGTTCATGCCCCGGATCACTGCAGCGGCATCGGTGCTTCCTCCGGCCATTCCCGCAGCGGCGGGAAGATCCTTCTGCAAATATACGGACACGGGTCCTGCGCCGCAGCGCTCCTGCATAAGCCGGGCAGCTTTCACCACCAGGTTCTTTTCATCCGGGATTCCCAGATCCCGGGAGCTGCTGAACCGGACCATCTCTCCCTCCCGGGGGTCCGGAAGCTTTTCCAGAATCAGAAGGTCATAGAGATCCACCTGCTGCATCATCAGGCAGACCTCATGGTATCCGTCCGCCCTGACATGACCCACGTTCAGAGCGGGATTGATCTTTCCGTAGGCTCGGATCTCCACCTTAACCTCCTGCATTCATATCTTCAAAAATCAGGCCCCCGGTAAACCGTGTACCGGAGGCCTTTCTGTTATTCCGGTGTGCTTTCCGCCTGAGAGCTGCTCTCGCCGCTCTCCGAACTGCTTTCCGTTGTTCCGGAGGAACTTCCGCTCTCCGAGGAACTCTCTCCGCTTCCGGAACTGCCTTCCGATGCTTCGGAAGAACTCTCGCTCTCCGAGGAGGATTCCTCCGGCGGCAGTTCCACAAAACCATCCAGGGTCACGCTTTGCGCTGCCACGGAGCTGTCCACCACCACGGAAATGGTCTGTTCATAATATCCGTCCTTGGTGCAGACGATCCAGTGAACACCTTCCTTCAGCAGCACCAGCGCCTGAGCATTGGCCGTCTGGGTGGCATAGGCGCCGTCCACCCACACAGTAAAGCCGTTCACATTAGCGTTGATGGTCACCGGGGCTTTGGCTTCATCCAGCTGGATCTTTACCACCTTATAGGCTCCTTCCAGGCTGAACATAAGGGTCCTTTCCTTATATCCCTCGGCCTTGGCAGTGCCATTATAGGAGCCGTACTCCATGGTGATGCCGGTGCCGGTCATATATTCCTGTCCATCGATGCTCACCGTTACCTCGGCATCCACATTTCCCTCCACCAGGAACACCACGGTGCCCGTCTGGCGGTTCTTATCCGGAATGCGAATGACGTTGTCCGAGCCCGCGGAAGCAAACACCCGCACCTTGTATACTTCTTTTCCTTCCAGATTCACAGACACATCCACAGAGCCCTCCGGCACTTCCAGAGTCAGCGCGTCGGTGGTGGCTGTTTTCTCCACCGCTTCTTCACCGGAAGGGGTGATGAGGACCGAAGCGCCGCTGTACTGCCCCAGATTCTCCAGAGTCAGAGACACGGAGACGGAGGTCACCTCAATGCGGTAGCAGTGCCCTTCCATGACGGTGGCGCAGAACACGGTGCTGGCGTTGATCTTCTCCTTGCTGTAGGAAGATCCATTATAAGTACAGATCAGCCTCTCATCCAGAGTGTAGGACGACTGGCTGATGCTGAGGGTACTCCCCTCCACCGGGATGCCGGTAATCCCCTCCACCTTCTCTGCCTTTGCGCAGGACATGATGGAAATCAGAACATCCCTGGAAGCCGCATCATACACCACGTCGATCATATCCCCCACCTCCAGGTCGTCCAAAGAGATGGTGGTGTCCATGGTGGAGAAGCTCTTTTCATTCCTCTCCTCAGCGTTATACACCAGCATGGTTCCGTGTTCCCGGTCTACCCTGGTGACGATGCCGCTGAAGGTCTTCTGGTCTCTTACCACCGCAGACGATGTGGACGAACTCTCCACAGGGAGAACATCCTCCCCCGAGGGCAGAAGGATCATGATGATGGCACCCACCAGAATCAGGGCAAGAATACCCATGATGCCTATGATCAGGCCTCTCTGGGTTCTCTCCTTCTTCTCTCTGGCCAGCCTCTGAGCCTCTTCCTTCTGTTCAAGAGCCCGGGAAGCCCGGCGCTCCTGCTCCAGAGCCTGAGCCAACTGCAGCTGAAGGGTATTTTCCGGATCCATATCCGGGGAAGACACCTGCTTCTCCGGGGAGCCGGAGACATAGCCGGTCTCCTCTGCGTCATAATCGTAATCGTATTTACCGTGGTAAGCAGTGGCATACTCCCGGGGTTCCGGTTCGGCGCTCTGCCGGGGAACCTGCACCGGCTCGGTGGGGGAGATCTGCGCCTGGGGCACGGGAACCGCAGTCACAGGCACCGGCTGCTCCGGAATGAATCCGGTGGTGTCATCCCCTGTCTGCGGATGAGCCAGGCGGTATTCCTCCTCCACAGAGGTCAGATGAATGCCGGGCATCCGGGTTCCCATTTCCTCTGCAGACGCTTTGAACTGTTCTGCTCCGGGAAAACCGCCGGCCCGGGGACTTCCCTCCACCGGCGAATGATCATAGGCCTTTCTGGCTGCTGCGCTGCGGACCCTCTCCAGCTCCGGATTCATATTCTGGTCCTGAGGGCGGATCTCATCCCCGAAAAGGTCTGTCAGCTCATATTCCCGGTCTTCTTCTTGACCGCGTTGTTCATTGCTCATGCTTCCTCTCCCTGTTTACCGGCATCCTGCATGGGATTCCGGTATCTGGTCAAATATATATGCTTTAGTGATGCTTCTGTATTCAGCCCCGGATCCTCCAGCACCCAAAGGAGCAGCTGCTCCAGGATGTCTCCCAGTTCCTTGCCCTGGCAGGCGCCCCAGCTGATTACCGTCTTTCCGTTGACCGCCAGCTCCTTCAATGTCACAGGGGCTTGCCGCTCCCGGTCCAGCAATATCTTCAGGCTCTCGCCGGTCTCCGGGTCATCGACACCTGCCGCCAGCCTCAGTGCCAGCAGATCCTCCATGAGGTCTCTGCCGGTAAGGTGTATCCAAAGACGCATGTCTTTTCCCTCCCGGGGAGCTTCATCTCCCAGGCGGGAGAGCAGCCTGCAGACCCTGCGGCACAGCTCGTTGTCTGCCTTTAATGCCCGCAGATAGGCTCCTGCTGTTTCCGGATCCAGAGGATGCATCAGGGCCGCAAAGCGCAGGGCCCTTTTATTTTCCACTTTGGAGGGGGTATCAAAGTCCAGCATGGAACCGTCCTTCACTCCCTCCGGAGCCTCCGGGACAAAATACCGGAGCAGCCCCGTATCCGCAGCCTCCCTGAGTCCTTCCGGATGATCGCTGATGAGGGTCTTAGTGACTTCCTCCAGAATGCGTTCTCTGGAGACCCTGGCCAGATCCGGGGCCAGCCGGCAGATGGCCTCCCGGGTCCCGGAATCGATGATAAAGTTCAGTTTAGCAGAAAAGCGCACTGCCCGCAACATGCGCAGAGCATCCTCCCCAAACCTCTCCTCCGGTTCTCCCACGCAGCGGATAAGCCTTCGGTCCAGGTCGGCTTTCCCTTCGAAATAATCCTTCAATCCCTTCCGGGGGTGGAAGGCCATGGCGTTGATGGTAAAATCCCGCCGGGCTACGTCCTCATATAGATCGGAGGCGAAGCATACCTTATCCGGTCTGCGGTGATCTGTATATTCACCGTCAATGCGGTAGGTGGTCACTTCGTAGCTTCCGCCATTCTCCAGCACCGTCACGGTACCGTGCTCAATGCCTGTATCAAAAGTCTTTCGAAACAGGGTCTTCACCTGCTCCGGCAAGGCATTGGTGGTGATATCCCAGTCCTCCGGAACTCTTCCCATGAGGGCATCCCGCACGCATCCGCCAACCACATAGGCCTCGAAGCCGGCCTCTTCCAATGTGCAGAGAATCTTTTCTGCTCCCGGATCAATGACCATAGGATCCCTCCTTTCCGAAATACGTTCGCTGCAGAGTACTTTGTCGCTAAACAATTACAGTATATTCTTCGGCTATACAAAGAGCCGCAGCATATTCTTCGGCTATACAAAGAGCCGCAGAATACTTTGTCGCTAAACAATTACAGTATATTCTGCGGCTCTTTGACGGGTTTGTCAACAGTTTCAGCGTATCAGCCGGGCTGTGCACAACTGCACCTGCGGGCAGCTTTACCTGCGGATGGCTTTTCCTGCAAGTGACTTTGCCCATGGGGGAATGCACCCCGTGAGGCATCAGGCCTTCTGTGCTTCGTAGAAGTACTTCTCTACAATCTCGTACATCTGAGGCAGCTTCTCCTCCATGTCGGCCACCAGCTTGAACTGGGTTCTGGCTCTCACCAGATTGTGCTCGGGGTAAGCCGTCTTGAAATATACATCTCCATTCAGATAGTCTCCCAGGAAGCGGATGCCCGTCTCAAAGGTGATGACCATGGAGCCCAGAGCCAGACTTCTGGCCTCCTCCAGGGTCAGAGCCTTGCCCATGGCCTTCATAAAGCCTCTGGCATAGACATCGAACAGCTCCAGCTTCATGTAGACCTTGCTGAGATCCTTCTCATCCTCCAGTGCGCTGGAGGCACCGAAACGGATACTGTCACCGAAGTCATAGCAGGCGGCGCCGGGCATGATGGTATCCAGATCGATGATGCAGACCGGCTTATCCGTCACAGCATCCATCAGGATATTGTTGATCTTGGTATCGTTGTGGGTGACACGCAGGGGGATCTTCTTCTCTTCCAGAGCGGTGACGATGCTCAGTGCCAGCTCTTTTCTTGCCAGAGCAAAGTCGATCTCTTCCCGGCAGGTATCGGCACGACCGGACTTGTTGGCCTTGACTTCCTTCTCAAAGGTCTCAAAGCGCTTGCCGGTGTGATGGAAGTTGGCGATGACTTCACCCAGCTGCTCTGCCGGGAATTTTGCCAGATCGGCCATAAAGCTTCCGAAGGCATAGCCGGTGGCTTCAAACATCTCGGGGGTGGTGGCCAGATCATAGGAAACGGTGCCGGGAATCAGATTCTCGAATCTCCAGCACAGTCCGTCATTATCGATATAATAGTATTTCCCCTCTCTGGTGGGATAGAAGCGGATGGTTCCCCGCTCGGGATCCTCTCCTCTGGCCCGAAGCACCTTCCGGATATAGTGGGTGACCTTGGTGGCATTGTCCGTCAGCACTTCAGGGTCCGGGAACACATTGGTGTTCAGTCTCTGAAGAATGTAGTCGGCGGTGGTGCCGTCTTCATTTTTAACAACAACTTTATAGGTATCATTGATGTGTCCGGAGCCGAAGGGCGTCATGGACATGACTTCTCCGCTAAGCAAAAACTGGGATACGATATCTTTCTTATCCATTCTCTGCCTCCTTGATAGTTTTCAGATAGTATTTTTCTCCAACAGGAGTTTTTCAGGTAGTCTGAAGATTATATCACAAAACCATTATATAAACAAGATAAAAAAGGGTTAGGAAATGCCGTGATTATGATATATTTCCCCTTAAAAAAGCATCGGAAATGTGATGTATTTTGATAAAACCCTTCCCGGGATATGAGATATTTTCACTCCCCGTCCTCCGGCCGTGCTATAATATTCCCGTTCTTATCCTCCCTTCACAAGGAGCAGTTCTATGCAATATCTATCCAACGCCCATACCCATTCCATCTATTGTGACGGAAAGGACACCCCGGAAGAGATGGTCCTGGAGGCCATCCGCCGAGGCTATACCTCCCTTGGTTTTTCCGGTCATTCCTACCTGCCCTTTGACGACCCCTCCGACCCATGGACCATGACCCCGGAGAAGGAAAAGCTGTATATCCGGGAGGTCAGCCGCCTGAAGGAAGTATACAAAGACCGGATTACCATCTACCTGGGCACGGAGCTGGACAGCTTCTCCCGGATCGACCTGTCCCCCTATGACTATTACATCGGCAGCGTCCACATGTATCAGGACCCCGAAACGGGAAAGCATTACGGATATGACGGCAGCACCGCGACCTTCCTGAAGATCTACCGGGAGTTCTTCCACGAGGATGAGCTGGCCCTGGCCCGGCACTACTACACTCAGGTAGCAGAGCATATGGCCACCTGCAAGGCCCCCATTCTGGGCCATTACAACCTGATCACCAAGCACAACAAGGAGCTGCACCTGATCCATGAGGACGAACCAGCCTACAAGGCCATTGCCTCGGAGGCGCTGTTGGCCGCTGCGGAGCACGCCGTCTGTGTGGAGGTTAATACCGGCGCCATCGCCAGGGGACGCACCGATGTGCCCTATCCCAACCGCTGGATGCTGCAGCTTCTGAAAGAGCATCATATCCCTGTCATCCTCACCTGCGACTGCCACGACCGCAGCCACCTCAGTGACAGCTACGACCTGGCTCTGGACATTCTCCGGGATGTGGGCTACACCAGCCTGCTGACCCTGGGCAAGCACTCTCTCTTTGAAGAGATCCCCCTGGAATGATCCTATCTTTACCGCGCCCTACCCGGGCAGAAAGGCACCACCATGGAATTTCAATATCTGGGCACCGCCGCAGCCGAAGGCTGGCCGGCCATCTTCTGCAACTGTCTCTCCTGCAAACGGGCCCGGCAGTTGGGAGGAAAAAACATCCGCACCCGCTCCCAGTCCCTGGTAAACCGGGATCTTCTTCTGGACCTTCCTCCGGACACCTACATGCACAAGCTCCAGCAGGATCTGGATCTGACCGCTGTCAAGCATCTGGTCCTGACCCACAAGCACATGGACCACTTCTATCCCCAGGAGCTCACGGTCAGGGGCAGCTGCTACAGCCACGACATGGTGGAAGAGGACCTTCACATTTACTGTGCCCGGGAAGTCCGGGACTTTTATCTGACTGCCGCCGACTGGGAAGCAGAGCAGGAAAGCCGGGACCACATGATCTGGCATATTCTGGAGCCCTTTGCGGAGGTCCGGGCCGACAGATACACCATCACCGCCATTCCCGCCCACCATATGTCCCGGGGCAACCAGCCCTATGTTTACATGATCCGGGACGAAGAAGGCAAGACCCTTCTGTATCTTCACGACAGCGGCTACTATTATGACGAAGTCTGGGAATTCTTCGCCGGTTATTTCAGAGACCTGGGCAGAGCCGCAGACATGGTGAGCTTTGATGCCACCTACTGTCTGACAGATACCCACAACGACGGTCATATGGGTATCCCCGAGATCCTCAGAGTGAAGGAGCGCATGATCTCTCTGGGGGTCATTGATGACCATACGGTCTGTGTGGCCAACCACTTCACCCACAACTGTGACACCTGGCACGAGGACATGGTCAGCCGCACAGAAGGCAAACTCCTCATCTCTTACGACGGCATGCGCCTCACTATCTGATTATCCCCCCGGCAGGCATAAACAGCAAAGCCCGCAGCAGGATATCCTGCTG
>JABUST010000089.1 GCA_021442595.1 Lachnospiraceae bacterium | reverse complement strand
CCTTGATGCGAAGATCCTCTTTGATCATATCCCGATCCAATAACGTGTGCCATAGCGGCCTATAGCTTATCTTTCTCATAATATACCCCTTCAATCCAATAGCTGTACGAATCTGCTGCAACGCCATTATAACACTTGTCTTGTGTTTTAGCAATCATATCTTGCATATAAAGACAATCTTATTTCGACCTCTTCCATGAGACACTCTGACTTCTTGACCTCTTCTTATTCAGTCATACAGCCACTTCTTCCGGCTGAGTCTCGGCCTTCTGTGCCGCTCTCCATTTACGCATCTTATCAATCCTATGCTGATGGCTGCACTCCTCGGAGCAGGTCTTTGTTTTTATAATATTAGGCTTAGCAAAATACCGCATCTTAACAGTTCAAATCAGATTCTTTCGACTATTTCAGTTAGGGAATCTCCTCTGATTAGTTCGTTTCACTATTTTTACAGAACTCAAGCGACGTTTCCCCCTTTAACTTATAGTCTCCGCCTATATCTCATCAAAGGTTTCCTGTATTTGATTGGCGGGGCCGAGGTGGATATAATTGCGCTTGTTCGAAAACAAAAAAGGAATGGACCCTATGACAGAAATATTTACTCAGGTGCCGGCCATCGAGGTAAGGCATCTGTCCAAGACCTTCACCGCCGGGGATGCTTCTTCTGAGACCACGGTGGAAGCACTGAAGGATATTAACCTTCGGGTGGAACACGGTGACATTTACGGCGTCATCGGTATGTCGGGTGCGGGTAAGAGTACCCTGGTGAGATGTCTGAACTTTCTGGAGGTGCCCACGGAGGGCACTGTGCTGGTGGAAGGACAGGACCTGGCCACTCTCAGTGAAAAGGAGCTGAGAGGCATGCGGGCCAACATCGCCATGATTTTTCAGCATTTCAATCTGCTCATGCAGAAGAGTGTGCTGGATAATGTGTGCTTCCCCCTGATATTAAAGAAAGTTAAGAAAGAGGAAGCCAGACAGAAAGCCAGAGAGCTGCTGAAAATCGTTGGTCTTGAGGACAAGGAACGCTCCTACCCTTCCCAGCTCAGCGGCGGACAGAAACAGAGGGTGGCCATCGCCAGGGCTTTGGCTTCGAATCCTCGAATTCTCCTCTGTGATGAGGCCACCAGCGCTTTGGACCCTCAGACCACAGACTCCATACTGAATCTGCTGAAAAAGATCAACAGGGAGATGGGGATAACGATGGTCATCATTACCCATCAGATGTCGGTCATCAGCGACATCTGCAACAAGGTGGCCATAGTGGAACGGGGCGTGCTGGTGGAGGACGGACTAGTGGAGGAAATCTTCAAGCATCCCAAGTCCAAGGCGGCTCAGGAGCTGATCCTCCGGGATATTCCCGCGGCCAGCGAGCAGGTGACCCGCAGCCTTTCCGGCAGTGATTGCATTAGACTCCGTGTGGTGTTCGCCCAGAGCATCGCATCTGATCCGGTCATCGCGAACATGATTCTGAAATTCCAGTGCCCTGTAAGCATATTGAAGGCGGAGATTAAGACCGTAGGCGATAGCGCCAAGGGCGAGATGATCATCGCCATTCCCCGGGACAGGCACCTGCAGGCGGACATTGAGACCTACCTGATCTCTCAGGGACTGAATGTGAAGGAGGTGAAGGAATAATGGACCGGGCTATGATCGAATACATTGTCAAGGGCATTTTCGAGACCATCATCATGATCCTTGGAGGCACGGGCATCGGTTACCTCATCGGCCTTCCAATGGGCATCACTCTGGCGGTGACGGATAAGAACGGCATCGCTCCCCAGCCCACGGTGTACCGGATGCTGGATGTGATCTGCAACACCATCCGCAGCATCCCCTTTATCATCCTGCTGATCCTGCTCATCCCCTTCACCAAGCTCATCGTGGGCAAATCCTACGGCACTGAGGCTATCATAGTTCCACTGGTGGTGTGCTGCGCGCCGTACATAGGCCGCGTGGTGGAGTCCTCCCTGAAGGAGGTGGATCCGGGGGTCATTGAGGCCGCCAGGTCCATGGGCGCTTCCAAGTGGGACATCATTTTCAAGGTCATGCTGGTGGAGGCCAGGACCTCCCTCATCGTGAATGCCACCATCACGACCGGCGCTGTGCTTGGCTACACCGCCATGGCCGGCACCGTGGGAGGCGGCGGTCTGGGAGCCATCGCCATCCAGTACGGCTATTACCGCTGGAACACCCTGATCATGCTGATCACGGTGGTGCTCATCATGCTGCTGTTCCAGATCATTCAGACTGTGGGCATGCGCATTGCCGACCGGTTTGACCACCGGAAATAACTCAGCTTCTTATCTTTCCCGGATTTCCTTTGATCGGTTTTCCGGAAAAGATCGGAATATATCTTGATCCTCTTATATTAAGAAAGGAATACATCATGAAAAAGATCCTCACCCTGGCTGTTGCCCTTGTGCTTACCCTCTCCTGCCTGGCCGGCTGCGGCTCCAAGACTGAAGGCACCGATGACAAGACCATCCGCGTGGCAGCTTCCGCTACCCCTCACGCTGAGCTTCTGGAGCAGGTCAAGCCCATTCTGGAAGAACAGGGTTACACCCTTCAGGTTACCATTTTCGACGACTATGTGCAGCCCAACAACGTGGTGGAGTCCGGCGAGTTCGACGCCAACTACTTCCAGCACATTCCCTACCTGAACAGCTTTAACGAGGAACAGGGCACCCATCTGGTAAATGCCGGCGGCATTCACTACGAGCCCTTCGGCCTGTACCCCGGTTCCAAGACTTCTCTGGCTGACCTGGCTCAGGGAGATGCCATCGCCGTTCCCAATGACACCACCAACGAAGCCCGCGCCCTCCTGCTTCTCCAGGACAACGGCTACATCACCCTGAAGGAAGGCGCCGGTATGACCGCTACCGTTCTGGACATCGTGGAGAATCCCTATGATTTGGAGATTGTGGAGCTGGAGGCTGCCCAGGTAGCTTACCACGCTGATGAGGTTGCATTCATGATCCTGAACGGAAACTACGCTCTGCAGGCCGGTCTGTCTGTGGGCAAGGATGCCATCCTGTTTGAGCAGGTGGACTCCCTGGCTGCTTCCACCTACGTGAACATCATCGCTGTTTACGAGGGTCATGAGCAGGATGCTAAAATTGTGGCTCTGGTGGAGGCTCTGAAGTCTGAGACCATCCAGAATTACATCCGTGACAATTATGACGGAGCTGTTGTGGCTTATACCAAGTGATTTCTGAGTGATTAACTTTATCCCCTCCTGAGATATGTTAATACATAGAAGGGACCGTCGGGCCCGGTTTTCCTTCACGTAATGTAGTTCTCGGTTTATGTGAGTGTACCGGTGGATGACATTACGAAAGGACCTTCCCTCCTGCCTCGCGTTTCACATGAAGTGCGGGTTCGGATGGAAGGTCCTTTTGTTTTGATTGATGATGGAGCGCTTTCAGGAGGAGGTAGGTTGAACAGAAAAATCACTCCGGCTTGCTAAGGTGTATTGTAGGTGAACTCTATCTGATGGATTACCTGACAAAAGTCAGTTTGAGAAGGATTCTGTATAATTGAAAACAGGAAGGGATAAGTTGTCCCTTCCTGTTTTCCTTCTCGGTTTTCTGTTTAGCTTCTCAGCTGAGATAAGTGTCTACCATTTCCTTAATAGTGTCATAAGGGACAAGGCCCAGGCTCTCGCATACCTTGGCGCCGTTCTTGAAGCCCAGTACCAGGGGGATGCTCATGACTCCGAACTGCGAGGCCAGTTGAGGTTCTTCGTCCACATTGATCTTACCAATCTTGATCCTGCCCTGCATGTCCTCGTCCAGCTGCTCCAGGATGGGGGCCAGCATGCGGCAGGGACCGCACCAGGGTGCCCAGAAATCTACCAGAACGGGGACGCTGCTCTTCAGCACTTCCTGTTGGAAATTTGCTGCTGTGATTTTTACTTCAGCCATTGTTTGCCTCCTTAAAAAAAAATTAAATCTTTGAACCGCCGTCCCGCTTCTGCTCCACTGTCTGGATGCGCACCATCTCGTAGGGCTCCACGGAGTGGGTGACCCAGGCGTTACCGCCGATGACAGCGTCGTGGCCGATGTGGGTATTGCCGCCTAAAATAGTGGCGCCGGCGTAGATGACCACTCTGTCGCCGATGTCCGGGTGACGCTTGATACCCTTGACCAGGGTGCCGTCCTCTGCCACCTCGAAGCTCTTGGCGCCCAGGGTCACGTGCTGGTACAGCTTTACGTGTTCCCCGATGGTGGTGGTTTCACCGATGACCACACCGGTTCCGTGGTCGATGAAAAAGTAAGGACCTATGGTAGCGCCGGGGTGGATGTCGATGCCAGTGGTGGAGTGCATGTATTCCGTCATCATGCGGGGGATCATGGGTACCTGCAGGATATACAGCTCGTGGGCCAGGCGGAAGGCGCTGATGGCCCTGAAGCCCGGGTATGCCAGCACGATCTCATCCGTGTTCTTAGCGGCGGGGTCTCCCTCATAGGCGGCCCGGATGTCTGTCAGGATGAGTTCCCGGACGGCGGGCAGCCGGTTCTTGACGGTGGTGAGGATGCTTTGGATCCGTTCGGGGTCCTCCTCCACACGCTGAAGAGCCCGTTCCAGACACTCAAAGGTCTTCTGATATTGGACGAGGGCCTTGGCCTCCATGTCCTCCCGGGTGTTGGCTTCCCCGTAGGCAAAAAACTCGGGGAACAGCCAGCCGAAGAAGTGGGCGGTGCATTCCCGGACGGCCCCTTCCAGTCCTATGTAGTTCTTCATGATCTGTTCTTCAGCTCCATGGTCTTGTCGTAGGCGGCGATGACCGCATCCATGGCGGCTCCTCTCATGCCCCGTTCTTCCAGGATGCGAACCCCCTGGATGGTGGTTCCTCCGGGGGAGGTGACTTCGTCCTTCAGGGTTCCGGGATGCTTGTCGCTGAGCTTGGCCAGGCGGCCGGCTCCCTCTGCCATCTGGGCTGCGTAGGCCAGGGCCTTGGCTCTGGGAAGGCCGCAGGCTACGGCTCCGTCTGCCAGGGCTTCAATAAACATATACATAAATGCGGGACCGCAGCCGGAAACGGCGGCAGCTGCATCTATGAGGTTCTCGGGAATCTCATCCACGGTACCGGCTCCCTTGAGAAGGTCGGCGAACTCTGCCAGTGCTTCGGGGCTGACGCCCTTGCTGCAGTACTGGATGACACCGGCTCCCACGGAGATGGGGGTGTTGGGCATGATGCGGATGATGGGATCCCCTTCCCCTCCGACCATGGAGCGAATGGTGTCCATGGTGAGCCCTGCGGCCATGGTGACCAGGGTGAAGGGCTGGCCTGCTGCTCTTTTAGCTGCCAATACCTCTCGAATACTGCTGAGGGCATCCTCCATGAACTGGGGCTTGACTCCCAGAAAAATGAGGTCTGCATTGGTCGCTACCTGAGGATTGGTGACGGCTTCGGCCTTGGGCAGGGTGGCTGCCAGAGCCTGTGCTTTGGCGTGGGTGCGGTTAGAAAGCACCATGGGAAGCCGGGGGACTGCCTCAGCGATGATATGGGCAAGAGCGGAACTCATGTTGCCGCTGCCGATGAAACCGATGGTCGTAAACGTGCTCATGTGGGTACCTGTAAGTAATGATTTCGTAAATGGATAGGTTTCATTGGGATGAATTAGGTTGTCCGCAAGCAGGCAGTGAATCTGCTGTCGGAGATCTGGTGGACATAATTCAACCCCGTTCCGAAAAGTATACCATACTTTTAGAATCTTTGGTTGCAGAGTTTTGATTTCATAACTATGGGCAGAATCCTATGATATAATATACAGGTTCCCTTTCGGGAAATTTGCTGCAAGGTTCTCTTTATGGGAATCAGTAACAGGGTTCCCTTTCGGGGAATTAGTTTCGATCACCGAGGCACAACATGAAATACACTAAAATGCACGGACTGGGCAATGATTATTTCTATGCCTACAACGAGCTTCCCTGCGGCGCGCCTGAAGACGCTTCCGCCATCTCCATCCGTCTCTCCGACCGGCATTTCGGCATCGGCAGTGACGGCATCATCTATATTTCTCCTGTTCAGACGGAGGAAGCTGATTTTCGCATGCGCATGTTCAACGCTGACGGCAGCGAGGGAAAAATGTGCGGAAACGGCATCCGCTGCGTGGGAAAGTATCTGTATGACAAGGGATATACGGACAAGACCGTCATCCGCATCCTTACCGGAGCCGGCATAAAGACTCTGGATCTGGAGGTGGAAGACGGAAAAGCGAACCTGCTGACGGTGGATATGGGCCATGCGGTGGTGTCACCGGAGACACGGCTAACTGTGGAGGCTCCCGGCCTGCTGCCCTACACCGTGGATTGTATTCCCGTGGACATGGGCAATCCCCATGCTGTCATCTTCACAGAGGACGCGGAGGCTGTGGACCTGTGGAAGCAGGGCCCTCCCATGGAGAAGCATCCCTTCTTCCCGGATGGTGCTAACATTGAATTCATCACCGTTCTCTCGGACCATGAGCTGCGCATGCGGGTCTGGGAGAGAGGCAGCGGCATCACCATGGCCTGCGGCACAGGGGCCTGCGCAAGCGCTGCTGCCGCAGTTTCCATGGGATACTGCCGTGAGGGAGAACCCATCACGGTACATCTGGACGGAGGTCCTCTGACCATCACTGTTCTTCCGAACAGGAAAGTCTTCATGAAGGGCCCTGCCGCCTTTATTTTTGAATTTGATGACGAGGATCTGCTCTGATATAAGAAGAAAATCCTATGACATGGTGGTTCTCTGATTCAGAATAGAATTCCAATGACATGGAGATTCTATGATTTCAGAACTAAGTTTCATGACTAAGGTTTTTCTCTGATCTCAGCTCTCCAAACACCTTCTGAAAACTTTTGTCTTCAGACTGTAGTGGTAGACGCTGTCTGTCAAAACGTCTTCTCTGCTGACCACGGTGGCATTGATCTCCCGCACCATCCTCCGAAGGTCCAGGGGTTTGACATCGGCGGTATCCCGCACCAGGATAACCTCATGGATGGATGAGGGCAGGATGTAAAAGCCGCCCAGCTTCCGGGCCGCCTCCTTCATGAACTCCGGGTAGAATATGCAGGCTGCCCCTCTTCCCCCTTCCTCAACGGTACCCACATAGAGCTCCGGACCCCGGTCAACATTGGCAGAGGAGCCGGTTTCAAAGAGATTCTTCCACTCCTCCCTCTCGGAAGGTGCGCACATGTCCATCAGCATGGTCTGCATTGGCTTTAGGATGGCGGGAGCGTTGATGGGGGCGCAGCATCTGGCTTCCTCGTACAACTGCTCTGTGGTCCAGCCCAGCTCCTTCAGCATGTCGGCGTTCAGGGTCAGATACATGGTGTGGCTCTCCATGATGGGCAGGGCGATGCGGAAGACCAGGAGCAGGTCTTCCACCTGGATGACGGGGAAGCCTTCCAGCTTTTCCTTTTCTTTCTCTGCTCCCACCACATGCATGACCAGATGATCCCGGATGAAATCCGGATCTCTGAGCCGTTCTTTTGAAATGATCGTTTCCACGTTTCTCCTTTCCGGTCTGCTTCCGGTTTCCTATTCTACACAGGATGGAGATTCTGAAAAGAATGCGGCAGGTCAGGATGAGCCGGAAGTTGACATGAGCCGCAGTTTTTGGGCAAAATAATACGAAAAGGCGGGAGAGCCTCCCGCTTTTTGACACATGAAAAAACTCTTCACACACGAAGGACACTAATCAAATTTAAAAGGAACACATCGAATGGACACACAACCTATGCCTGACCCGCAGCCGAACTTGCGGCGATTTGCTTATCACTTTGAGCCCCATACCGGGTGGATGAACGATCCCAACGGTCTGGTGTTTTTTCAGGGCAAGTATCATGCCTTCTTCCAGCACTTCCCCTATGACCGCTGCTGGGGTCCCATGCACTGGGGCCATGCTGTGTCGGAGGATCTGATTCACTGGCAGGAGCTGCCGGTGGCTTTGACTCCCAATGAATCCTATGAGAATGCGGGAGGCTGCTTCTCCGGCAGCGCTGTGGTGAAGGATGACCGGCTGTATCTGATCTATACTTCCGTGTCCCGGGAGTTCGGTCAGGCCCAGTCCGTGGCCTGGAGCGATGACGGCATTCACTTTACCAAATATGAAGACAACCCGGTTCTCCTTGCTGATGTGGATGCTGAGATCCATGAGGATTTCAGGGATCCCAAGGTGTTTCCGTACGGGGATGCCTACCGCATGGTGACGGGGGGCTTCCACAACGGCCGGGGCAGGGTGCTGCAGTTTGCCAGCGAGGATCTGCTCCATTGGGAGTACATGGGGGTCCTCTATGAGTCTCTGGAGTATCATCTTCCTCTGGAGTGTCCGGACCTTTTCCCTCTGGGAGACAAGTGGGTCCTCATGTACAGCCGCATCGGTCGGCCGGAGTACGCGGTTCAGTTCATCGTCGGTTCCTACGACGGAGAGACCTTCACCCCTGAGTCCTACCAGACTCCCGAGGCGGGTCCCCAGTTCTATGCGCCCCAGAGCTTTGAGGCGGAGGATGGCCGCAGGCTGATCATGGGCTGGTTCTACGATTGGTCAAAACCTCCTGTGACGAAGGGACGGAGCGCAGGCGCCCTTACCGTTCCCCGGGAGCTGTGGCTGGATGAGTTCGGCATGCTTCGCTCCTACCCTGTCCGGGAGGCCTGGAAGCTGACCCGGGCCCTGAGGCCCTGCAAGGAAGATCAGAGCACCCTTCCCGGCATCCGCATCTTTGCCGATGTTGACCGGGTCTGCGTGGAGGAGGCTGCTGCCGGACGGAGACTGGAGCATTTCGGAAATATTCAGACGGTGGAGGTGCTGGAGGATGTGAAGGGATGCGAGATATATGTAAACGGCGGAGAAGTAAATTTCTCCGTGAATTTGTAAAATAAACCAACGACCTGGTGGGATATCCCATCAGGTCGTTGGTTTATTTATATCTTCAGATGCCTTCCAATATATTACTGGTAATGTAATCCACTCCCATTTCTATGAGCTTTTCGGCATCCTGCGGATCATCCACGGTCCACACGTTGACCTCCTTGCCGGCTCCGTGGACCTTGTCCACCACTTCCGGTGTCAGTGCCCGGTGATAGATGTCCAGTCCCAGGTCATACTGCTTCAGGATGGCCAGAGAGTCTTCTCCCCATTCCTCCAGCAGATACTGAGCCTTCAGCTCCGGGTACTTTTCCTTCAGGGCAATGAGGTTGTTCAGCGCAAAGGAGATGAAGATCACCTGCTCCGGATATCCGCTCTCCCTGATCTTCTCCACGATGGTGTACACATTATCCGGTGTCATCTCGTTCTTCAGCTCCAGCACGGCCACCTTCTCATACTTCTGGCAGATGCGGATGTATTCCATGAGCTCCGGGATCACCAGGTCCGTTCTGCCCCGCTTGCCATCTACATCCGTCAGCTGCAGCTTCCGCAGGGTCTCAAAGGTGCTTTCTTCGATGACCAGCCGGTCCAGTCCCACCCGGGCGGTGCTGTCGTCGTGGAAGATGACGAAGCCTCCGTCCTTAGTGCAGTGCACATCGGTCTCGATGCCGAAATAACTTTCCCGGTTGCCGGCAGCCACGAAGGCCGCATTGGTATTCTCCCGCTCCAGGCCGCTGAGACCCCGGTGGGCGATCATCTTAACATTCTTTTTCCGGATCTTAATGGTATTCATGCTGCTCTGCTGAGACCCCGCGGATGTCTCCCATGGGTCTGCGCTCCTTTCAGAAATTGGGTCTGCATATGGTGTTGACTATCTGTGGGCAAATCTGTTCTTCATTCAGGAACCGGGTCTGCAAAAGTCTTGGCTGTCCCCTCAGACCATCTTTTCCTGTTTGACTTTGTGGTCGATGACATGGCGGGAAGCCAGCTCCTTGTGAATGTCCTCCAGGGAGATCCCCGTCTCCACCATGAGTACCATTACATGATACGCCAGATCGGCGATCTCGTAAATAGTTTCTGCTTTATCTTCGTTTTTTGCGGCGATGATGACCTCGGTGCTCTCCTCCCCGACTTTCTTGAGGATCTTGTCCAGGCCCTTTTCGAAGAGGTAGGTGGTGTAGGAGCCCTCGGGCTTTTCCTCCTTCCGGCCCTTCAAAAGGTCCATGAGGCCGGCGTAGGAGAACTCGGAGCGCTCTTCGCTGATGAACAGAGGGTACTCAAAGCAGCTGTCCGTGCCCTTGTGGCAGGCGGGGCCATCCTTCTCCACCGCCACCACCAGAGCATCCCTGTCACAGTCTGCGGTAATGGATACGATGTGCTGGTAGTTGCCGCTGGTCTCCCCCTTCAGCCACAGCTCCTGCCGGGAGCGGCTGTAAAAGCAGGTGAGCTGCTTCTCCATAGAAATCTCCAGGCTCTCCCGGTTCATGTAAGCCAGGGTGAGGACCTTCCTGGACACAGCATCCACCACGATGGCGGGGATCAGCCCCTTCTCATCAAATTTCAGTTCGTTTATGTCGACCATGGTTTTCTTTCTCCTTTATATTCTCGCAGGAATTCCGGCCTGTGCCATCTCCTGTTTCAGCTCTTTAATGCTTACCTCTCCGAAATGGAAGATGGAGGCTGCCAGCCCCGCATCCACCTTGGGAAGAGCCTTGAACAGATCAATGAAATCTTTAGTGCAGCCGGCGCCCCCGGAGGCGATGACGGGCACCGAGACCACTTCACATACCGCCTCCAGCATCTCCAGGTCGAAGCCCCGCTTCACTCCGTCAGTATCGATGGAATTCACTACGATCTCACCAGCGCCGTTTTCTACGCAGCGTCGGATCCATTCGATGGCCTCCATGCCGGTGTTCTCCCGGCCTCCCTTGGCGAAGACCCGGAACATCCCATCCACCCGCTTCACGTCGGCGGACAGGACCACACACTGGCTGCCGTAGAGCCTGGCGGCCCGTTCCACCAGCCCGGGATCCCGGATGGCCCCGGAGTTCACGGACACCTTATCTGCTCCGCAGGCCAGGACTCTGGCGAAGTCGTCGGTGGTGTTAATGCCGCCCCCCACCGTCAAAGGTATAAACACGGAGCGGGCGGTTTCCGTGAGAATGTCCGTGAACAGGGCCCGCCCCTCCGCAGAGGCGGTGATGTCGTAAAACACCAGCTCGTCTGCCCCGCAGCTGCTGTAGAACTTGGCCAGCTCCACGGGGGAGGCCACGTCATTGAGGCCTGCGAAATTAACCCCCTTCACCACACGGCCGTTCTTCACGTCCAGACAGGGGATGATGCGTTTTGTGATCATGATTGAAATTCCTCCACGGCCCCCTTCAGGTCCAGAGCCCCGGTGTAATAAGCCTTGCCTATGATGGCTCCGTACAGTCCCATGTCCTTCAGGGCCTGCAGATCCTCCTTTGAAGATACGCCCCCCGACGCGGTGATGTTGACCCGGTACTTTTCGGACAGGTCCCTGTAGAGCTCCCGGTTGGTGCCCTGCATGACCCCATCCTTGGAAATGTCGGTACAGATGATGGTGCTGACTCCCAGAGCCTCCATGCGTTCAAAAAACTCATAGGCGGTGATGGCGGAGCGCTCCAGCCACCCCTTCACGGCGATGTATCCGTCCTTAATGTCTGCCCCCACGGCGATGGCCTTCCCGTAGGTGGCCACTGCTTCTTTTACCAGGGCTTCGTTCTCCACGGCGGCGGTGCCCAGAATGACCCGGTCCATGCCCGCCTCCATGCAGCGGCGGATGACGTCCATGCTGCGGATGCCTCCGCCGAGCTCGCAGAACAGGCCGCTCTGCTTCTTGATGGAAATGGCGGTCTCCAGGTTCGGGGTCTCCCCGCTCCGTGCACCCTCCAGGTCCACCAGATGTACGTGGGTGGCTCCGCAGGCCCTGAAATCCAGAGCTATGGATGGGGGCTCATGGCTGTAGACAGTCATCTCGTCGTACCGTCCCTTGTACAGCCTGACGGCCTTTCCTTCATATAAGTCAATGGCAGGAAAAAGGATCATGAGTTTTACCTCTGTTTATGGATATATAGTGATAGAGCCCGGTTAGTCTTCGTGAAGATGGCTGTGGGTTTTGATGAAATCCGGCTATGATCAAATGGTTTCTAAATGTCATAGCAGAAGGCCCTGAGGATGTTCAGGCCCGCCTCTCCGCTCTTCTCAGGGTGGAACTGGCAGCCGTACACGTTATCCTTCTGAACGGCGGCTGTAAGCTCGGCGCCGTACTCCGCCGTGGCGATGACATCGTCACAATCGGTGCCGTAAAAGGAATGGACAAAATACACACAGTCACCCTCCTGAATGCGCCCGAAAAGGGGCGTTTCCTTCTTGAAGATCAGGGGATTCCATCCGATGTGGGGAATCTTCAGATCCTCGGGGATCACTTCCCGGATGGGCCGAACGGAGCCGTGAATGAGGCCCAGACCTTCCCAGTCCCCGAATTCATAGCTTCTGTCAAACAGCAGCTGCATGCCCAGGCAGATGCCCAGCAGGGGCTTGCCTTTGGCCGTTTCCTCCCGGATGACCCGGTCCAGCCCGGTGGCTCGCAGCTTTTCTGCAGCCTCTTCGAAGGCCCCCACCCCGGGGAGAATGATCTTCTCCGCCTGACGGATGATCTCCGGCTCTCCGGACACTACCGCCTCTGCCCCGATGGCTCCGAAGGAACTCTTCAGGGAAAAGAGGTTGCCGACGCCGTAATCGATGATAACGATCATGACAATGTCCCCTTGGTTGACGGTATTTCATCGGAGAATTCGGGATCGATGGCCACGGCCTGCTTCAGGCTCCGGCCGACGGATTTGAAGGTTCCCTCGATGATGTGGTGAGAGTTGGTGCCTGCCAGCTGGCGGATGTGGAGTGTGCAGTTTGCATTGCGCACGAAGCCCAGCCAGAATTCCTCCACCAGTTCCGTGTCGAAGGTGCCCACCTTCTGGGCCTGAAGCTCCAGACCGTAGGCCAGGTAACTTCTGCCGGACAGATCCACAGCGCTCATGATGAGGGTCTCGTCCATGGGCAGGATCATGCTGCCGTAGCGCAGGATGCCCTTCTTGTCTCCCAGTGCCCGTGTGAAGGCCTGTCCCAGGGCGATGCCGATGTCCTCCACGCTGTGGTGGTCATCTACGCAGGTATCTCCCTGACAGGTGAGCTCCAGGTCGAAGCGGCCGTGACGGGCCAGCAGGGTAAGCATGTGGTCTAGGAAGCCTACGCCGGTTTTTATGTCGGACTTTCCGCTTCCGTCCAGTTCCAGAGACAGGTGGATATCTGTCTCGTTGGTCTTTCGGTCAATGGCTGCGTTTCTCATATTTGCCTCGTTTCCAATATCTCTTGAATTGCCTCCAACAGCTTGTCCATCTGTCCTGCCGTTCCGATGGTGATGCGGTTATAGTCCTTGATCCGTTCCTTGTTGAAGTGCCGCACCAGCACCCCCCGGGCCTTCAGCTCCTCATACAGCGTCTGCCCCTCTATCTTCGGGTGGCGGACAAAGAGAAAGTTGGCCATGGAGTCGGTCATCTCAAAGCCCAGTTCCTTCAATTTATTTGCTGCGTACTCCCGGTTTCTCCCGATAATGCGGGCGTTAGCGTCATAATAGGTCTGGTCTTCCAGAGCTCCCAGACCGGCGGCCAGGGTCATGCTGTTGACGTTGTAGGGGTTGGTGGAATAGCGGATGGTCTGCAGGTCCCGGATGAGCTCCGGGCAGCCCATGGCGTATCCCAGGCGGGCTCCGGCCATGGAGCGGGATTTGGAGAAGGTCTGCACCACCAGCAGGTTGTCGTAGGACTCAATGAGGCCCACGGCACTGTCGGCACCGAAGTCTACATAAGCTTCGTCCACCACCACCACGCTCTCCGGGTTCTGCCGGAGGATGGTCTCAATGTCCTCAAGAGGGAGGGCGATGCCGGTGGGGGCGTTGGGATTGGCCAGGAAAATGAGGCCCTTGAGGTCTGCATAATCCCGGATGTCGATGCGCAGATCCTCTGTCAGGGGGATCTCCCGGTAAGGGACTCCGTTCAGCTGGGCAAATACGGGATAAAATCCGTAGGTGATGTCGGGGAAACAGGCGGGATGCTCACTGTCACAGAAGGCCATGACCGCGAAGTTCAGGCTCTCATCGGAGCCGTTGTTCACCATGACATTCTCCGATTTCAGGCCGTACATCTCCGCCAGAGCGGTTCTGAGGAGCAGACATTCCGGGTCACTGTACAGATTCAGCTTTACACCTGCTTCGTCCACATACAGCAGGACCTTGGGAGAAGGGGGAAAGGGGGATTCGTTGGTGTTCAGCTTCACGTAGCGCCTGTCCCGGGGCTGTTCCCCGGGGACATAGGGAGTCAGGGAAGCGTGCTTGGTACTGAAAAAACGACTCATGATTCATCCTCCAAACGTACCACGGCACTGCGGGCATGTCCAGTGAGACCTTCCAGAGTGGCGAAGTAGGCCACATCCCGGGCCACCTCACACAGAGCATCCTTTGTATAGTAGGTGTACTGAGTCTTCTTGACGAAGTCATCCACGCTGAGGGGACTGGAGAACTTGGCGGTTCCGCTGGTGGGCAGGGTGTGGTTGGGACCTGCGAAGTAATCTCCAAGGGCCTCCGGGCAATTCCGTCCCATGAAAACGGAGCCGGCGTGGCGTATGCTGTCCAGGTAATCGAAGGGGGCATCCACACAGAGCTCCAGGTGCTCCGGAGCAATCTCGTTGGCAATGTCGATGGCCTTCATGAGGTCGTCAGCCACGATGATCTTTCCGTTGTTGTCAATGGAAGCCCGGGCGATCTCTTCTCTGTCCAGCAGAGGGATCTGGCGCTCCAGCTCCCGGCTGACGGCTTCCGCCAATTCGTAGGAATCCGTTACCAGCACGGCGCTGGCCAGCTTGTCATGCTCTGCCTGGGACAGAAGGTCCGCAGCCACGTGGCGGGGGTTGGATTTACCGTCGGCCACCACCAGGATCTCCGAGGGACCGGCGATCATGTCGATGGAGACCTTTCCGTAGACCTGCTTCTTGGCCTCTGCCACGAAGGCGTTGCCGGGGCCTACGATCTTATCCACGGCGGGAATGGATTCTGTGCCGTAGGCCAAAGCGGCGATGGCCTGGGCCCCACCCACCTTGAAGATCCGGTCCACCCCTGCCACAGAGGCGGCTGCCAGGATGACCGGGGCCACCTTTCCATCCTTGCCGGGAGGAGTCACCATGACCAGCTCCCCTACCCCTGCGATCTTTGCGGGGATGGAGTCCATAAGCACGGTGGAGGGATAGGCGGCGGTGCCTCCGGGGACATACAGGCCTGCCTTGTCCATGGGAATGACCTTCTGTCCCATGACGATGCCTCGCCTGTCGTTGAGGATGAAGCCGTTTCGTTTCTGCAGTTCATGGAACCGGCGGATGTTCTCTGCGGCACGCTCCAGGATGTCAATGAAAGCAGGGTCCACTGCGGCTCTGGCTTCTTCGATTTCTTCTTTGGTGACTGCCAGAGAATCCAGCCGAACCTTGTCGAATTTTTCGGTGTAGTCCAGAAGGGCTGCGTCTCCCTGCTTCCTGACCTCACTGATGATGTCGGTCACGATGGACTCTACGTCAACATTTGTCTGAGTTCTGGCGAAGATCTCGCTGTTTGCCACTTCGCCGTATTTCATAATCTTGATCATGGTCTTCTCCTTAATAACAGTCTGCTGTCTGCTTACAGTGCTCTACAGACTTCTTTTGACAGCCTTCTGTCTCTTTATGATGGTCTGCGGACTTCTTTTGACAGCC
>JABUST010000206.1 GCA_021442595.1 Lachnospiraceae bacterium | reverse complement strand
GCCGTCTCCTTCGGAAAGACCTCTACCGTTTACTTTAAGAACACTTACGAAGGCGTAGCTAAGCTTGTCATCAAGAAGACTGTCACCGGTATCAGCGGCAATCTGTCTGACGGACAGAAGAAAGCCATCCGCTTCACTGTCACCAATGATAAAGGAACTCCTGTCGCCAGCTTCAGCCTTGATAATATGTCTCTCGGCAGAGATGGAGTTTACAGCTATACCATTGAGAATCTTGTTCCCGGCCAGTACAAGGTGGAAGAGACTGTAGACGACGAGCTCTTCAAGGACTACACTCGCAAGACCACCTATAAAGTTGAAGTTGCTGCGGCAGCAGAGGGAACCAAGGCTGCTTTCCAGGCAAAGCACGGTTCCACCACCGTAACCTTCACCAATGCCTACACAGAAATCGCTCCTCTGGAGGTCATTAAGACCGGAAGCAAGTCTTATGTGGGCTTCGTCACCATCGATGGTTTGAAGTATCCCGTATGGAGATTCACCCTGGAGATCAGCAACCTGAATCCTCTCACCACCAAGAACGGCACCACCACCTTCACCGACATGTTCGATGCTCAGAAGGCTGATTGGTTCCGCCTGGCCACCGAGGAAGAGGTTAAGGCCATGGCACCTCAGGACACCACCTACGGCGCCAATGCATACGTGCTTCTGTCCAAGGATGGAAAGCCCGCTCCCACCGCTGCCTTCAATGCAGACTGCTCCATCACCATTACCGGTATCACCGCAGAGACTGCAGAGAAGTGCGAGTATACCTATTATCTGATCGTCAAGGATGCAGATGCTCTGGAAGAGCTGAACAAGCCCCAGACTCCCGGATCCGCTGAAGTTAAGCACAGCTTTACCAACGTGGTCACCTACCATCCTCTGCCTCATAAGACAGACACCAAAAAGACAGAATACGGTTACGAGTACAAGTTCGTTGCTTTGGATAAGCAGCTGACAAATCTGGGAGATGACGGACAGCTGTACAAGGAGTACAACGGCAAGAAGATCGTGGTAGACAGAGCAGCCTACAGCGTGACTCTGAATCCTCAGGGCATCAGCATCGGTGATGAAGCTACCATCACTGCTGTAGATACCTTCTCCGAGAACCAGATCGTTCTGCTTAGCAGCATTAAGGTCACTCCCGGCGCAGGTGTCACCTACAAGCTGGACAATGCAAGTCATACTCTTACCTTCACCATCCCCAACGGAACCCCCGTCACCATTTCCTATGAAGCAACCATCGTGGGAAGCGGTATAGTCACCCTGCGCAATGACATTGAACTGAAGGGCTTCACCAAGAGCACCGGCGGCGATGCCAAGCAGGAAATGGGCGGCAGCGGCGAAGGCACCATTTACTCCGTGAAGCTCATCAAGACCGATGTGAACGACAACAGCAAGAGACTGGAGGGCGCTGAGTTCGGCCTGTACGATGGCGTCACCGGAAACCTGCTCACCACTGTTACCACCAATGAACTGGGCGAAGTCACCATCAAGGAATGGAAAGACAACGACAAGTCCTTCCGCGTGGATCATAACTACTACCTGGCAGAGCTGACCGCTCCTGATGGATATTATCTGCCTCAGAAGGGCACCGAGATCTGGTTCCGCTTCAGCTCCGATCCTACCAAGGTTGGGACCACGGTCACCGAAGGCGGCTATCCGATCCTGCTTCTGGTCAACGGCGGTGAGATCATCGTGAACAACACGCCCATCACCGTAAACCTGGAGGTCACCAAGTCCTTCGATCGCTGGGATCTGCAGAACAGCTTCTCCTTCGTCCTTGAAGCCGATGCTGACGAGCCTCTTCCCGCTGACGGAAACACCAAGGTCACCGTGACCAAGGAAGATCCCACCGCAGCATTCGGCCAGATTCATCTGGCAGAGGGCTTCGGCACCTACCGCTACATCATCCGCGAAGTCGTGGATCCCGCTGACGTGGTTCCCGGCATCGTATACGATCTGTCCGAGCATTATGTCACTGTGACCGTAGCCGACAATGATGACGACGGCATCGCAGAAGTCTATGTGGCATATGAGAACTCCGACGATCTGGTCATCGTAAACCGCTACGAGACCGTAGATATCGAGGGTACCAAGGTCTGGAATGACGATGCAGACAGAGACGGCATCCGGCCCGAGTCCATCACCATCCGCCTGTACGCCGATGGCGAAGAGATCGATTCTGTTGAAGTAACCGAGCAGGATGACTGGAGCTTCAGCTTCACCGACCTGATCCGCTACAGCGACAACGGCGTCACTCCCATTGTATACACCATCTCTGAGGATGAGGTTGAGGGTTACACCACCCTTATCACCGGAAATGCAGCTGCAGGCTTCACCGTCACCAACACCCACGACATCGATACCATCGAAGTCAAGGGCATCAAGGTTTGGGATGATGCTAACAACGGCAACCTGACCAGACCTGAGAGCATTTCCATCAACCTGCTGGCTGATGGCGTCAAGGTGGCTTCCATCACCGTGACCCAGGCCGACAACTGGACCTTTAGCTTCACCGACCTGCCTCGCTGCAGTGCCGATGGAAAGGCCATCGTCTACACCATCACCGAGGATGCAGTGGAGAACTACACCACCGTGATTACCGGAAATGCCGCTGATGGCTTCGTTGTCACCAACACCAACATTCCCGAACTGCCTCACACCCCCGGAGATCCTCCGCTGCCTCCCACCGGTCCCAACACCGGCGACAACAGCAATGCCGGACTCTGGATGGCTCTGATGATGCTGGCAAGCCTGGCAGCAGGCGCCGCATTCGTGGCAAGAAAGAAGAGGGAAGCCTGATTTTCCTCCTGTCAAGGTGTATCTTTTCTAAACAGGAAAGGGTATACTAAACCTGTCGTATGACCGGTTAGGTCATCCCGGGAAGGATTGGAATATCATTTCCTGTAATACCAGTCAATACGGCGGCTCGGGTCATCCCGGGCCGCTGCTTTTTGCACTTCGAAACTAAAAGATGTGGGAAGATGCAGGCAATCAAACAGGCGAGGCTGCACCCGCCTGCCCGTTTATAAAGGACGCCGGGAGAAGAGCATCAAATACAGAGGAAGAAGGAGAGGTATGAGAGAGAATGAGCATACTTAACAAAGAAGACTATCAGGAGCCCTGCTGCCCCCTGGATATGAATCAGGGCAGTGAGAGGATCGACCTTAGGAGGGTCATTTCCACCCTGGATGCATACCTGGGACGGAATGACTATGCGGCCGGTGAACGTCATCTGAAATACTGGATCCTGGAGGCAGAGCACGCCCGGGATATGCAAGGCAAGCTGTCTGTTCTTAACGAGCAGATCGGTCTTTACAGAAAGATCGGCAAGCAGGAGGAGTGTTTCCGCGCCATAGAGGAGGCTCTGACACTGGTGGAGGCTCTGGACATGCAGGGAACCATCACCTACGGCACCACCATGGTGAATGCTGCCACAGGCTACAAGGCCTTTGACAGAGCCGAGCAGGCCATGCCCCTGTACCGGAAGGCGCAGGTGATCTACGAGGAGAATCTGGCGCCTGAAGACGAGAAGCTGGGCACTCTGTATAACAACATGGCCCTGTCTCTGGGAGCCCTGGGTGAGTATGAGGAGGCTGAGTCCTACTTTTTCAAAGCCCTGGACATTATGAAATATAAGGACCAGGGAGAGCTGGAGGAAGCCATCACCTATCTGAACCTGGCGGACCTTGCCACCGCAGCCGAGGGGGAAGAGCAGGCCGAGGAGAAGATCGTCAGCTACCTGCAAAAGGCGGAGGACCTTCTGAACACGGAGGGTTTGATTCAGAACGGCTACTATGCTTTCGTGTGCGACAAATGCGCCCCGGTGTTCGGATATTACGGATATTTTCTTACGGAACAGGAACTGAAAGAGAGAGCGAAGAAGATCTATGAACGGAATTGAACTTGCCAGAGGATATTACGAAGAGTTCGGAAAGCCCATGCTGGAGCAGGAGTTTCCGGAGCTGCTGCCCTTCATTGCCACGGGCTTTGTGGGAAGCGGTTCCGAGCGCTTTGGCTTTGATGATGCGATCTCCCGGGACCATGATTTTGAACCGGGCTTCTGCATTTTTCTTCCCGGGGAGGATGTGGTGGACAGAAAGACAGCTTTCCGTCTGGAGAGGGCCTACGCCAAATTGCCCAGGGAATATATGGGCTTTACCAGGTCCATGATCTCTCCTGTGGGAGGCAGCCGCAACGGTGTCATCCGCACAGCAGAATTCTTTCAGAGGGCTGTGGGGCAGCCGGACGGAAACCTGACCGTTCAGCAGTGGCTGGAGATTCCGGATTATGCCCTGGCAGAGGCAGTGAACGGAGAAGTATTTGAGGATGCCTATGGTGAGTTCTCCGCCATTCGTGAAAGACTCATGGACATGCCCGAGGACATTATGCTGAAGCGCCTTGCAGGAAACCTTCTCATCATGGCTCAGGCCGGACAGTATAACTTTTCCAGATGCCTGAAGCATGGAGAGCCGGAGGCTGCGCAGCTGGCCTGCGGGGAGTTCGTCAATTCGGCCATGAAGGCCACCTTTCTGCTCCAGGGTCATTACATGCCCTATTACAAGTGGAGCTTCCGGGCCCTTAAGAGCCTGCTGTTTACAGAGGAACTGGCCAAGCGCCTGTCCTTCATCCTAATGGCGGACCACACGGACTCACAGGTGGCAGAGCAGAAGTACACCTTCATTGAGGAGATCGCTTCCTACATGATCGAGGATCTCCAGGACCGGGGCATCACCAAGGCCATCTGCGGGGACCTGGAGAAGCATGCCTACTCGGTCAATGACTTTATCACGGACAGTGAGATCAGAAATCTGAACATATTGGCATCGATCTGATGCTATATATTAGCGGTTAACTGTTTGGCGGCAGCTGACTGTATATGCGGAAAGACATTCTTATGCAGAAGGCTGATGGATCCTTGACAAGCCGGACATATGCTGATTGTTTTCCATAAACAGAATTTATCACAGGGAGATATATAACCATGAAAATACAAGGCCTGCAGAAGATGACACTGCTGGATTTCCCGGGAAAGGTGGCCTGTACCGTGTTCCTGGGAGGATGCGACTTCAGGTGCCCCTTCTGCCACAATTCCGATATTCTCTCCATGGACGCGGAAGCTTTGCTGGATGACACGGAGCTGCTGGCTTTCCTGGAGAAGAGAAAGAATCTTCTGGAGGGCGTCGCTATCACCGGCGGAGAGCCTCTCATGAGGAAAGACATTGAGGATTTGCTCAAGCGCATCAAGGACATGGGCTATCTGGTGAAGCTGGATACCAACGGAAACCATCCGGATCTGCTTTGGCGGATCCTGGAGGGTGGATTGGTGGATTACGTGGCCATGGACATTAAGAACAGCCCCGAGCGCTATGCGCCCACCATCGGCCTTCCTGCCTTCGACCTGTCCAAGGTCATGGAGAGCAAGAACATGCTGCTCTCCGGCTCTACTGAGTACGAGTTCAGGACCACGGTGGTGAAGGAGTTCCACGACGAGGATTCCTTCACGGAGATCGGTCCCTGGATACGGGGCGCTAAGAACTATTTCCTCCAGACCTTCGTGGACAGAGACAAGGTCATGTTCGGGGGGCTTTCCGCCCACAGCAAGGAGGATATGGAGCGCTTTGCAGACATCGTCCGGCCTTATGTAGAACGAGTCCTGATCAGAGGCTGATGTCACCGGAGTCTCGGAAAAAAACAGAGGCAGACGTCAACATTGTCCGGGTACTATACAGAAACTGAAGGACATATCGGTCCCAAGTACTAATTAGGGGCTGAGGTCAGCATATTCTGAAAAATCGCACCGGGATTTCAAATACTAAAACCACAGAGAAAAAGCCCATGTTCAGCGGTGTACATGGGTTTTTCTCATCTTAAAAAGTCCCGGAAAAAAGAATATCCGGATTAACGTTAAACACAACATCTTGTGTCAACATAAAAATGTTAACACAAGATGTTGATTTTTTTCGCGATCTGTGGCATTATATCCCTCAGCGAAAATTATACGTGAAAACCATATGTCCGAACCGTGTTAAACGGTGGTTCGGTTGGCGGAACGGCTATATTTAGGAGGATCCCATGTATCGTGTCGTAAAACGTGATGGTATTGAGGTAGATTTCAACGTCACCAAGATCAGCGCAGCCATCGAGAAGGCTTTCAAGGCATGCGGCAAGCAGTCTCATCCCTCTGTGATCGATATGCTGGCACTGCGTGTCACGGCCCATTTTGAACCCAAGATCAAGAATGAAATGATCACCGTGGAGGAGATCCAGGACAGCGTGGAAGCTATCCTCTCCGAAGCAGGATATACGGACGTAGCCAAGGCCTATATTCTCTACCGTAAGCAGAGAGAGAAGGTGCGCAACGTCAACAGCGCCATGCTGAGCTACAAGGATCTGGTAGACAATTATCTGAAGATCAATGACTGGCGTGTGAAGGAGAATTCCACCGTTACCTACAGCGTAGGCGGTCTGATTCTGTCCAACTCCGGCGCCATCACTGCCAACTACTGGCTCAGCGAGATCTACGATCAGGAGATCGCCGATGCCCACAGAAACGCTGAGATCCACATCCACGACCTGAGCATGCTGACGGGCTACTGCGCAGGATGGAGCCTGAAGCAGCTGATCCAGGAAGGTCTGGGCGGTGTTCCCGGAAAGATTACTTCCTCTCCCTCCGCACACCTTTCCACCCTCTGCAACCAGATGGTCAACTTCCTGGGTATCATGCAGAACGAGTGGGCCGGCGCACAGGCTTTCTCTTCCTTTGACACCTATCTGGCACCCTTCGTTAAGGTAGACAACCTTTCCCAGAAGGAAGTCAAGCAGTGCATCCAATCCTTCATTTACGGCGTAAACACGCCCTCCCGCTGGGGCACCCAGGCTCCCTTCACCAACATCACCCTGGATTGGATCGTGCCCAAGGATATGGAGAACATGCCTGCTCTGGTAGCCGGTAAGGAGATGGATTTCACTTACGGCGACTGCCAGAAGGAAATGGACATGGTCAACAAGGCCTTCATCGAGATCATGATCGAGGGCGACGCCAACGGCCGCGGATTCCAGTATCCCATCCCCACCTATTCCATTACCAGAGATTTTAACTGGGAAGAGACGGAGAACAACAAGCTGCTCTTCGAGATGACTGCCAAGTACGGCACTCCCTACTTCTCCAACTATATCAATTCCGACATGGAGCCCAATGATGTTCGTTCCATGTGCTGCCGTCTGAGACTGGACCTGCGTGAGCTGCGCAAGAAGTCCGGTGGCTACTTCGGAAGCGGTGAGTCCACCGGCTCCATCGGTGTGGTCACCATCAACCTTCCCAGAATCGCATACATGGCCAAGAGCAAGGAAGACTTCTATCGGAGATTGGACAACCTCATGGACCTGTCCGCCCGCAGCCTGAAAACCAAGCGTACTGTTATCACCAAGCTGCTGGAGACCGGTCTGTACCCCTACACCAAGCGCTACCTGGGAACCTTCAACAACCATTTCTCCACCATCGGCCTCATCGGTATGAACGAGGTTGGACTGAATGCCAACTGGCTCCGCAAGGATCTCACCAACCGCGAGACTCAGGAGTTTGCCATCGAAGTACTGAACCACATGCGCGAGAGATTGTCTGACTATCAGGAGCAGTACGGCGACCTGTACAACCTGGAAGCTACCCCCGCCGAGTCTACCACCTATCGCTTTGCAAAGCATGACAAGGAGGACTTCCCGGACATCATCACCGCTAACCAGAACGGTACTCCCTACTACACCAATTCCTCTCATCTACCTGTCGGCTACACAGAGGACATCTTCTCCGCTCTGGATGTACAGGATGAACTCCAGACCCTGTACACCTCCGGAACCGTCTTCCACGCCTTCCTTGGCGAGAAGCTGGGTTCCTGGAAGGAAGCAGCCTCTCTGGTCCGCAAGATCGCAGAGAACTACAGACTGCCTTACTTCACCATGTCTCCCACCTATTCCATCTGTAAGGATCACGGATACATTACCGGTGAAGTTTACGAGTGTCCCATCTGCGGCAACAAGACCGAGGTCTACAGCCGCATCACCGGCTACTATCGTCCCGTGCAGAACTGGAATGACGGAAAGTCTCAGGAGTTCAAGGACAGAAAGGTCTATGACCTGTCCAACAGCTTCCTGAAGAGAAAGGCCGCTGTGGGCGCGTCTATGCTGACCCCCGCTGAGAAGTCTTCCGCACCGGTTCAGGCAGAGACGGCAGCTGCACCCGCTGCTTCGGCTCAGGCTGCACCTGCGGAAGCCGCAGCACCCGCTGTTGTCTGCTCCTGTGAAGCCGCATCTGCGGATGCCGCATCCGCGGCTGGAAACCTGCTGCTCTTTGCCACCAGAACCTGTCCCAACTGCAAGCAGGCTGAGAAGCTTCTGGCAGAAGCCGGTATCGGCTATACCAAGGTCCTGGCTGAGGAGAATGCAGAACTGGCTGTGAAGTACGGCATTCGTCAGGCTCCCACCCTCATCGTAGAGGGCAATCAGCCTCAGAAGCTGGTTGGACTGGGCGGTGTCCGCAAGTTCATCAGCGAGTACGGAAAATAAAATTTCCGGGCAAGTAAGCATGAAAGACATCGTTATCGTAGGCGGTGGCCCCGCAGGTCTTACTGCAGCCATCTATGCTGCCAGAGCCGGCAAGACCGTCAGGGTATATGAGAAGGAAAACCCGGGAGGACAGATCCTGTTTTCTCCCATGGTGGACAATTATCCCGGTCTTCCCCATGTGAGCGGCACCCGGTTCGTGGAGTCCCTGACAGAACAGGTGACGGAACTGGGCGTAGAATTGGTCATGGAAGAGGTAATCTCCATTGAGAGGACCGGCGCTGAAGACTACCTTGTCCATACCGATTCCGGCAGCTGCCCCTGCCACGCAGTCATTCTGGCTACCGGCGTAGCCCACAGAAGGCTGGGTCTGGAAGGGGAAGAGGATCTGGTTGGCTGCGGGGTATCCTACTGTGCTGTGTGTGACGGAGCCTTCTATAAGGCTGCTCCTGTGGCAGTGGTGGGAGGCGGCGATACAGCCCTGCAGGATGCCATTTTCCTGGCCTCCACAGCCTCCGAAGTGTATCTGATCCACCGGAGAGACGAGTTCCGGGGTGAGAAAAGCCTGGTCAACAAGGTGCTGGCTGATCCCCGCATTCATGTACTCTACAGCCATGTGGTGGACAGCCTGGTGCAGGAGGATATGGTGCTGCAGCACATCAACGTGAAGGATCTGAAGACCGGGGAGGTTAGGCCTCTTCAGGTGGAGGGTCTTTTCCTGGCCGTTGGGCAGACGCCCCAGAGCGAAGCCTTCCGGTCTATGATCGATATGGATGAGCAGGGCTATTACTACGCCGGGGAGGATGCTCTCACCAATGAGCCCGGCATCTTCGCCGCCGGGGATGCCCGCCTGAAGAGTGTTCGTCAGCTCACCACTGCTGTGGGAGACGGCGCCGCTGCTGCCATGGCCGCCTGCCGGTATCTGGAGCTGCAGGGCTGACAGGGACTCCAAACGCATCCGAAGAGAAGAGCGCAGGTCAACATTACTATATTGGGAATTATATCGGGGATGGTCTTGTCCATCCCCGATATTGTTTTTTAGCCCGGAAGGACATATAATAATTGGCGACAATATCATAATGGGAGAAGGGAAAAGCGAGGTAAACCAAAGTGAAGAAGAGAACTCTTTTCATCGCGCTGGTACTCGCAGCGGCGATTGCACTTTGCGGATGCAAAGGCGATACGACCGGCGAGAATTCAGCTGACCTTTCTTCAAACACACAAACAGAACCCGTGTACGGTGGCACTTTAGTCTACGGTATGACGCAGGATCTGGTAAGTCTTGACCCCCATCAAGTAACGGACGCAGGAACCAGAAGTGTGGTATTTAATCTTTACGAGGGCCTGGTAAAATGCACGCCGGCAGGTGATCTTGAGCCTGCGGTGGCTTCCGACCTGAAAATTTCCGAGGATGCCAAGGTTTACACCTTCACCCTGAGGGAAGGTCTCACCTTCCACAACGGAGCATCTGTCACCACCAAAGATGTTGAATATTCCCTGAAACGTTACGCGGAGATCCAAGGCGAGACCTCCGCGTTTTCTGTTGCCATTGATTCCATCGACATCACCGACACCACCATCACCATCACTCTGACGGAGCCCAATTCCGAGTTCCTGCCCCAGCTGACGGTGGCCATTGTGCCCGACGGATTCACGGATTTCTCCGCCCCTGTGGGCAGCGGTCCCTTCAAGTTCGTTTCCTACAGCGTAGGGGACAAGCTGGAGCTGGCGGCCTTCGAGGACTACCGGGTGGAAGGCCTTCCATATCTGGACGCAGTCACCTTCCGTTTTCTGCCTGATGTGAGCACGGCCCTCACCAATCTGAAGGCCGGCACCATCGATGTGCTGAATTATCTGACGGCTGCCCAGGTCAAGGAGCTGACCAACTACGATTCCGAGGGCTTCCGCTTCACCGTGGGCAACATGAATCTGGTCCATGCCATGTTCCTGAACAACGCCTACGAGCCTCTGCAGGATGAGCGGGTCCGCCAGGCCATCTGCTATGCGGTGGACAGAGATGCCATCAACAATTTCCTGTTTGATGGCAAATCCACCATCCTCGGCACCCACATGCTCCCCGCCCTGCAGACCTGGTACAATGATGACGTAACTTCTGTCTATTCTTGCGATGTGGAGAGGGCCAAGGAGCTCCTGGCCGATGCGGGCTATGCAGACGGCTTTGATCTGGTGATCACGGTTCCCTCTGCCTATTCCCAGCATGTTTCTACGGCTGAGATCATCGTGGAGCAGCTGAAGATGGTGGGCATCCGCGCCACGGTGGAGAAGGTGGAGTGGTCCGAATGGCTGGAGAATGTGTACCGCGGTCGTCAGTATCAGGCAACGGTCATCGGCTTCGATGGACAGCTGAACCCCTCCGACTGGCTGGCCAAGTACGGCTCTGACGCCTCCAACAATCTGACCAATTACTCCAATGCCGAGTATGACGCGCTGCTGGCTAAGGCTCTGGCAGCCGTGGACACGGAGGAGAAAGCAGGTCTGTATCATCAGATGGAGATGAACCTGGCGGAGCATGCGGCTTCTGTTTACATTGAAGATCCTGCGGATTTCGTGGGAATGACTTCGGGATTTGACGGTTACACCTTCTATCCCAGCGCAGTCTACGACTGCTCACTGATCTATCAGGTTAAGTGAAATTAAAGAAAGGAGGAACGGTACAGTGAAGCTTATTGTCAAAAAAATCCTTACTCTCATTATCACTTTGCTGTGCATTTCCTTCCTTTCTTTTGCTGCCTTCACATTGATTCCCGGTGATGCGGCCCTGACCAAGCTGGGTGTGGACGCTACGGAGGAACAGGTGGAGGCTATGCGCAAGGAGATGGGACTGGATAGGTCCCTGCCTGAGCGCTATTTCTCCTGGCTGGGCAAGGCCCTGCAGGGAGACTTCGGGGAGTCTTTGAAAAACTCCGGAACTTCGGTCAGAGAGCTGCTTGCGTCCAGATTGCCGATCACCTTGACTCTGGCAGCGCTCTCTTTGATTCTGATTTTGGCGCTTTCTCTGCCTTTGGCGCTGATCTGCGTCCGCTATGAGGGATCTCCGGCGGATCGGCTGCTTACGGGGCTGGGAGTAGTCACCATGGCGGTGCCGGCTTTCTTTCTTGGCATCCTGGTGACTTTTTTCTTCGGTTTGGTGCTGCGGTGGTTCCGCCCCGGCAGCGAGGTGGATCTTATTCAAAATTTCTGGGGGAGCATCTACTATCTTCTGTATCCCGCTGCGGCGGTGGCTCTGCCCAAGGTGGCCATGACGGTTCGCTTTTTGAAGACCTCTCTCCTGGGAGAGATGGAGAAGGATTATGTGCGCACAGCCCGGGCTAAGGGGAACGGGGAGGACCGGGTGCTGTACGGTCATGTGCTGCGAAATTCTTTGATTCCCGTGGTGACCTTTGCGGCGCTGGTGGCGGCGGAGATCCTCAGCGGCAGCATCGTGGCGGAGCAGGTCTTTTCTCTTAACGGATTGGGTCGGCTCATGATTACCTCCATCGGTTCCCGGGACTACCCGGTGGTGCAGGCCATCGTACTGTACATCACCACGGTGGTGGTATCTCTGAACACCTTGGTGGACATCCTTTATATCCTCATCGACCCCAGGACCAGAGTGAAGTGAGGGACGGGATATGAAGAGAAATTTTAGTATTAGTCGGAAAGAAAATGATCTGAGGAATGCTGTTCCTACGCCTATGTCACAAACATCAGAAGGTGGAAAAGGTCATGGGGAGAGTATCGGCAAAGGAAACAGAAGAGATCATGAAGCGAGCAGCAAAGAAAGAAGAAGAGACCAGGCTGTGAGCAGCAGCACAGATAATAGAATCATTCGTACTTCGAACAAAGGAAAAGGCAGCGGAAAAAATCAGAATGCCGGCAACATAAGAATCAAAAGACATTCATCCTCATATCAACTGAAGCTCAAAGCAGGACTTGTGCTGAGCGCTGCGCTGCTATTGCTTGCTTTGATCGCCTGCTTCCGGACTCCCTATTCACCCACCGAGATGAATTCTTCTCTGATCATGCAGAGCCCCTCCCTTGCCCACTGGATGGGCACGGACAACATGGGACGGGATGTGTTCAGCCGGGTACTGGCCGGCAGCGGCATCACCTTTCTGGTGGCTGCCATTACCGTCCTGGCATCTCTGACGGCGGGAGTCATTCTGGGCTTTATTTCGGGATATTTCGGTGGGATGGCAGATGGCATCATTATGCGGATCTGTGACGTGATGCTTTCCTTCCCCAGTATGCTGCTGGCGCTGATTGTCATCAGTATCATGGGTAAAGGTACCGAGAACATTGTGGCGGCCCTGAGTATTCTATTTGTTCCCAGCTTTGTGAGAATCGCCCGCAGTGAAATGATCCGGTTGAAGAACCTGGATTTTGTTTTGGGCGAGCGGGCTCTGGGAGTTAAGACATGGAAGATCATCTTCGCCCACATCTTGCCCAATGCTCTTCCGTCGCTGCTGACCTCTGTGGTCATCGGATTTAATAATGCGGTGCTGGCCGAGGCCGGTATGAGTTATCTTGGACTGGGCGTGCAGCCCCCCACATCCTCCCTTGGACGCATGATTTCCGAGGCCCAGGACTTCCTTTTCACAGCTCCCTGGTACGCCATGGGCGCCGGTTTGTGGATCATCCTCATGATTCTGGGCTTCTCTCTTATGGCAGAGGGCCTCAAGGACATGGAGGAGTGAGGGAAACGGATAGGAATGCCGATGGAGTTAAGGTGATGAAGAAGTGAGGAAAAGCGAGCAGGATTATGATCCGCAGTCAAGAATTCAGACAGTTTTTGCATAGTTTTGCTGCGAAGGAACGAAGGAAAAACAGGCAGGAATGGTTTTGCTTGTGAGGAGCGATAGGAAATATAGAAAGGTTGAAATGACCAGTGGTCATTTCAACCTTTTTTTGTCTATAGAGTCGTGTTAAAATAGAGGAGTAACTGCCAACCACATCGCAGCAGAACGTCAAAAAGCAGTGAAGCGATATCGCTATCTGCAGAGAAGCATAACCCCAAAACCAAGGAGGAACCAATCATGTACAAGAATATCGAGAAACAGACCAAGTTGACCCTGGCTGACCAGGTGGCATACCAGCAGGGACAGGTTGTCAGCAAGACTCTGGTTCAGAACGATGCCGTCAGCATGACCCTCTTCTCCTTTGACAAAGGCGAGGAGATCTCCACCCACGCCGCTGCAGGGGATGCCATGGTTACAGTGCTGGACGGCAAAGGACGCTTCACTGTGGGAGGAGATGTATTTTATCTGGAAAAGGGTGAGACCCTCATCATGCCGAAGGACATCCCCCATGCCGTATACGGTGAGGAACAGTTCAAAATGGTACTGGTGGTCTCCTACTGAACGGTATAGAACGTTTCCTGCTGAGCTATATAGAAATTTTCTGTTGAGCTATATAGAAATTTCCTGCTGAGCTATGTAGAAATTTCCTGCTGAGCTATGTAGAAATTTCCTGCTGAGCTATATAGAAATTTCCTGTTGAGCCATATAGTTATATTTCTTGCTGAATCATATAGAAGTATCTTGCCGATCCGTATAGTTATTTTTTGTTGAACCACATAGAAGACTGAAATCATCAAAATAACTCGAATGTGATTCCGATATGGTCAATTTGAATGGGATAATATAAAGCAGGATGACATATTTATTATGTATCTGTTCGGATATCTGACCAAGGTTTTCGGTGAAGATATTCCAGGCTTTTTGAAAAGATTGGAAGAGAAGGAAGAGAATGACTTATTACGTATCAGAAGCAATCGTTATCCGGGATCTTGCCGAGACGGATGCCGAGATCATCACCCGCGAGGAAATCGCCCAGGGCTGGCACCAGACCATCGACAAGTATCTTGAACGGCTGGACCACCGGAATCAGGGGCGCTGCATCTCTCTGGTGGCGGAGTATCAGGGAAACGTTGCCGGATACATCAATGTGTACCTGACCGCTGCCGAGGGGCCTTTCAAAAACGAGGGGCTGCCTGAAATCGTGGATTTCGGAGTTCTGGAAAAGTATCGCTGCCGGGGCATAGGGACGAAGCTCATGGACGCGGCGGAGAAGATCGCAGGCGAATATGCCGACAAGGTTGTTTTGGGAGTTGGTCTCCATGCGGGTTACGGAAGAGCTCAGCGTATGTATGTCAAGCGGGGTTACATTCCTGACGGAAGCGGCGTTTGGTATGCAAATCAGCCTTGCGAACCCTACACCGATTGTGCCAATGATGACGACCTGATTCTCTACATGTCTAAAGTCCTGCGGTGACCGGGGTCAACATTGGTAGTGGAGGAGGGACTCAGGTGAACTTAAAATACAAGGATCTGTGCATCAGAAATGTTGAGGTCGGAGATTGTGAGCAGCTGGCAAAATGGTGGAACGACGGCAAAGTCATGGCCCATGCCGGATTCCCCAATGGGCTGGGGACGAGCGCCGCTGAGATAGAACAGAAGATTGCCACTGACAGCGATGACACCATCAGACGTCTGATCATCGAATATAAAGATGTTCCCATCGGAGAAACGCATTTTTCTGTATACGAAGGGGCAAAATACCGGATCGGCATCAAAATCTGCGAGGAAAGTTACCAGGAAAAAGGCCTGGGAAGGGTCATCCTGAGCATGCTGATCGAGGAACTGTTTGACAGGGGCGCCAAACTGATCTTCCTTGACACAAATCTCAATAATACCAGAGCACAGCATGTTTATGAAATGCTTGGCTTCAAAAAGAAAGGAATTCGCCGGGACTCATGGAGAAATCAGCTTGGAGAACTGCAATCCTCTGTTGACTACGAGATGGTATATGAGGACTTTCATAATATGAAAAAAACTTTGAGTGTGTGAAGTTTTCTGTAAACAGACCTTCTAGAATTAGTTCGTAATGATTTCGAAGAGGCTGGACGGCAGTTGCCGTTCAGCCTCTTCTGATATATACAAAAGGCAGAAGCATGGTATCAGTGAGTCGACACTTCAATTGATCTGCTCAAACTTCTCTTTTGTCATATAGTTTACATGGCCAACGCGGGTCTCTCCCAGTAAGGGGACGGCAACATCATGGCATGTATGGTGGAAAATAAAGCCCAGTTTTTCCTGCACTCTTATGGATTTATTATTACCATCGTAAACATGCATTCTCAGCGGATGATCAGCCCGATGGGGACCCCTCGTTCTGCTTCGGAATTGTCTTCCGTCTTGCGGTCGCTGATCTTCAAGGCGCGCTTTGACTCCAGCAATATCTGTGCCGAGCCGCCTCCGTCCATATTGACGGCGTTATGCATGCCCGACTCGGCGCAGAGCCGGATCATCTCCTGCAGGGAAGCGCCGCAGCTGTCCTGTCCGGGAGTGTAGGAGAGCTTCCCGGCTCCCTCCGCCCACAGAAT
>JABUST010000196.1 GCA_021442595.1 Lachnospiraceae bacterium | reverse complement strand
GAGATCGGCCTTTCCGTGGTGGAAGAGGAAGAAATTCAGTCTGTGAACCGGGAACACCGCAGCATTGATGCGGTGACGGATGTGCTGTCCTTCCCCATGCTGGAATATGATCCTCAGGAAGCTCCCGCTCTGCGGGTGGCCAGGGCCATGGCAGAGGGAGATGTGGACCCGGAGACCGATGAGGTTTATCTGGGAGACATTATGATCTGCCTGAAGAGGGCAAAGGAGCAGGCTCTTGAATTCGGTCACAGCCTGCAGAGAGAGCTGGCCTTTCTGGCAGTTCACAGTCTGCTGCATCTTTTAGGCTACGATCACATGACCCCTGAGGAAGAGAAGGTCATGTTCGGCAAGCAGGAAGCGGTTTTGCAGAGCATTGGTCTCAGAAGAGAGTAAAGGACCGGATACAGTCAGACCCCGGTAACCCATGGACAGAGCAGAAAACATGGTCTGCATCGGCATTTGCATAATGGGTATGGGATGCTTTTCAGACGAGGGGCCCGGCAAAAGAGTAAGAGAGCGAGCAAAAGTACGAAATGACAAAAACGAATCCGAAAGCAGGGGGATCAGCTAAGAATCTGATCACCCAGGGAAGCATATTGGTGGCATCCTCCTTTCTGGTGCGGCTGATGAATGTGTTTTACCGCATTCCCGTCACCAACCTGTGGGGAGACCGGGGTCTGGGAACCTACGGCGATGCTTACCAGGTCTATGCCTTCTTCCTGGTGTTTGCTTCCATCAGCATCCCCACCACCCTGTCCAAGCTCATCAGCGAACGGATGGCCCGGGGACAGAGCAGAGGCGTGACCCGTGTGGTTCGGTGCGCCTTCGCGCTGGTGGGAGGCATCGGATTTGTGTGCATGGTCATCATGATGGCCTTTGCGGAGCCTATCGCTATCGGGATGTATCACAATCCCCAGGCGGTTCTGCCCATTCGTTTCCTGGGACCCACCGTGTTCGTGGTGGCCCTCATGAGCGTGCTTAGGGGCTATTTCCAGGGGCTGAATGATATGACTCCTACGGCGGTTTCCGAGGTCATCGAGGGACTGCTTCATGCGGTGTTTTCTGTCATCCTGGCATATCTTTTGTACAACACGGCAGGTCTCACCTGGTCTGTGACAGGCGGCATTCTGGGAACTCTTACCGGCGCTATCGGCGGCATATTGTTCCTGGCCATCTCCTATGTGATCTATAAGAACAGACACAGCGTCAATATTGACGGCAGTAATGCAAAGGACGGCATCGGCTCTGACGGCTGCGAGAGCTACCGTTCCATTATGAAGCAGATGCTGAGCCTCATGGTGCCCATCGTTCTGTCTTCCTCTGCTTTTTCCATCAAGGGTATTCTGGACTCTGCCATGTTCGGCACATTGATGATCCGGGATGGCTTTTCCCAGGAGATGGCGGTGGCCATGCGGGGCATTTATACCGGAAAGTTCGTGGTGCTCATCAATCTGCCCATATCCATCGGTGATTCCTTCGGCGCAGCGGCAGTGCCTGCGGTGGCGGGGGCTTATGCCCGAAAGGACCGGGAGGAGCTGAAGGAGCAGCTGAGGACCATCATCAAGACCACACTCATCATAGCCATTCCCTGCGCTATCGGCATGATGGTTCTGGGAAAGCCCTTCCTGAAGCTCATGTTCCCCGGATCTTACCTGGGGGGCGAGCTCTTCTGGGTGGGGGGCGTGTCCGTGGTGTTCTACTGCCTGAACTATGGAGCCAGCGGAGTGCTTTCGGGGCTGAATAAGCCTCAGTATCCCATGTATCACGTGCTGCTGGGAGTGTTGGCATCCTGCATTCTGAATGTGATCACCATCCGGGTGCTGCACCTGGGCATTTTCTCTCTGGCGCTGAATTCCACCCTCTTCAGCCTGCTATTGATGGTGCTGAACATGCGCTGCGCCATGAAGCTTTGCGAGGTGAAGGTCAGCGTGCTGAAGGAGTCCCTGGGACCTCTGGGCTGCGCTTTGATCATGGGACTGGTTTGTGTGGCAGTTTACATGCTCAGCTTTGCCATAGCGGGATCCAATGCCTTGTCCACAGTGCTCAGCGTGGTCTGCGGTGTGGCAGCATATTTCATTTTGCTGGTGAATCTGAAGGCGGCGACTCCCGGGGACCTGGAGAAGCTGCCGGGAGGAAGATATCTTGAAAAGCTCCGTTTTTAATCAGAGCCGGGACGAGAGCCGGGACGAGGAGTTCATGGCCATGGCCATCGAGCTGGCCCGGGAGGCTGCCGGAGACGGGGAGACCCCTGTAGGCTGCGTTATTACCTACCGGGGACAGGTCATCGGAAGTGGCCGGAACAGACGGAACACCTTGAAGGACCCTCTGGCCCATGCGGAGATGGAGGCCATCCGGCAGGCCAGCGGCTTTCTGGGAGACTGGCGGCTGGAGGAGTGCACCATGTATGTGTCTCTGGAGCCCTGTCCCATGTGCGCCGGAGCCATCGTACAGTCCCGCATTCCCACCTGCGTCATGGGGGCCATGAATCCCAAGGCAGGATGCGCCGGTTCCATCCTGAACATTCCGGAAACCCCGGGCTTCAACCACCACTGCTTCCTGAAAAAGGGGGTGCTGGAGGAGGAGAGTCGGCAGGTGCTGCAGAACTTTTTCTCGCAGCTGAGAAATAACATTTGACATAACGGTAACACCGTAGTATAATGAGTCTTGCTTTGAAAAAAGCACATTGGGCATTCGCCAAGCGGTAAGGCACTGGACTCTGACTCCAGCATTCGTAGGTTCGAATCCTTCATGCCCAGCTCAAAGAGGTGTTACGCAGGTAACACCTCTTTTTCATTTCATAATATCAATGCTGCTTCTGGGCCTGACGGGTCGGAAACTCATGCCGCCTCTGCAGAAACACCGGGCACGATTCACTGGAATCCTATCAGGAGCAGTGTCATAACAGACAGTCGGAGGACCTATGTTTTCACGAGAAGAGTACTATAAACTGTTTAACAGCCGCAGCGAGGAGCGCTACCGGGAGCTCCGGATCCAGCTGGAGAATCATGTCTCCGAGCTGGGCAACCCTACAGATAAGGGCTTCAGAGACAAGATGCTCCGGTTCTCCAAGAAGATGGGAGATTATCTGGTGAAGCTCTGTCAGCTGGAAGAGGGACGCACGGAGGACTATCTGCGGGCTGCCTCTCTGAAGGATCTGATGGACGATCAGAACAACCTTTACGGCTGGATCCTGAAGGGAAATTACGTCAAGGAAGTGGTCAGCACCACATACATGAATACCCAGGTCAGAGACATCGGTCCTGCCCTGGCCATGTTCGCTGCGGAGTTCGTCAACGGCGCCGAGGATGCCATCTATCACCGGCGGTTCATTCTGGCAGACAGAATCGAGCTGTACTTTGAAATGCACAAGCGCCTCACCCGGGGACAGATCCGCGCCGAGGCTCTGGTGGGCCTGCTGCGGGACTTCCATAACACCATCGACCGGAAGGCCATGGAGATCCGCATCCTTCAGAACTACTCTCCTCTGGACGAGACCAATACCCAGATCCTCCGGGAAGCAAATCTCCGGGAGCCCTACTATCTGTATGAGTACGGCGTGCCTGTGGGAGGAGCAGAGCGCGGTCTGCAGAAATTCCTTACCACTTACGATGAGGACCACCTGCAGAAGACGGCGGAGAAGATCGTGGAGGCATTTACAGGCAGTATTCCTCAGAGCGGACTGAACTCCCGGGGATACCGTCACTACAATGGCTTTGACAGAAGCTTCGAGGGCAAGGACGAGAGAAACGACGTGTACGAGCCGGACATGGTTCGGAACCTGGTGGCTCTGGATTATCCCGCAGGCTCGGAGATGCTGGCAAGGCAGATACTGCTGGCCCTGGATAAAAAGGGCATGCGGGGCTTCGTGCGCCATATTTCCACTACGGCAGTGTCCCAGGCTTATCTGAGAGATCATCAGGGAGATGCCATCCGCTGCATGGACAGGGGCTTTTTGCAAAGGCACCCGGAGCTGACGGAGAAACTGGCAGCAGACAACCGCTGCATGCTGAAGTCCTTTGCGGGAGCCATCTCTCTGAAGCTTCCGGAGGAGCTGAGCTACACCATGCTCCAGGAGGAACTGAAGAACGCCCGAACCCTGGTGGGACGGGTCCAGAGACCTACGGGACGCTACAGCGTAGGAGCCGCCGAAGAAAAACGAAAGAATTACCGGGAATATCTCCTGGAGGAGGAGACCATCCTTCGCCGGGCAGGGGGCATGGAGAGCTGCGCTCTGGTCAATGTGACACTGCCTGCATTTGAAGAAGCTCCCACTTCCCCGGAGACCTATCCGGAGACCTACGGAGAGACTCTCCGCAAATATCTGGATCTGGCAGTCATGGAGCATCACAGCGAGCGCTCCTTGAAGGCCCTGACGGATGCCCTGGACAAGGGAAGCTTCCTGTATCTGCAGGGTGGAAAGGCTAAGAACCAGCAGGGTGAAGAGACTGTTAACGAGACAGATCTGCTCATTGCTCTTCCCATGGTTAAGGATCCCTCCAGAGAGACTTTGGTCCAAACCTGTCATGTGGGCGGAGATCTGCCGGCAGGTCATGTGTACACCCTGCCTCAGAAGGCGGAGACCAACGGTCTTTTGCATCTGCCCCGGACAGTCATCGACGGGGTGGAATACAAGGACCTTCGACTGAATTTCGAAGATGGTGTGCTGAAGAGCTGCAGCGCTGCAGGCTTTGAGGACCCGGAGGAGGAAGGAAAATTCCTCAGGGAGAAGCTGCTTCACGGCGTAAGCGAAACGGAGCTGAAGGAGCTGGCGCTGGGAGTGTACTCCGGCAGCTGGCAGGCTTCCTACGGCAGTGAGGACATGAAGACCTTGCCGGAAGCTATGCGCAGCTCCTACGGAATCAGCCTTGTCCTGGGTGAGAGCAGCATGGAGAGAGAGGATTTCTTCCGGCTGAATCCCCAGAACCGTAAGCTCATGGCCCTGCTTCCCGAGCCGGAGGCAGAGGATGCCGACGAGCCGACCGCTCCTTCCCAGGGCGGAACAGAGAAGGATCCTTCCGGGCAGAAGCCGGCCGCTGCCAATGTTGACGACAAACAGCAGGGGGACCGGCAGGAAGCCTCGGAGACGGCAGCAGAACAGTCCGCAGACCGGGCAGCCGCTCATACAGCTTTAGCCCAGGCAGCAGCGGGACAGACGCTGAAAGTTGAGACCGCTGCAGGGGTCAGTCAGGAGGCAGCCGATAAGCCGGCCGCTGCCGGAGAGCAGACAGCAGAAGGTGAAAACGCAGCCGCAACGGAAACTGCTGCTGCAGAAAAGAACGGAACCGAGAATACAGCCCCAGCTGAAGCTGCAGCTGCTGAGCAGCAGGCAGCTTCCCATGAGCAGCACCGCAAGCGCTACAGTTACCCCCTTCGCCGCAGGATCAATCTGCCCTATGAGATGTTCGGCACCGTCCGCATCATCAACGAAAACGGGACCTTCAGCGACATCTACAGAATGGGCACCTTCGTCCTCATTGGCATGGACCAGCTGAACATGAAGGCTTACAAGAAAAACTGACATCACAGGTAAACATGGATATTTATTCTCAACTGAACGAAATGCAGCAGAGGGCCGTCTATCAAACAGATGGCCCTGTGCTTATACTGGCGGGGGCGGGCAGCGGCAAGACCCGTGTGCTGACCCACCGCATTGCCTATCTGGTCCAGGAGCTTCGTGTCCCTGACTGGCATATTTTGGCCATCACCTTTACCAACAAGGCGGCCAGGGAGATGCGGGAGAGGGCGGATAAGCTCTGCGGCGACAATGTGCGGGAAGCCTGGATCTGTACCTTCCACTCCGCCTGCATCCGCATTTTGAAGATGCACGCCGACCGCATCGGCTACGAGAAGCAGTTCACTATTTATGATCCTGACGACCAGAAGGCTCTGATCCGACGCATCATGAAGGAGCTGAATATTTCGGACAAGATGTTCACTCCCCGGGCCATTTTGGCGGAGATCAGCAACGCAAAGAACGAGCTGCTGGGCCCCGGCAGGTACAAGGATAAGGTCAGCAGCGCGGACGTGTTCCGCACCAAGGTGGCCCTGGTGTATGAGCAGTACCAGATGAGTCTCAGGGAGAACCAGGCCATGGATTTTGATGATATCATCAACAATACCATTGAGCTGTTCAGGACCTGCGACGATGTGCTGGAGAAATATCAGGACCGGTTCCGCTACATCATGGTGGACGAGTATCAGGACACCAATACGGCTCAGTATACCCTGATCCGCATGTTATCCCGGAAATACCGGAACCTGTGCGTGGTGGGCGATGATGATCAATCCATCTACAAGTTCCGGGGCGCCAACATCAACAACATCCTGGATTTTGAAAAGGATTTCCCGGATGCTTTGGTGGTGCGGCTGGAGCAGAATTACCGCTCCACCTCCAAGATCCTGAATGCTGCCAACCATGTGATCCGCAACAATTCCCAAAGGAAGGACAAGACCCTCTGGACTCAGAACGGAGAGGGGACGGACATTTTGGTGACGCAGTCTTTAAATGAGGACGAAGAGGCCGGATTTGTGGCTTCCACCATCCGCCGGATGAATGACGAGGGGCGCCCCTTCAGCGATTTTGCCATTCTGTACCGAACCAATGCCCAGTCCCGTGCTCTGGAAGAGCGGCTGGGAAGAGGCACCATCCCCTATAAGCTTTACGGAGGCACCCCCTTCTATCAGCGGAAGGAAATCAAGGATCTGCTGTGTTATCTGCGTTTGGTAGCTAACGATCATGACCACATCGCCGGGGAACGCATCATTAATGTGCCGGCCCGGGGCATCGGTGACAAGACCGTGGAACGCCTTAGGGAGTTTGCGGCAGAAGGCGGCTGGGGCTGGACGGAGACCTGCGATATGGCCGGGGAGATCCCGGATCTGAAGAGGGCCGCCAAGAAGCTGGAGAGCTTCGTCCGCATGGTGGAGGATTTCCGATCTGTCCTTGAGGAGGGCTCCATGGAGGAGCTGATCCGCCGCATTCTGGAGGTCACGGAGTATGAGACCTACCTTCAGGCGGACGATCCGGTGAAATTTGAAGACAGAAAAGCAAATATAGAAGAACTGATCGGCCGTGCCAACCAATATGAGGAGGAGAACGAGGAGTCTTCTCTGGCGGATTTTCTGGATGAGCTGGCTCTGGTGGCTGCCATCGACGAGATGGTGGACGGTCAGGACTATGTATCTCTCATGACTCTCCACAGCGCCAAGGGATTGGAGTTCCCGGTGGTCTTCATGACCGGTATGGAGGACGGTCTCTTCCCCGGCTACATGAGCATGGAGGATGAGGAGGAGATGCAGGAGGAGAGGCGCCTGTGCTATGTGGGCATCACCCGGGCCAGGGAGCAGCTGTTCATGACCTGGGCCTCCGAGCGCCGGGTCCACGGACAGACCAATTCCTCCCGCAAGTCCCGTTTTCTGAATGAGCTTCCCCGGGACGGCGTGCAGGTCCAGGAGATGGAAGCCCCCCGCTGGGACTCCTTCGGAAGAAGCAGCGGAAGGGACTGGACAGCGGACGACGGATGGTCCGCAGGCAGCCGATGGGGACGCAGCTCCGGAAAGACCCGGCAGGAAAGAGGGGACTGGACCCAGCCGGATGAGTATTACGCAAGAGCAAAAAAGAATCTGGATGAGAGGCTGAAGAAGGCCACGGAGAGCGTGAACCGTGGGGGGGCCTCGGAAGCACAGGTGTCCGGCGGCAACTCAGGAACCGGCGCAGGCAGCGACCTGCTTCATGTAGGAGACCGGGTGAAGCACATGAAATTCGGCGCCGGTACCGTGAAGGAAGTAAAGTTCGTCAATGCGGATTATCAGGTGCGGGTGATCTTTGACACCGCCGGGGAGAAGCTTATGTTCGCCAAGCTGGCAAAGCTGAAGAAGATCTGATTTATGAACAGAAAGGAAGGGCTCAGCATGACCTATCAGGAGTACAGAGCGCTGTGTGAGAAGATCGATTTCCACATGCACGAATACTATGACCTGAATGCCTCCTCCATCACAGACATGGAATACGACCTGCTCATGATGGATCTGAAACAGGCAGAGAAGGAGCACCCCGAGTGGGTCAGCGCCGACTCTCCTTCCCAGAAAATCGGCGGCGTGGCCATGCGGGAAGCCGGTGTCAAGGTGACCCACAATGTCCCCATGCTGTCCATCGAGGATGTATTTACAAAAGAAGAAGTGACAGCCTGGGTGGACAAGGTCCATGAGCTGCATCCGGAGTGCACCTTCTCCGTGGAGACGAAGGTGGACGGACTCAGCCTGACCCTCCGGTACGAGACCCGGGAGGACGGCAAACTCCATCTCACTCTGGCAGAGACCAGAGGAGACGGCCTGGTGGGAGAGGATGTGACCACCAACGCCCTGGTGATCCCGGACTGCCGTCAAACTATCGACGCTCCCTATGAGAGCCTGGAGCTCCGGGGAGAAGTGTACATGAGCCATGAGGCTTTTGAGGCCTACAATGCCCGCCAGGAGGCTGAGGGGAAGAAGACTGCAGCCAACCCCAGAAATCTGGCGGCCGGAACCCTGCGCCAGCTGGATTCCTCCGTGACGAAGGAGAGGGGGCTGAGGATGTTTGTGTTTAATGTCCAGCAGGGCCCCGGGGAGCTGACCCGTTCCCATACAGAGGGGCTGGAGAAGCTGGAGAGTCTGGGGGTGCCGGTGGTGACTCGCTTTGTGTGCAGTACCGGGGAAGAGGTCCTGGAAGCCATCGACCGCATCGCAGACATGCGGGGCTCTTTGGACTATGATCTGGATGGGGCGGTGGTCAAGATCGACCAGGTGGCGGTTCGGGAGGAGTTCCCGGCAGGCACCAAGTATTCCAGCGGTCACATTGCCTACAAGTATCCTCCTGAGGAGCGGGTGGTGGTGATGGACGAGATCCTGTTAGATGTGGGACGCACCGGCAAGCTGACCTTTACGGGAGTGTTCCACGACCGGGAGACCGGAAAGCCTGCCAGACTCTGCGGCACCAACGTGTCCCGGGCCACCCTGCACAATCAGGACTACATCAATGAGATGCAGATCGGTGTGGGTGGAGCCTACCGGCTGTTTAAGAGTGGGGAGATCATTCCCAAGCTAAGCGGCATGGTATCGCCGCCGCCCCTGGTGTTCCGGGCGCCGGAAACCTGTCCGGTGTGCGGCGCTTTATTGGTGAGGGAAGAGGATACGGCGGATATCCGCTGTGAAAACGGGCTGTGTCCTGCTCAGCTGTCTCGGACGGTGGCATACTTTGCTTCATTGGACTGCATGAATATCGTGGGTTTGGGAGAGACCCTGGTGGACGCTCTGGTAAAGGGCGGCTTTATCCGGGGCTATGAGGATATCTACAAGCTGAAGGACCGCCGGGAAGAGCTGCTGGCCTCCGGCATTCTGGGGAAAGAGAAAAATACCGACAAGATTCTGGGAGCCATCGAAGCTTCCAAGAGTCGGGAGCCGGATAAGCTGCTGTGCGGTCTGGGCATTCGAAATGTGGGCCGCACCACGGCCGGTACCATCATGAAGCATTTTGCATCCCTGGAGGATCTCATGGCGGCATCCCGGGAGACCCTGCTGGAGCTGGATGACATCGGTGATACCACCGCCGGGTGTCTGCTGGATTTCTTTGCCGATGAGCGAAACCGGGAAGCCATCCGGTCCATGAAGGAAAGAGGTGTCAACACGCTCATGCCCCGGAAGGAGACCACGGATAAGCTCTCCGGGCTGACCATCGTAGTCACGGGAACCCTGCCTACCCTGGGCAGAAAGGAAGTGCAGGAGCTTATTGAGAAGCACGGAGGCAAATGCGCGGGTTCGGTCAGCAAGAAGACCTCCTTTCTGGTGGCCGGAGAGGCTGCCGGATCTAAGCTCACCAGGGCTCGTGAGCTGGGCATTCCGGTCATGAATGAAGCTGAACTTCTGAAGATGGTGGAGTGATGTTAATTCTTACAATTGGAATGCTGTTTGCCATACAACAGTTGATTTGAGATGAAATACTGTGATAGAATGTACTGTATTTTATTTTTCGAAAAGGTGTTGACAAACAAATGACCGGAAATACGCTCCCGCAGACAGACAGACAGACAGACAGACAGACAGACAGACAGGTTAAGTCTGCTCTTTTGGAGTGCGCTGCAACAGTTATAACTTAGGTAAGGACTGCCCCTGAGGCCCTTGCGGCTTCATAGGCAGTCTTTTGTTGTATATAAGGCAACTGAGCAAATGACATGTCTGCAGTAACAGGCATGTGTCGGACGACCGAAATGCCGGGCCTGCAGCGACAGGCATGTGTCGGACGACCGAAATGCCGGGCCTGCAGTAACAGGCATGTGTCGGACGACCGAAATGCCGGGCCTGTATAAACAGTTGTGTAGCGGATAAACGTAGAATCCAGGTATGACCGAAATACAGAAGGAAGGACATTCATGAACAGAATGAAACGAAACAAGGGTAAGCAGCTGCTCTCCATGCTGCTGGCAGCGCTGATGGTCTGCTCCATGCTGCCTGTAGAGGCATTGGCAGCTATCCGGGTACAGGCAGAGGAGGAGACTCCGGAGCCTGTCAGCGAGACTCCCGCATACACCTATACCATCCGGGGCACGGAAAGCGCGGAACTGGATGTGGATGCGGATAACGGCTTCAATGCCATGGGCGGCGTCACTCTGACGGTAACGGATGCCTCCGATACATCTGTGACGGACCATGGATGCAGCGTCGGCATTAGTGAAGTGAAAAAGTATGTGAACGGCTCGGTGGATGAGACCTTCGTCTGGGATAAGAATCCTGTACTGTCCGTGGCTGATCCGGCTGTGAAATATGAGGTGACCTATCAGGCTTATGATAAGGACAGCCAGCCCGTGGGCACACCGGTGCAGCGCTCCCTGTACATTCCCGGTCCACTGAAATACGAAATCCTCACCGGTGGAGACAAGTCCGTGGTGCTGAACGATTCCGCCAATGCCATGGATGGTGTCTATGCCAAGGTCACCACCGACACCCAAGGCACCAATTGGGACGTGACTGCTGAGCTGGGCTACAGCGTAGTGGTTTCCGGTGTCAAGAAGTATAACGGTACCGATGAGGATGCCGGCTATTCCTGGGAAGGCAGCCTGAATCTGGATACCGATGTGGTGGGTACCGCCTGGAAGGTGACCTATCAGCTTCAGAAAAATGGCGATCCGGTAATGGTGACCGATACGGAGACGGGGAGTCAGAAGGCTTTTACTGCCGAGAAGACCTTTACCATTATTGTTGGAAATGACATCCGTCCGGAGCTGGATTCCGATGACGAATACATCACCCAAACCCGGGTGGAGACCTCCACCGGTACCGCTCCCTTTGATTTCAATGAGGATGGAACGGAGAATAATACTCCCGGTAATGACGGCAGCGCGGATAATCTCATCGTCCGCTCCTTCGACAGCTTTACCTATAAGGTTTATGTAAACAGCGCCAACTACACCAAGGATGTGTCCTACGAAAAGGGCTATATTTGGTATCGTTTTGTTCTTCCTGTATCCTCCGATCTGGCGGAGTTCGACACCGGCTCCATGCTCTGGATGAGCACGGAAACGGGGTATGAGTGGTCTGTTATCGAGGAGACCGTTGACGGCATAACCAGGCAGGTGCTGACCTGCGCCCGTCTGCTCACCACGGAAGGCTCTGCAGCTATGAATGCACTTCCCTGCACGGAGGCCTCTGCTAACATCGTTATTCGGGTGAAGGGTATGGCCAACGGCTATATCATTCAGCCTCAGGGCTGGGCATGGATGGATCATAATGATATCGTTGAAAAGGATCCTTCTCATGTATGCGCAGATCCGAGCCATCAGGCCGCTGCCAATGAAGGCAAGGAGATGGCAGCCTTTGACCTGCCCGCAGTGACGGTCAGCGCCGCTCCCATGTATAACGTCACCATTGTCAAGGACGGATATAAGACGGTTTATTCTTCCTTTGATTTTAATACAGGAGATCCTGCTAAGGCCAACAACTACGGAATCGGGCCGGTGGAGGGTCAGCTCAGGGGCATCGGTATCTATTTGTCTTTGTGCAATGATCCTGCAGACAAAGGCTTCCGAGGCATTGAGCTTCCGGATGAGACAAAGGACATTGAATTTGACATTAAGCTTTCGGCGGTATATTCCGGAGATTCAACAGCCACGGTCACTCCTCTGGTGTGGACGGTGGATGCAAATAAGCAAAACTCTTATGTAAGTTCCTTCGACGGCCGCGCAAAGGATGTAGGCGCCTCTTCTTATTATTGCGTGAATGTGCCCTTCGACAGGGGTACCCCTGCAGCCAATGATTTTTACTGTTACCAAAGCGGCACCTGGTCTGCCGTGCAGACAGGGGACACGGTACATTTCACCGTCAGCGGCTATCATGTAAACATGGATCAGCTTCCCACCCACAGGTCCGGCGGAACAGCACTGCCCAATGGCGCCGATGTGTTCTGGGGAGCCTTCAGCGCGGGAAAGATGGAGTTTGTGATTCCCAATACTACGGATGCCGGTGTGTATCTGCCGGATATCTACGGGGTTGGGGATATGATCACCACGGTCTATGATGTGAATCTGGAGGCTGTATCCATATCCAATCAGACAACGGACTCTATTCTCGGCCGGGAGCAGACCATTTATGATGAGAAGGACGGTGTGCTGAAGGCCGGTGAAGATAAGCTCGTCCAGAACTTCCCCCTGTATGCCGGAGACGGCAGCTTCACGCAGAGAATCTGGTACAGTACCAACATTTATTCAGGAGATTTTAACGGCCGTTCCAACACGACTGCGGGATCCTGTTACTATAACGGTGAAGATGTGGGTATGCCGGGGCAGGAGGGAACCATTGACTGGCAGATTATATGGGGAGCCGGCGGCTCCGTCAAAAACAATCTATATGCCGCAGATTCTTTGATGGTGTTCGATGCTTCCGGTTTGGATGTTCTGGATAAACCCATAAAGCACGGCGGCCAGAATGCCGGAAAAGGTGCAAACTATCAAGTAACCTTCCGCTACGCCGCGAAGCCGGACGGGACCAACTGGACCGGCATAGAGGAAATGAACGGAACCGACATAGAGGATCTGGTCTATTATGATACGCTGGCGGCGCTGCAGGCAGACGGTAAGCTTTGTGTAGGCTGTCTGATGCAGGTTCGAGCCATACGCTTTGTAAACAACGCTGCGGATAACTGTTCCATCACAGGATGTCTGCCGGTTCGGCTCAAGACCACGGAGGACATTCTGGACAAGGTCTATCCCACCATCATCAGAACCAACATGTGGTGGAAGAGCGGAACGGACCGGTACACCACGGAGAAGCTTGGAGACGATGCGGTAAACGACGACCTTACTTCCACGGGAAAGAAGATTCCCTTTGTGAATCAGCCCGGATATGAGGACGCACTGGTCTATGCCGCTCTGAAAAACTACAGGTACAGAAGTATGGACTACGAGCCTTCCTACTATCAGGAAGGTGCCTATGCCGGCGGTCATATTCCCTCAGGTTACACTAATGGTGATTCTTTGTATGTGATTCCTTACATTTCTACCATCGGTAAGTTTGTGGACCAGGTGGTAACGGATAAAGGAATCGTCAAGCAGAAGGAAAACTTTAACCTGGATTACGGACAGAGCGTGGTGGATTTCCGTCTGGAGCCAGCCCTGGAGGTCAAGCAGACCACCGCCGCCGGAGGAATCACCAATGTCACTGTGACGGAGACTCTTCCCGCAGGTGTCAGCTATAACGGAGATGCGACCCTGGGTGGTGTTTATGTACCGGATCCAAAGGGCGGGCACGGCACCTTGACAGATGACGGTACCCTGGTTAATTTGAGCGTTGGGGGAAAGTACAATGACATGACCTGCCTGCCCGTGGTGGTAGGAACCAACAGCGCAGGACAGACCACCCTGACCTTCACCTTTGAGAATGTTCCCTATGGAAAGGTCATCACCACTGTTCCCGGTATCATCCGCTACTCCTGTACTATTGACAGCTACCATGCAGTTAATAACCAGCAGTTTACCAGCTCCGCTACCATCGAAGCCAGCTGGGATCACCGTACGATCCATGTCAGCAACCGAAACATTGCCAGCGCAGGCTTCAAGGTGAGCAAGCTGGACAGCCTCAGTGCTCTGAAGACAGCGGACAATATCTTTGCGGAAAACGGAAAACCCATCGGGTACACCATTTATATCAACAATACCAATCCCACCAATGCGTCCACCACGCAGATTATGATGGATACCATGCCCAAACCGGCCAGCGGCAGTTATACCCTGGAGGATATGTACCTTCAGATGACCCAGGGCACAGGATATCTCCATTTTAAATTCTATTACACCACCGACCCGGCGGCATTGGATCATACCGCAGCAGACTATTATGCAGACGGACTGCCCGATACGGATCAATTCTCTGCTGCACAGGATGATTTCGGAATCGCCTGGACGGAGAAGACCGCCTACGATGCACTGCCTAAGAATACAACTGCGTGGTGTCTCGTAGGAGCCCTGCCTGCCGGCGCTGTTCTGGAGGCCAAGGTGACCATCCTGCCCACAGGAGCGGAGCCGGGAACGGCTTTCACCAATAATTTCTCCATGGGCTCCATCATTACCAGAGACTCGGCCTACATCGTCCGGCGCAGCCTTTCCGGCTACACCTGGCTGGATGACAATAAGGATGGCATCATGGATTCCGATGAAGCCATACTGCCCGGCGTGACTGCCACCCTGTACAAGGTAAATGAATACGGTGTTGTCAGCTCCGTTCCCTATGTGAATCTGAAGAAGAGCACATGCAAGGTGCAGACCGACGACGAGGGCTACTACGAGTTTACAGACCTGGAAGAGGGCAGCTATGTGGTGCGCTTTACCTCCGGAAGTACCGTTCTGGAGAAGCGATACATCCTCACGACGCAGATCAGCAACGGATCCCTGAATACCCGTTATACCTCCAAGGCTGCCTGCGCATCCACTGACAGCACCGGTACTTATGTGAAGACAGCGGAGATCACCGGCATCAGTTTACCTTCTACGGACAAGCTGTCAGTTTCTGTATACAACTGGCCCAACATGAATGCAGGCTTCTATGACAGCATCTCCATTCCCGTGGAGAAGGTCTGGGATGACTGTGACAATGTTGACCAGCTCCGCCCTCTTGACATCACGGTTCAGCTTATGGCAGATGGCACCGATGTGCCCGGAGCTACTTTGACCCTGACGGCCGATGATGACCCGGCTAAGGATTGGAAGGGAGTTTTCGAGGATCTTCCCGGCAGCCGCGGAGGAAAAGACATTGTATACACTGTCCGGGAAATCAACGTCAGAGGCTATGAGACAACAATCACCGGATCTGCGGATGAGGGCTTTACCATTACCAACACACATGAACATGAATATGCCCCGGTATCTATGCCTCTGGGCGTAGAGAAGAAGATCACGGGAAGCACGCAGGCTGCATCTGCGGAGACTTCTCATTCAGATACTTCTCCTGCGGATACTTCTCCTTCGGGGACTTCTCCTTCGGGTACTTCTTCTTCGGGGACTTCTCCTTCGGGGACTTCTCCTTCGGGGACTTCTCCTTCGGAGACTTCTCCTTCGGAGAAGGCGTTTGTGGCCATGGACTTTGAGTTTGTGCTGGAGCCCCAAGACGGTGCACCCGTTCCTGTGAAGAATGGCAGTTCCTGCACCAAGGTCACCTTGACCAGCGCGGGAACAGACACCTTCGGCACTATACAGTTCACCAAGCCCGGCACCTATGTCTACAAGATCACCGAGGTGGATAAGTCCACTCAGCAGGGCTATGAGGACTATACCTTCGACAAGAAGGTGGTCACCCTGACGGTGGTTGTGGGACTGGACGATGGGTATGACTGCAAGATTGAAAGCGTCACCGGAGGCTCAACAGTGGTGGTGGCAGATGATACAGCTACTCCCAAGTTCTTACAACCAACTGAGAACCGTAACTCTCAATTACGAAGTTCTTCATAATATTTATATTTCCAGAAAAGATCATAAGCTCGATGAATGGAAGAAATTTATAGACTCTTCTATAACAGGACTTCCTTATTCATGGATATTT
>JABUST010000165.1 GCA_021442595.1 Lachnospiraceae bacterium | reverse complement strand
TCCGGATCATCCTGTTTAAGCTGCAGGAGGGAGGAAACTGCCACGAGAGATTTCTCTCTGAACACACTGGATCGATATCCGAAATTCAGGTCATCCACTCCTAAGGTAAGGAGCTCTCCTCTCTCATCTACCGCCTCAACCTCCAGTACCACGTCCTGCATTTCAAAGCCGTAGGCTCCTGCATTCATATACAGGGCACCTCCCAGAGTACCGGGAATGCCGGAGGCAAACTCCAGCCCTGCCAATCCTGCACTTTGGGCCGCTCTGGCCATGGCAATGAGGGATGCTCCCCCCTGAGCCCTCAGTTTGTTTCCCTCCACAGTGATCTGCTGCAGATTAGTCAACTGAAGGATCACAGAGTCATAGCCTTCATCGGAGGCCAGCACATTGCTCCCCTTTCCCAGGACCACAAAAGGAATGCTTTCTTTATGCAGATATCTGAGCACTTCCCGGACCTGCAAAATATCTTTCGTGGCAACCAGCAGCGCAGCCGGTCCTCCCACTCTCATGGTGGTCAGGGTGCTCAAGGGAATATTCTCCTGTATCAGCTCTTCCGGCAGAATCAACCGAAGCTGCCGAAGGATCTCGGTTTTCTGGATCATAATCGGCGCCTCCTTATGTGTGGCCTTCGGGCAGACCTCCCCGAGGATAATCAGAATATCATGTGAAATTATACTGATTTTTATAAAGGTTACAATGCCGGGGATGATAAAGAAAACCAGAGAAAAAACAATCCTTTCAGCATATTGCCTAATTATCATCCGCAAAATAGGCAATTTGCCCAATTCCCGCAGTTTCACAATCAGATTCTTCCCATGCTTTGTGACGATTATTAACTCCAAGTGTGAGGCTGTCTATCTTAAGCTGTATATCTGCAGTTGCATGCCCGGCGTGGATTATTTGCAACAGTAAGGATAAAGAAAAAGCAGCCGCCGAGCTCTGTTCCAAAGACGTAATGTCAACGGAATAGCTCGATGGCCGCTTTTGTAATGCATGTTATATTTTGGTTAGTATGAGTATTGCAGCGAGCGCACCTGAAAACGGCAGCTGCCGCTTATTGTTTTGTTGCATCCCTGAAAACAGCAGCTCCTGCCTACTGTACGGTTCCCAGGAGAGAAGCTCCCACGATACCGGCATTGTTTCCCAGCTTGGCAGTGACCACCTTGGTGCGCAGACTGCCGCCGAAGATTTCTTCCCCCAGACACTCCATAACAGGATCCAGAAGAACACTTCCCTGGGCAGAGGGTCCGCCACCGATGATGATATATTCCGGGGTGAATACATTGATGGTATTTCCAAGACCGATGGCCAGATAATGAGCATAAGTCTGAAGAGCTGCCTTTGCAGCCGCATCTCCCTCGGCAATGGCATCAAATACATCCTTACCGTTCAGCTGAGAAATGTCTCCTTCATGAGCCCGGTTCATCAGAGATGCAGGATCCTTCTCGGCTTCTTCCTTCGCCATGCGCACCAGTGCCGTGGCGGCGCTGTACACCTCCCAACAGCCCTTGCGGCCGCAGGTACAGCGAATGCCGTCTGCCACGATGACCTGATGACCCATCTCACCGCCGCCTATCAGTCCGCCGCTGTAGATCTTTCCGTTAATGATGATGCCGCCGCCCAGACCGGTTCCCAGGGTGATGGCCACCGTGTTTTTACATCCGTTTCCCGCGCCGTAAACGGATTCGCCCAGAGCTGCCACATTGGCGTCATTCTCCAGGTAAACAGGAACACTGATCTTCTCTTTCATGATGTCCACAATGGGAACATTGCGAAAATCTGCGAAGTTTGCTGCAAAAACCACCAATCCGTTGACAGGGTCGATGGCTCCGGGAGAACCGATGCCCACAGAAGCTACCTCATCCATGGAATATCCGGCCTCTGCTACGATTTCCAGAACGAGATCAGCCATATCCTCCACTACAGCTCTGCAGGATCTCTCTGCGCCGGTGGGAATGGCTTTCTGTTTGATGATCTGACCTTGCTCATTGACAACACCTGCTTTTATGGTAGTGCCGCCAAGATCCACACCTACGTTTAACATTTGTTCTCCTCCTTTATATGCTCCGGCGGAAGATTATTCACACCGGTCATTTTCTGCCTGCTTTTTTCCGTGCCATGACCTCCGCCGCTCTCTGACGAAGATCCTCAGCTGCATTGTAGCCCATCTTCTTTTCCCTGTGATTCAGGGCAGCTGTTTCTATGATCATGGCTACATTTCTTCCTGCCATCAGAGGCACCACATAGGTCGTGACCTCATTACCCAAAATATTGATGGTCTCCATGTTCAGGCCCCGGCGGTCATACTGTTTCTCCGGATCCCAGGGTTCAAGACGAATGACCATGTCAACATTTTTACTCAGTCTGACAGCCTGAACGCCGTAGAGATCCTTGACATTGATGATGCCTACCCCCCGAAGCTCCAGCATGTTGCGGATCATGTCCACACCCTCCGCCAGAAGCTCCCGGTCATTGATTCTGCGGATTTCCACCACATCATCAGCCACCAGACGATGGCCCCGCTGCACCAGTTCCAGAGCCGTCTCGCTTTTTCCGAAGCCGCTCTCTCCGATGATCAGCACACCTTCGCCGTAGCAGTCCATCATAACCCCGTGAAGTGATTCTCTGGGGGCCAGCTCCACATTCAGGTACTGCAGTACTCTGGAGCAGAAGTTCATGGTATCCTCGTCCGTTCCCAGTACCGGAACATTGTATTTGATGGCCAGGCGGGTCAGATTCTTCTCAGCGGAGTCTGTGATGCCTCTGCAGAGCACCAGACAGGGTATGCCGGTGGAAAACAGATGATCCAGCACCTCCTGCCTGCGGCCGGAATTCAAGCTCATCAGGTAATAATACTCCACATTTCCGATGGCCTGAATGCGGTTGCTGGCAAAATACTCATAGTAGCCTGCCAGCTGCAGCGCCGGACGGTTTACTTCCGGATAGCAAATGCTGACCCCCTCCAGGGATACCTGGGGAGTCAGATTTCGCAGCTGCAGGATGTCCGCGATCTTGTTCAGATCTACAGAATACATGGGCTCTCCTTTCCCGGACGGATACCGGAAAACAGAATGTCAGAAATCAAAGAAGGTCCTTAATGACTGCCACTGCACCCTCCAGCTTGCCGGCAGGAAGGCTTTCAATCCTGCCTGCATCCACTGCTTCGGCTGCTGCAGGGTCGATAGGCATACGGTCCAGAACCGTCAGCCCCTGTTCCTTTGCCACTTCTTCCACATGGCTCTTTCCGAATACTTCGATCTTCTTTCCGCAGTCGGGGCAGACCAGATAGCTCATGTTCTCTACGATGCCCAGCAGCTTGATATTCATCATGCCGGTCAGGTTGACAGCTTTTGATACGATCATAGAAACCAGATCCTGAGGGGAGGTCACCATGATGGCTGCATCCACGGGAAGAGACTGGAACACTGTCAGGGGCACGTCTCCGGTTCCGGGAGGCATGTCCACAAGAAGTACGTCAATATCGTTCCAAATGACGTCTGTCCAGAACTGCTTAACGGTTCCGGCAATGATGGGACCTCTCCAGGCCACGGGATCGGTCTCGTGCTCCAGGAGGAGGTTGATGGACATGATATCCACACCGCCGCAGGAGCGAACGGGAAGGAGCCCTGCCTCCGTACCGCCTACAGGCCCGGTAACGCCAAAGGTCTTGGGGATAGAGGGCCCGGTAATGTCTGCATCCAGAATACCGGTGTGAAGTCCCTGCTTCTGCAGCTCGGAAGCCAGAAGGGAGGAGACCATGGACTTACCAACGCCGCCCTTTCCGCTCATGACGGCAATAACCTTCTTTATGCTGCTGAGAGGATTGGGGGCCGCCAGCAGGCTCTTGGGATCTCTGTCAGCGCAGTTCTGACTGCAGCCGGAACAGTCATGGGTGCATTCGCTCATTTATGTATACCTTCCTTACTCGATTTTGAAAAAATACGGTGACATTTTAACACACTTTGAAAAAGGGAACAACATTTCCTTCCTCTTCTCAGAAAATATCCTTACGAAGAAGAATCAAGCCTAATTGAAATTGAATACTGCATGCCGGATATTATCCTGCAATAAGTTGATACCGTCCTTAAGAAGATTATCCTTGACGAAGCGCTTCACACATGCTATAATGACCAATGCTTGTGAAACCGAGGGTTTCCTGAGCTTGTACGGCCCGTTGGTCAAGAGGTTAAGACATCGCCCTTTCACGGCGGTAACGTGGGTTCAATTCCCGCACGGGTCACTTTGGTGCCATAGCCAAGCGGTAAGGCAAAGGTCTGCAACACCTCTATCCCCAGTTCGATTCTGGGTGGCACCTCTGAAAAACACCGATCCAAAGGGATCGGTGTTTTGTTCATTCATCAGCTTTTTTCTGCCTTACTACTCATTCTCCGGGAGGTTTGTCATGTCTGCTGTTATCGATCGTTTCCTTCGCTACATTGCTCTGGATACCCAATCCGACCCCGAATCCTCCACCTTCCCCTCCGCCTATGACAAGGAAATGGCCTTCGCCGATATGCTGGTAGAAGAGCTCCACTGTATGGGAATCACCGATGCGGTGAAAGATGAATTCGGATATGTTTTCGGAACGATTCCTTCTACTGTATCCCACGGGGATGTTCCCGTACTGGGCCTGATCGCCCATATGGACACTGCCCAGGAGGCTCCCGGCGCCTGCACTTCTCCCCGCTTTATTGAAAATTATGACGGTTCCGACATCCTGCTGAACGAAGCTTTGGGGGTCATCATGAGACCTGATGAGTTTGAGTCTCTCCGTGACATGGTGGGCAAAACCCTGCTGGTCACCGACGGCATCAGCCTCATGGGCGGTGACGACAAGGCAGGCATCGCGGAGATCATGACCCTGGCAGATGTTCTTCTGAACCACCCGGAGATCCCCCACGGCACCATTCGCATCGGCTTTACTCCCGATGAAGAAATCGGCTCCGGTGTGGATCATTTCGATGTGGAGCGCTTCGGGGCAGATTATGCCTATACCCTGGACGGTCAGGCGTTAGGAGAGCTGGAATACGAGAATTTTAACGCTGCCGGAGCCAGAATCGAGATTACCGGACTTCCGGTCCATCCCGGTTCCTCTAAGAATAAGATGAAGAGCGCCGTGCTTATGGGCATGGAGCTGGAATCCATGCTTCCCGTGTGCGAGAAACCCATGTATACAGAAGGATACGAAGGCTTCACCCATCTGCTGGGCATCAGGGGCACCGTCTCTTCCGCCACCATGGATTACATCATCCGGGATCATGACCGGGAGCTGTTTGAAAAAAAGAAGGCTTATCTGGCCTCTGCCTGCGAATTTCTGAATGCCAAGTACGGCCAGGGCACCTTCCGCTGTGAAATCAAGGACTCCTATTACAACATGAAAGATCAGGTAGCTCCGTTTATGTTTCTCATTGACAATGTGAAGGAAGTATATGAGCAGTTGGGCATTCCCACCCGTATTCAGGCAATTCGGGGCGGCACCGACGGCGCTCGCCTTTCCTTCATGGGTCTTCCCTGCCCCAATCTGGGCACCGGGGGCTACAATTGCCACGGTCCCTACGAGTATGTCTGCGTGGAAAGCATGGAGAATGCTGTGGACATGCTGGTGGCTCTAGTGCAAAAGTTTGCCCTTCCCCGGTCACATTAACTTTGAGATGATAAACGTTTATTCAATTTTCTGAGTCTTCTTGCTGCCTCTTCGGAAAATCCTTTCAGGTATTCCGGATGTTTCTTATTCAGTTGCTCTTTACATTTTTCAAGGAGCTTTGCAAACTGTTCAACACTATCCGATGTTATTTTGTGAAAGCGCACCGTATCACTGACATGGAAACTGTAAAGATTGATTTCTTCATCTGTGACATTCAGACCCACATTTAATAACGCAGTCCGATAAATTTCCTTAAGTATAGTTTCTCTCATTCTCAGTTTGACAGGATCCCCCCAGGATGATGTTGTTGTCTGCTGAGCGCCATAGCGAATATTCAGTAATACTTTATCCAGATTTGCTATCCTGGTAACTCCAATCATCCTGACCCAGAAATCATAATCCTCGCACACAAAGAAATCGGGATTAAGCCTATATCCTGCATCGAAGATTGAACGACGTATAAGAATATTGCCATTACAAAGTGTGCACCTTAAAGGCAGTGCTCCCACGATCAAGTCATGATCGGTTGGATAGACCATGGACGATTCTACACTGCCAAAGGTTCGATTGAAGCCTCCGACAATTCCGTACTCCGAATGGTTGTCCAAAAACTCACATTGCCATTCCAGCCTCTTAGGTTCGGAGATATCATCGGAGTCCATATACCCGATATAATCCCCCTGTGCCAGGTCGATGCCGGCATTACGAAGCATGGGAACATTTGTCTTTAGAGGCATTTCCACCAGCCTGATTCTACTGTCCGGTATTTGTTTGACCATCTCAACCGTATGATCCGTAGATTTATCATCCAAAACGATTAACTCCAAATCATCCATAGTCTGATTCAGAATGCTGTCAATGGCCTCCTGAATATATGCCTCCCGGTTATGAACAGGCATGATAATTGACACCTTCATTTGTATCCTCCCTTTCTGATTTCAATCCAACTTCCCGTTGTTCCCAGAGCTTCCTATATAGTCCTTCATGCATAATCAAGTCTTCATGAGTCCCTTTCTGGACAATTCTTCCATTGTCAAACACGACAATCGTATCCGCATAAATCGCTGCATTCAATCTATGGGTAATATACAGAATCGTCAGATCCGGTTGTTCAAAGAGCTCCTTCACCAGTTCTGTTTCGATTTTTGCATCCAAAGCCGAGGTCATCTCGTCCATCAAATATATCGGAGCATCTCGCAGAAAGCATCTGGATAGGCCTATCCTTTGCCTTTCACCACCGGAGACCAATGTTCCGCCTCTTCCCACATTATTATCCAACAAGTTTCCTCTATGTCCGTCAAGTGACAGAAGATGAGCTTTTCTCAGAGCATTATTCATCTCCTCATCCTCAGCCTCCGGCGAAACAACAGCAAGATTATCTCTAATAGTTCCTTCAAACAGGAACGGATGTTGAGGAAGGTAAGAAAAATGGCTACGCAGATCATTCAGTGAGTACTGATCTGCCGAAATGCCATTCAAAATAACAGCCCCACTATCCGGAGTATATAGCCTTAGCAATAGCTTAAATAAGGTGGATTTTCCACTACCGGAAAGACCTACGATTACCACTTTTTCACCTGAACATACATTCAGATCAACATGATCCAGTGTGTATCTATCTTCGTCAGGGTATCTGAAGGAAAGATTCTTCACAGAAAGACATTCTGTCTGTTCATAAACATGGATGCCACTATGTTCCCTTACTGTCTCCCCTTCTTGTTGAGTATCCAAAAGGTCAGACACTCTCTCTGCCGCAATCGTATACTTCTGTAAATTGATAATAAGGAATCCCATCTTTTGAATACAATAACACACCTGCATGGCAATGGGCCACAGATACATAGCATCCGAAAGGATTAGCTTTCCTTGTCCGGTCAACCAGAGTGCCATCATCAACAACCCGACGTAACAGAAAGAATAGCCAAAGTCCTTCAGCATGGTTTGAATCATACTCATATTGATATACCGCTTTCCGGCAGCACCGTACTGTTCTATAACCTTCTGATGCTCTTCGGAAAAATGAGGTTCCATATCATAAAACTTTATATCGCCGAACCCATCTATCATAGATGAAATCGCATCAGTTGCATGAATGACCACACTTTGCTGTTCTTTTTCAACTCGACGGACCGTGGATTTCATGGCCAAGGCAGTTCCAAAATACAACACACCCCCGAGGATGGAAAACACAGCCATTTCCTTGCTGTTAATCGCCACAATAACCATCCCTCCGATAATTGTAACGATTGTTTTAAACAAATCTACAATTTGTTTTTTCTTCCCCTCACTTATCATTTCTATGTCTCTGTTAAGCAAGTTTACCCAGTACCCTTTGCCATGCCGGTTCCACTGTTTCAGAGGAATGCGCAGGAGTGTGGAAATAACACTTTTTCGCAGCAAAAAGTCTGATTCAGATACAGCGTTCAGAGACAATCGTACCCCGACAGCCGCGAACGTCTCCACAACCAGAAGTTCCACCAGAAAGACTCCAAAATCCTTTATGATCAGACCTTTTGCTCCGTTCTCTCCAAACCGGATCAGGATCCTATAAAGCTGTCCGGAAAGTACCGCATTCAGGACAGATTCCGTTGCTCCGAACACAATTCCTGTAATGAACCTTGCTTTCTTATCAAAAAAAGTATCTGTCAGAAGATATAGGGGTGTTGTTTTCTTCATAGCTCCCCTCCTTTTTGCTTATGATACAGGGAAGCATACGCACCATTTATTTGCAGCAGCTCCTCATGTGTGCCCTGTTCTTTAATTTCTCCGTTTTCCAAATATAGGATATTGTCAGCCCCGATAATTGTGTCAAGCCTGTGAGATACCATAATGGAAGTTTTCCCTTTCGTCATGTGGTTGAGGTTTTCCGACAACTGTTTTTCTGTCATCGTATCCAGAGCACTGGTTATCTCATCGAAGATATAAATATCTGCCTGTTTAGCCATCGCTCTTGCGATAGCAATCCGCTGCCTCTCGCCACCGGACACAGATTTTCCCCGTTCTCCTGTACTTTTCCCGATTAACCTGCGGCTTACACCCGCAGAATCCAGCACCTGCTCAATTTCTCTTTGACTCCAGGAAGGTGCGGCTAACCGGACATTGTTCTCGGGCGTCATATCAAATAACGTATTTGTCTGAAATACCGGAGCAATAAGTTTTCTCAGTTCCTTAATCGGCCATTGCCTTAACTCCTTTCCCAAAATCATAATATCTCCGGAATAAGAGTCCTGATTACGATAGTATCCCATAATCAGCTTTAGAATCGTGGATTTCCCACAGCCACTTTCTCCAACAATGGCAAGATTTTCTGTTTTATTCAAAGAAAAGGAAACATCCCTCAGCACATACTGAGACGGTTCATATCCAAAACTGACATGTTTGAATTGAATCATCGGTTCTTCAAAGAACAACTCGGAAGAATCCATGTCTACTGTTGACTCTTCAGGGCAACTCATAAACTGTTCAAAACGCTTGCAAAGCACTTTCATACTCTGCGTATCTGCCAAATAGTCTCCAATCTGTGGGAAAGCATATTGAAATCTTCCCATCACCATTTGAATAAAAGCAATTAAAAAACCAACAGTAATCTTTCCCTCAATCAGGAAGAAACTTCCCACAATTCCGGCAAACACACCGGGCAGGAAGGAAGCGATGCCACTGACTCCTCCAATAATCCCTCTAAGCGTATTCCCACGTTTTTCTGCTCTCATCCTTTCCCGAAGCACCTTCTCCATTCTGTTATCCATAGCCATTTCGAGGGAATATGCTTTGATGTATTCCGGAGCATCAATTATTTGATCCAGATGTTTAGTGGCTTCATCGGCCGCGCGACGTTCTTTATCAATATGTACCTTAAACCCGTTAGAAATCCGCGAAATTCCCAACACCAGTACTCCAACCAAAGGAATGACAATAATGGTCAGCAGCCAGCTCTGATACATAGAGTAGACAAGGGCGCCAACAAGGTACGAGACAAGTTTGATTATACCGGTATATGTCTGTTCAAACCATCTGATCATTTGGGGTATATCACCGGAATAAATATTGGCCCACTCGTGATGGTTTGATACATCCTCCGGAGAGAAATCCGCAGAAAGCAGCTTTTTACAGAAAATAGAATAGAGAATGCCCCTTGCTCTGACAGCAAATACTGAGTGAGTCCGCTTTTCAAAGGAAGCAATGACCACTCCTGCCATCATAACAGACAACATTAGCATAAGCCCTTTCTGCATACTTCCTCCATAGATAATCTGATCTGTTGCATAGGCGAGGGCGAACACTCCCCCCAGATCTTTAGCCGTAGACAGAACAGCGAAAATAACCAATAGGGCTGTTTCCTTCCCTAGTTCCAACCTTTTCAACACTTTGGTTATCATAACTTATCACCCACTTGTTTTGTCGCGGTCATATATATTGTCTGCATTTTTTGCGCTATCGCATACCAGGAGTAAGCCTTGGCCGTATCATATCCTGCAGCTGCATAGCTTTCTCTCAATTGTGAGTTTTCTAACAGTCTTATTATTTTATCACACAACTCCGTTATATTTCCTGCCTGAAAAATTGCTCCATTAATTCCATCCCGAACATAGTCCGTCATGCCACCGGCATTGGATACCAGTACACAGGTATGCTCAGCCATTGCTTCGATTCCTGTTAATCCAAAAGCTTCTTCATAACTCGGAACTATATGGAGCAGAGAATTTCTCATCTGACTGCGCGTATCTGCAATGCTTAGTTTCCCCAGAAAGACGACTCTATCAGCAAGCCGGTACTCATTTACCAATTCCTGCAATTCCTGCAGCATCTCACCATCTCCGGCAATATGAAGATTTACTCCTTTTAACACCGAATTATTGCTGACTAAATGAAATGCTTCTATCAGTAATTTAGCTCCTTTATGCTGCCTCAATCGCCCGCAATAAGATATATACTTCTCCTTGCAATCTATCTGCCTTTTTTCTCCAATGTCCACACCGCAACCGATAACTTCAGATTGAACATCCATGCAATAGGTTTGATCAATATACTCTTTTGTATAATGACTGTCAAAGATAATCTGAGAAGAGTTAGCTATAAGATTCCGGCGCAGGGAATCACCAAACATTCGCTCTTCCATTTTCCCCGTATGAATAGTTGTAATAATAGGTTTTTTCACTGTGCGTCGTAAATAATCTGCCACGAATGCAGAAAAATAGTCATGACAGTGAATTAAATCAAATGTTTTGTTTTTCAGCAGGACATCAAGTTGATCAATAATGTGAAGAGAGTTGCTCATAAGCCGATACACAGAATAATTCATATTATCCCGGTATTTCCTCTTCCTTTCAAACCGCCAGCATTCAACATCACCAACTCTTTCAACAACAACAGGTCCCTCAATCAAATGATCACCAGAGATAACCAATACTGTTATTTGATTTCCAAACCGAGCCAATTCTTCCGCGATACGATATGTATAAATCCCAATTCCTCCAAAGAAATCAGGATAGTAGTCAGGGGTCAGCATCAATATCTCCATTTTATTTCCCTTTATTCTACCTGCGTCAATAAAGAGGGTTACTAACAGCACTAGATATTCTGTCTAGATAATTAAGAAAAGTAATCCCTTTCGGTGTTCTGGAAAACTTATCTGTTACAATTAATCCGGTAACGCCCATGTTCAGTAATACCGCAAGATCAATGACTTCTGCCCTACTTGGTGCATCAGCCTTGCCGAGACTTTTCAGAAGATTGGAGGCCACATAAGCATCAATATGCATATTTTTACATTCCTTCAGAACCCTTTTCTCTGCAAGAAACAGGTTTTCCACTCCACCATTCACTCCCATACACCCTCGTGCAAACATCATAGAGTCACTCGCAGAGATAATCTCATTAATATTGATTATCCCCGCGTGAGTCTCGATTTTCGACATAATTAATGGATGATACTTCTCCCGGGAAATTGCCTTCTTAATTCTGAAAATATCATCAGCTGATTCAATTTCTGATACAGCTACAACTTCAGGTCTAATCTTACTGATAAGAGCTAAACATTTGTTGTATATCTCTTCCTCAGTAAATTTAAAACAACCTCTTTGAGATGAAATACCCATTTTATGGGATACTATGCCATCATGAATAATTGCTTCACACAACAAGGTGTTTTCATCCAATCTCTCAATCATTTTCAATCTGATTGCATCATCCCCGAGAACGAATTCCTCGCCTTTGGTATATTCTTTCAGATTTGCATCCGTTTCGATTCTAAAGGAAGCATTGACGCTTACTGTTGACCCACTCTTTGTGAGTAAAATCAGGTCACCTACATGAATTTGAAGATCCGAATCTACAAATACTCTGTTTTTATCTTTAGGAATACAAACATCCAAAAGAATTTTTAAACTGTTTCCGGTTGACACTCGATAAATATCCTTTACCTTTTCAATTGCAGCAAGATGCTCCTCTTCAGTTGCAGTATTTACACAGCATCTAACCATATCTGTTCCGCTTGCACTAATATTTTCAATCAGCAAATGATGTGAAATTACCGAATCAAGGACTCCCATCGTAAAGATTACTTTTTCTTTCATTCAAGTCTCTCCATTCATTTATGTTTTGTAACAGATAAGTCTCTCTGCCACGATGTCATAATACTACAATTGAATATTGAAATAAACAGGTGTATACTAATTTGGTGCAGTTCCCCACTTGGGAATTCTATTCTTTGGAAACCGAATACTCTTGAGGTACAAGCATGAATGAAATAGTATTGATTAACGAATCAGAGGAATTGATTAATAGAATAAAAAGAATGACAGAAAAATGTTTTTCACAAAACAGGTTTCAAGTTGTCTCGTTTCACAATCTAACTGCAGGTTTTTCTTATGCAGAGAGGCACATGGTGTCCCTCATCATTACAGATATCCAGTTCAGTGAATGTATTACAACCTCAATACCCTATATTCTGAGATGCAATCCTCCCGCGCCCATTATTATTATCAGTAGTTTACCACACTATAAACTTCCTATGATGGCCTCAGGACGAATTCTTCGATTTATTGAGATATCGAAAATAGATTCCCAGTTACTCCCTGCCATCAAGTCTGTTTTGAATATTCGCGAGCAACATTTATTACAAGAGTATATTGTATTTCCTTCAACAACGCAGGGCAGGTCTTCCCACGCGTATAAGATCGAGGATATACTATATATCAATTATCACAAGCCTTCCACATATGAAATACACCTATCCTCTGGTGATACACAGACCATCTCATCAGTTTCCTTTACTTCATTTAGTCATATGCTTATCGAGAATCGTGTGCCCTATCTGGTTCCCATAAATAAAAACCAAATCATTAATAGCGCTTGCATTATGTCACTGTACAGGACAAAGAATTATCGGCTTGCCATTTCTCTACTGGGTTTGGAAGAAACATTCATCGTCGGAAAACAAAAGGAGCAGTTCTTTTCCCTTTTTATTTCCCCTGAACTCCCATAATCTCTCTTTGTCGCAGGGCTTCATAAAGAATAACACCGCCTGCCATGGCTGCATTCAGAGATTCCGCCTGACCGGGCATAGGAATCTTTACGCAGCTTGTAGCGGAGTCCATAGCCTCCCGGGTCAGACCGCTCCCTTCATTTCCGATAAGGATTGCCGTGGGTTTCGTCATATCAACGTCGTAAATATAAACTGAATCCTGCAGTGCTGCTGCCAATACCGAAAATCCCGTTTGCTTCAGTGCCTCTGCCAAGGGTCTTACTGACTCCACCACGCAAACCGGTATGTGTAATAACGACCCCATGGCTGCACGTATGACCTTAGGCGCATAAATATCTACTGTTCCTTTAGTCACGATGACAGCATCTGCATCTACCGCATCTGCCGTCCGAAGCAGTGTTCCCACATTACCCGGATCTTGAAGATTCTCCAGAATCAGGAATAAGGGTGTTTTCCCCGCATTTCTAACTTCTGCCAGCACCTGAGCTACCTTCCGGTTCTTTCTCTCCACCACAGTCAGGATTCCTTGGGGCGTCTGGGTGTCTGACAGTCGCTTCATCATTTCATCTGTAATCAGATTGACCTGACAGGGGGCTTTCAATTGTAACTGTTTCAGGTATCCGGGAGCATCCTTAGCCAGTGACTCGGCAAGCCATATGCTCCTGATCGGCCAGTCCCGGGCCTTAAGTACTTCCTCCACAGCCCGAACCCCTTCTACCAAAAATACATTATCCTTCTTTGCTTCTTTTGAGTGTGTATATTTTGCCGTTTGTTTATATGCCTCATTTTGAGGGCTGGTGATGGTCCTGATCTCTGCCATGGTTCTCTGTGCCTCGTTCCCGTTTTGTTATTCAAGATTCTCCAATCATAGCACATCTGCTTTGTAAATAACAGAATTCCTCTTCATATAAAACCTCCGAATCATAACAGGCAAAGCTCACATGGATAAAAAAAGGAGCATATCCGAACAAGTCACACCGGATATGTTCCATCTATGATATAATAGTCAAACATTTCTCCATAAAACAGCCAATCAAAATCACCGGAAAGAGTCAATATATGAACCAGCACGCCGATACTGCCTATAACCCCATTACCCAGGGCTCTCTGATCAAAGAAATACTAAAGTTCTCTCTTCCCATTTTTATCGGCACCATTCTGCAGACTCTCTATAATCTGGTGGATGTTGTTACTCTCGGTCAGTTTGTGGGAAAAGAAGCTTACAGTGCCGTAGGAGGTTCCACCTCAACCATCATCAATCTTTTAGTAGGCTTCTTTGTGGGAATCTCCTCAGGCGCCACAGTTCTCATTGCCCAGAAATACGGTGCAGGTGATGAGAAGGGCACTTCCGATGCCATCCATACAGCGGCTGCCTTCTGTCTGGCTATCAGCCTGTTTCTGACAGTAGTCGGTCTGCTGACCTCCCGCATCTCTCTGCTCTGGTTGAATACGCCCGAGGACATTCTGCCTTATGCTCTTACCTATATCCGCATCTACTACTGCGGCATCCTTTTCAATCTGGTATACAACATAGGCTCTTCCATTCTCCGGGCACTGGGAAACTCCAAACGGCCTCTGTATATTCTGATGGCCTGTTCTTTTTCCAACATCATCATCGATCTGTTTTTTGTTGTGGTGCTTCACATGGATACAGCCGGCGTGGCATTGGCGACAGTTTTGTCGCAAGCCCTCAGCGCCACGTTGGTGGTCATCATTTTAGTACGAACAAAGGGACCGTTTCGTCTTTATTTTTCAAAAATCCGCTTCCACGGGTATATTCTGCGGCCCATGATGCGCATCGGCATCCCTGCAGGCCTTCAATCCAGCATGTTCGGTATCGCTAATCTGCTGGTCCAGTATACTGTCAACGGTTTTGGTACCGATGTGGTCGCTGCCTTCACCGCCTACCGCAATGTGGACGCGCTTCACTGGATGATTCTGAATGCTTTCGGAATTTCAGCCAGCACCTTTGTGGGACAAAATCTGGGCGCGGGCAATCGAGACCGGGTGTTCAAAAGTGTCCGCATCTCCCTGCTGCTTGCCCTGGGAGGTGTAGTTTTGCTGGCTGTTCCCGCTTTATTATTTAGATTTCCGGTGGCCTCCATATTTACCACTGACAGAAATGTAATATATATTGCAGCGGATATGATGATCCACGCCCTTCCTTTTTATGTGTTTTATGTGCTCATAGAGGTTCTCTCCGGAGCTGCCCGGGGAGCGGGAGATTCTCTGGCGCCTATGCTGATTACCACCATAGGCATCTGCGTGGTTCGTGTCATCTGGCTGACAGTTGCCGTTCCTTTCACAGGGGACTATAACACCATCGTGGAGTGCTATCCGGTCACCTGGGTCATTACCGGCTCAGTATACTTCATCTATTACCGCTCCCGCAGATGGCTTCGTCATTTCCCGGAGATGAAATAGGGTCCTAAACTCTGAAATATCTGAGTTTTAACCGGTCTTCTACTAAGGATCCTTGACCAGAAACTTTGCTTTTCGTGGTAACAGTTGACGGCCGGGTGCCGGCATATCTGTATCCCTTATCGGCATGGATGGCAATCCTGTACGGGCTGTTTGAGTCTGGCTTCCTGGGCACCTCACACCTCCTCTATATTGAATAAATATGCTATATATAGGGCGAAAATGCAATAAACTTGCCGCTATCGCTATGTGAAGCCACTCGCTTTAAAGAACAACCTTTTCTTTCAGTTATTCTCAAGCACTGAATTAACTATCCTTAATACATCCTCTGCAGGTTCTTTTGACAATTTCAGAGCTCTGATTATTTTTACCAAATGGTCGCTGCAATAGACAAAATCATCCAAAGCCCTATTCGCATCCTTCAGAAACCACATATTAGTTCTGTACAGAGCTTCAAGGACATAAAAATGTAAATGTGTTTTTAGTGATTCGAGCATATCATTTTCTGCAAGTGCTCTCAAAACTAATGATATTGCTTTCAAATAATCTTGAATCAACAATTCATCAATTGTCTCGCTCAAACTTCCGCTGCGCACGCAATAAACATATGACACATCAGGGCAATATGCTACCGAATTGCAAACGGCATTTGCTGAAAAAGAAAATACCATATCTTCAAATCGAATTCCTTCTGCAAAGCGAATATTATTGTCCCTTAATACACTTGCTCTGTATAACTTACATACGGCCAAAAAAGAGTTTTCTCTTTTGTTGATAATATCAAGTATCGCTTCTTTTCGACTACTGTTTCTTTCAGCAGAAGGAACATTTATTTTTTCCTTCTCTCCCTCAATGGTTTTCCGTCCTGAAATAACAATATCTGCCCCCGCTGTGAAGTGGTAAACTAAAACTGGACACAGAAGGGGTAGAAACTGGACACAGATGTATGGT
>JABUST010000011.1 GCA_021442595.1 Lachnospiraceae bacterium | reverse complement strand
CCCGGAATGCATTCCGGGGGATTTTTTCTGCTTATTCAATCAGGGCCGGGCAGCCGAAGGTTATTTCTGTCAATGCTGCCCCCGGCTGCTTTCTGTCCGAAGTTTTCTCAGAGTGTAGAGACTCAGCGAGATCATGGCAGCCAATGACAGACCCGAAAGTCCCAGATAGAACCAGACACTGCCGTTGTCTCCTGTATCCGGTGTTTCCGGGATCTTCGGCTCTTCCTTTCCGGGAGTTGCGGGAATGGGATCTGCCGGTTTCTCCGGCTCCTCCGGTATTTCAGGCTTTTCAGGCTCCCGGGGTGTATCAGGCTCCTCAGGTTTATCCGGTGTTTCGGGCTTTTCCGGTTCTTCCGGTTCATTCTGAAGCGTGAACTTCAAAGGTTCACCGGTCAGCTCCAGCGGAATGGTCTCTTCCATAAGTTTATATCCTTCCGGGGCCTTTGTCTCCCGCAGGGTATAGCTTCCCTCCGGAAGACCGGTAAATACCTTGGGTGTCCCGTCGGAGGTCCATACTTCTATGGTATTTCCTTCCCCATCCAGAAGCTTCAGCTCTGCCCCTTCCAGCGGAACGGATGCTCCGGTTTCATCTCTTCCCGCCTTCAATATCTCCAGCCGGGTATATCCCTCCGGCACCTCCAGAGAGAAGAGTATCTCCGCCTCAGATCCGTCAGCCAGGGACAGATCCACTTCAAACCTCTGTGGATTCAATGTACAGCCGGGTCCCGGAACCTTTTCCTGTACGTACAGAATCCCGGGGACATTGCCCTCTTCTGCCATGGGATTCGGAATGAGGAATTCAGCCTGTCCACTGTTATCCACTACCGCTGTCTGCAGCTCTGTATATATTTCCCTCCGGGGATCGTAGGACAGAAGCGCAAAAACGCTTCCTTCAAAATCCGCATATCCGGAGGCTTTGGCTTCTCCGGTTTCCGAATCGACTTTCGTCACGATTGCCCGGTAGCGAAGGGGCTGATCCTCCAGCGTCGGAGCCTGGATCAAGGAGACGCTGCCTCCGTATCCCGGCAGATCCGGATCCACCGTGAGCAGGCAGGGATCAGCGGCCAGATAACCGGCAGGAGCCTTCACCTCCTCCAGCATGTAGGTTCCCGGAAGTCCCACCGGTGTGCCGTCCGAGAGGGTGAACAGAGGATCGGAGGCATAGCCCGGGGCCAGATAGGCTTCTTCATAGAGAAGCTGTCCGTCCTCATCGGTCACAAAGTACCAGCTTCTCAACGGATCTCCTGCCACATCCTCTGCTTCGCCAAACACCGCGGAGAAATAGGAGACCTTGAATACCGCTCCTTCCAGGGGCTGCCCCGCTGTCCCTGCCACAGTACCTACCTTGGTCAGCAGCAGACTGACAGGATCCAGCAGCGGATCGTTGGTGATCTCCAGGGTGGCAGGTGCTTGAGCAGTGGAAGAAGCATCCACTTTGATTCTGTAGACCTTTGTATCCTCCGCAAAGTGAGCAGGCGTTTTGGTTTCCTTTATGTCATATTCTCCCTGGGGCACAGAGAGGACAGGTGTTTTTCCTCCGGTTACCTGCAAAACGGCAGGTGTCCCGTCCGTGGCCGATGCCACCTTGTCTGTTCCGGGATAAAACAGAGTAAATTCCGCTCCGTCCGTGGTGAACCAGGTGGGACAAAGGGCTGTCAGATGACTTCCTTCTCCGATGGCCTTTGTCAGGTAAACATATCCGGAAGCCTGCTGCTCCTTCACCACCGGCGCATTAAAATCACCGGCCTCCCCCAGAGTGGGGCTGGTCAGAGAAATGGTTTTCACAAAGGGAGCCCCCGGCAGATAGCCTTCCGGCGCTCCCGTCTCCTCATACAGATAGGTGCCGGGAAGACCCACCACGCTGCCCTTACTGTCTGTGAAGAAGTCATCTCCCCCTGTTTTATGAGCGCCGTCCAGCTTGATCATACCGGCGGCATCGGTTTTCAGGACCCACCGGCGCAGAGCCGATCCTTTGATCTCCATGGCCTTTGCGGCAGAAAGGCCCTCCTGAGGGAAAAAGTATACGGTGTATTCCGCCCCGGCGATGGGCTGATCCGGTATTCCGCTAACTGTTCCCTGCTTTTGAAGGATCACCGTCAGAGGATCGAATAGGGGCTTGTTGCTGAAGCTTAGCTCCTTGTTCTCCCCGGGTGCCAGAGTAAAAGGATGCAGGGTTCCATCCAGGGCAAATCCGGGAGCGGCTTTTGTTTCCCTGGCATAGTAGCTGCCCTGTTTCAGGGCCTGACTCAGGGCTGTCCCGTCCGCTCCGATGGTCAGAACCGCTTGAAGAGAGTCGTCTGCATCGCTGTAAATACTGATCTGGGTGCCTTCTAAAGAGTAGGCTCCGCAAAGGTCTGTCAGAACCTTGTCAGAGGCAATGGTCTTGGTGACATGTACATAGCCCGGTTCCACGGTCACATGGAAGGCCAGATATCCCTTGCCGTAGGCAGCGCAGGCCTCCGGGGCATACAGCATGTCCTGGTCGGCTTCATAGGCAGATTCCCAGATGGGATAGCAGTCCACACTGCCGTTGCCCAGTCGCTTAGTCAGAGTCACCGCTCCGGAATATCCGTCGTAGGCATTCCACTTGGCGGCCTCCGCCTTGGACAGGGTAAAGGTGATGCTGCTGCCGGTTCGGCTCCATCCCACAGAAGCTCCTCCCACAGTCAGAGTGCCGGAAGCGCCGGCTGTTTCCTGAAAGCCATGGTAGATGATATCCGTGTCCCAGAAGGCATCCGCCCTCAGGGTCAGCTTGAAGGATCCGTCGGACTGCTTCACCATGTCCAGAGGAGCCGCTGCAGCCTCTGCTGCTGTGGCATATACCCCTGCGGGCAGCTTGTCATAATTTTCCAGCCTTTCCACGATCCAGTCTCTGGCTTCCAGATAAGTATTGATGCTGATCTCGGTATTTCCCACTGCGGTTACGGTGCCCCAGGTATTTCGCCCCTCCACATAATCATAGACCAATCCTGTGCCCACAGCCCAGGATGCAATGTAATTCAAGGCGGTATTTTTCCCCAGGGCATATTCATTGGTGAGATAGCCGATGCGGGCCAGGGTCTTATCCTGTCCGCTGCTGATCTTCGTGCCGTAACTGTTATCGGTAGTCATGGCTCCCTTTTCCGGCTCCATACACAGCATTCCTCTGCTGTATACGTTTTCACCGCTGTAGGCCGAAGCATAGTGCCCCAGCAGAGTCCCGTGTCCGCTCCAGGTGATGGCGCCGTCATAGCCGTTGGGAATATACGCCAGGACCTGCAGCGGCAGAGCAGGCACCAGCATGATGGCCGTCAGCATGAGGGTCATGAGCTTGTTCACGCCCCTTCCCGCTGTGGATTTATGTATTCTCATCCTATATCTCCTTATGTTTTCACTCTGTTGATTCCGAGTAGATCCAGTCAAGGATCACTGTCTCGTATCCGTTTCCGTAACTTGCGCTTATCTGTTGCTGCCCCAGAGCATCCACTCTCATGAGCTGCTCTTCCTCCGAGGAATAGGCCTCTGTGACCGGGTTTCCGGTTTCATCTGTCCAGCTGACCCACCAGAACTCCCGCAGCTCGGTCACCGCCCAGCGCTTCGTCCAGGCGCCGCACTCAAGGCAGTCCCTGCGGTACATGAGTCCATCCCCTGTAGGACAGGTCTCAGGTCCCCAACGGTGTTCGTGGGCCGTTTCCCCGGTTTCCTCCCCGGAAGGCGAAGATTCCTCCGGCGAGGAGGATATTTCTTCCAATGATGACGAAGTTTCCTCGCCTGATGGTGATGTCTCCTCCGTCCATGGTGATGTTTCCCCGGAGGAGGTAGAAGCCTCCGTCCATGGTGACGATTCTCCTGATAGAGTGGAAATCTCCTCCGTTGGTGACGAGGTTTCTCCGGATAGGGAGGAAGCCTCCTCCCGTGAGTATGACTCCTCCGCTAAAGATGACCTTTCGTCCCATGAGGCCGAAGCCTCTTCCCCGGATGATGATGCCTCTTCCGGCGGGACCACCGTTTCTTCAGATGAAGAGGGATCCCCTTTTCCCCCTTGACTTTCCGGAAAAATGGGCATAGAAAAGCGCAGGTCCTCTGTCTCTGTGAGCACCCGTCCGGAAGACTCCCGGTCTTCCTCTGTCTTCAGTTGTGGTCTTCCTCTGCAGCTGCTGCCCCAGAGAAAGGACATGATGATGCATAAGAAAAGAATCGTGCTTCTTTTTCCAGGCATGTCTGTTCTCCTTCAATGACCGAACCCTCTGATTCTCTGTATAGGGAGGTGTTCCGCCGGCCTTATTTGAAGGGTCTGAGCTCCGTGGCCCTATTGTGCCTGCAGGTCCTAAATAACGCAAGAACCCGGCAGTGCAGGAATGCCCTAATCCTGCACTGCCGGGTCAATTTCGGTATAGAAAATATAAAAAGACAGAAAGAGCCCCGTCCCTTCCTCATCATGGGGAAGCCGGACGGGGCTCTTTAACTGTATGTAATCGTTGTTACTTGATGGGCTCATCTCTGAGGGACATACCGAAGTCCTTGGTGACCACTTCATAATTCAGCATGAAGTCAGCCAGCCATGCGGCATAGTCATCGCTCTGCATCTGCTCGCTGATGTCGCTCTTCCATACATCATCGCCGATGCCTGCCAGATACATGAAGTGCAGACCGTACTCCGTGGTGACCACACCGGTGTCTCCCACCTTGTGGTTCTGATTGAAGCACCAGTCATTGAACTCCTGCACGGTGGTGCCGGGCTCCAGATTCTCATAGAGACCGCCATTGGTGTTGGAGCCGGGATCTTCGCTCATGGTGTTGGCCAGCTCGGCGAAGGCTTCCTCAGTGGAACCTGCCGCCTCAAAATCAGCCACGATTTGATCCATCTGCTCCTGCACCTGGGCCAGAGCTTCCTCGTCTGTGGTGTCGCAGGACAGCAGAATGTGACGCACATCCACAAACTTCTGATCGCTGCGGGCAGCAGGAGAAACGATATAAACAACATAATAGTTCAGACCGCTGGTGCTCTCAACGACCTCCATATCACCGACCTTTCGGGCGGTATCGAAAATGTAGGCAGCCACGTTGGCATCCATGGCCTTCGCTGCGGTGAAATCCGTATTGGTGAACAGGGACTTGTTGGCAGCCACCTCTACGCCCTCTTCGGCTTCTGCTGTAAGCTTAATGGTAGCTTCCTTCTCGTAAGCAGCTTCGGAGGTGCACCTGGAAGCAAATTCATCGGCTTCCTTCTTGGCCTGCTCCACGGTCTTATCGGTACCGGATGTAAACTGTACTACCCGGAAATCAGCCTTGTCAAAGTCTGTTCTGTTTTCCTGATAGTAGTTCTCCAGGATCTCATCGTTGTAGCCCGCAGCAATCTCTTCCATCTTGGCAGTCTGATAAGCATTGGCCACGACCTCCCTCATAAGCACCTTTTCAAAGAGCTTCTCGTTGAAGCCGAGACCGTAGTTGGCCTGCAGATATCTGTCGGTGGTCATGCCATAGTAGGATGCATAGGACTGAATGCCGGCGATGCCGCTCTCATACTGGGCCATATCCTCCTCGGAGAGCTCAAAGCCGGCTTCCTTGGCAGCCTGCTCCAGAGTAATCATGGTCTGGACGGACTGAATGGCACTGGTGCTGAAGTAGTCGGCATAAGTCACATCGGTACTCATGTACTGCTCCGTAAGAGGAACCGAGGTATCGATGGGAAGGTTATCCTCTCCCAGATAATTGACCATGGTCTGATAATAGTTCATGTAGGTGGAGCGGTAATAATAGCTGTACTCTGCAGCACTGACCTTTTGGTCGCCTACGGTAAAAGCAACAGCAGCCCGTCGGGTCCATCCCATCTTGGGAACAGTAAGGGCTGCAATGCCTGCAACCAGAAGGATAACCACAACGACGCCCAGAACCTTCTTCCAGAAAATATCATTGAATACGGTCTTTGCACGCTGTTTGTTAAGTTTCTGTGCTTTAGCGGCCTCTTTCCGGCGCTGCTCGATCTTCTCCTGAGTATTCATGTGTAACTAAATGCCAACCTTTCCGGATTGATAGGATCACTCGTGGTGAATGTCCAGTTCTTTGCGATTCTGCTGAAGAATGCGGCTCTTCTGGTCGATGAGGGCCTCAAACTCCTTGTTTCGCTTATCGATGATACCGATGAGCTTGCCCAGCTCGTCATTTGTAAAGCTGGCCAGCTGCTTCATCTGGTCATCGATCTGTGCCAGAAGATCATCGGCATATTCCGTGGCGCCCATGCGCATATCCTTAGCCACACGCTTGGATGCTTCCACGATATCCTCCGCCTGTTTGCAGGCATCTTTGGAAACGGCCTCGTTGTCTACCAACCGCTGATGCTCTTCGTGAGCCTCACGGATGATGGCTTCCGCTCTCTGCTGTGCCTCCACAAGGATACGGTTCTTCTCTTCGATGACCCAGCGGGACTGCTCGATCTCTGTGGGCATATGGACCTTGATCTCCGTGAGCAGATCATAAATCCCCTCCCTGTCGACCAGTACCTTATCACTGAAAGGAACAGTTTTGGCCTCTTCCAGAGCCTGCTCGATCTCAGCCAGAATACCATCAATGGTATCCAGCTCGGGGCTTACGGGAGTTTCCTGCTGAAGCATCTGCTGAGGAGTCCGGGGAGCCATCTGCTGATACTGATCCTGGGATTGCATTTGCTGATTGGACATGTTACTGCCTCCTAAATGAGTATATCATTTCAATAGTGTTATTCGGGATAAAGTGGCTGACATCTCCGCCGAACCGGAGCACATCCTTGGCCACCGTGGAACTGATGTAGGCATATTCCGCACGGGTGGTCAAAAAGATGGTTTCCATGGGCGGATACAGGGATCTGTTGGCCTGAGCCATCTGCAGTTCGTATTCGAAATCCGTAACTGCCCGCAATCCGCGGATGTTGACGCAGGCTTTCTGCTCCTTAAGAAAGTTCACCAGAAGTCCGGAGAAGGGTACCACCTCCACACGGTCTCCCAGGTCCTCGCAGGCCTTTCGGATCAGAGCGGTCCTCTGCTCTAAAGTAAACATGGGGGTCTTTGAGCTGTTCTCCAGCACACCCACCACCAGCTTGTCCACGATTTTCAGTGAACGCTCGATGATGTCCAGATGTCCCAGCGTAATAGGGTCAAAACTCCCCGGGTATACACCGATCTTCATACATTCTCCAATGTCGGAGGGGCTTCCTTTCTTCTGAAAAAGGAGAACCGAGCCGTCTTGTAGGTTTTGACCTTAAACAGGTCCAGAGTCTCTATGCGCACATCTGTCTCCGAAGAGGACTCGATGATCAGCATGCCCCCGGGAGACAGAATACCGCTTTCGGCAATGAGATTGCCCACCTTCTCCTCCCATCCCTGATGATAGGGGGGATCCATGAAGATGATGTCAAACTGTCTGCCTTCACAGCCGTAGGTCTCCACGATCCTCTCCGCTTTCACGGGAAGGACCCGGCTCCTGTCCTCCAGTCCCAGATCCCGCAGATTCTGACGGATGGCCTTTAAAGCCCGGGAATCGCACTCCACCAGTTCCAAAGAATCCGCACCTCTGGAAAGGGCTTCAATGCCCACACCGCCGCTTCCGGCGAACAAGTCCAGAAAACGGCTTCCGGGGACGTCAAACTGAATGGCTCCGAACAGCGCTTCCTTGGTCTTATCCATGGTGGGGCGGGTATCCATCCCCTCCGGCGTGACGAGCCGTCGCCCCCTGAGGGTCCCGGCAATTACACGCGTCATGGATTCCTCCGAATTTTGGGTAACAGAAACTAAAGATCTGAAAAGACCCTGACTATACTATTTTATAGATTTTGCCCCGAATGTCAAGGAATATTCTTCGCACCCTCCCGGAGATGGGGTTCCCTTGTCCCTCCGGATATGGTGTCTCGACTCCAAAGGCTCATGCCCTTTCCCGGGCAGAAGCCCTCTCCCAGAAGGCTTCCATCTCTTCCCGGATGCCCAGGTGTTCCATCTGTTCCAGATCCGGATCTGCATCCAGCACCGTCTCCGCCAGCCGCTGGGCCTCCTTCAGCAGAAGCTTATCCCGGTACAGGTCCGCCACCTTCAGATCCGGCAGACCATGCTGACGCAGGCCGAAGATATCCCCGGCGCCCCGGAGTCGCAGGTCTTCTTCTGCAATATAAAATCCGTCTGTGGAATCGCACATGGTTTTCATCCTCTGCCGGGTCAGCCGGCTGCGGGAATCACTCACCAGTACGCAGTAGGATTCTGCCTCTCCCCGGCCCACACGGCCTCTGAGCTGATGAAGCTGGGCCAGACCGAACCGTTCTGCATTCTCCACCACCATCAGGGTGGCATTGGGCACATTTACCCCCACCTCCACCACTGTAGTGGATACCAGGATCTGAATATCCCCCCGGGCATAGGCTGTCATGACGCTCTCTTTCTCCTGAGCCTTCATGCGGCCGTGGAGAAGTCCCACTTTCAGATCCGGGAACACGATGCGCTGAAGAAAATCCGCATATCCCACAGCTGAGCGGAGTTTCAGCTCCTCCTGTTCTTCAGAGAAGTCCTCCTCCTGCTCTTCGCTCCTTCTTCTGAGCTCCACAGAATGGCCCGGCAGCAGCTCATCCTCCGCTTCGGAGACGGTCTTGCTCTTATCCTCTTCTTCCACCAGGGCACAGATCACATAGACCTGATGTCCCTCCATGGTCTGTTTGCGCATAAACCGGTAGATTCTCTCGTCATACCCCGAATCCACACTGTAAGTGCGGATGGGAGTCCTTCCGGGCGGCATCTCATCAATTAATGACACATCCATATCGCCGTAAAGGATCATGGCCAATGTTCTGGGAATGGGAGTGGCAGTCATGACCAGCACATTCACCTTCTCTCCCTTCCGGGAAAGGGCCATGCGCTGCCGGACTCCGAATCGGTGCTGTTCGTCGGTGATGACAAGTCCCAGATCCTTCCATGTCACCGGATCGGAGATCAGGGCATGGGTACCGATGAGGGCGTGGATAGTTCCCTGCTCCAGTCCCTCCAGGATCTGCCTTCTTTCTTTTCCCTTAACATTGCCGCTGAGGAGAGCCACCTTCATGCCCAGAGGCTCCAGTACCTTCTCTGCTTCCAGGGCATGCTGAGTGGCCAGCACCTCCGTGGGGGCCATGAGGGCGCACTGTTTTCCGCTGAGAAAACACCGGTACATGGCCAGAAAGGCTACCAGTGTCTTTCCGCTGCCCACATCCCCCTGAAGCAGCCTGTTCATGGCACCTTTGGATGCCAGATCCTCCCGAATCTCTTCCCAGGCCCTCTGCTGGGCGCCGGTAAGCCTGAAAGGCAGACTGTCCATCATGGCCTGCTCCTTCTCCAAAGAGCCGGGAAGCACCACCCCGTCTCTCTGATCCATTCTGCGGCGTCTCTGCTGTTTCAAAGCCATCTGCTGCACAAACAGCTCATCAAAAGCCAGACGCTCTCTGGCTCTTTCCGCTTCCTCAAAGGATGGAGGCAGATGCATGGCTTTCAGGGCAGCGGTTCTGGGCATGAACTGCTGCCGGTATGCGGCAGGCAGAGGATCATATCCCTCTTCCAGCACAGAAAGGACCTTTTCTACGGCACTGCGGAGAATTTTCTGGGTCAATCCCGCTCCCAGGGGATACACCGGAAGCAGGGGCAGGATCGGGGCTCCCTCCACCAGCCGCTGCAGTTTCGGTGAAGATAGCTCCCAACGATTGTAGCTTCTTTTGATCTTCCCCTGTACCAGATATTCTCCCCCCTTCACCAGATTTTTCATCAGATAAGGCTGATTGAACCAGACAGCGCCGATGGCGCCGCTTTCATCCTCCAATCTGGCGTTGGTGATAGTGAACCTTCCCTTGTGAAAGTTTTTGGGATCGGACACAACCCTGGCCCTGAGCAGCACCTCCGCTCCCTCTTCCCCGGAGGCTTTGGCCTGCTGCAGTCCCTGTTCAATGAAGGTGACCCGGGACTGGTCCAGATAGCTTCGGGGAAAATAGAAGAGCAGCTCTTCGGCGTTGGACACTCCCACCTGCAGAAACATTTCCGCTCGGGATGGTCCGATGCCTTTCAGGGCTGTGAGAGGTATATTTCTTAAATCTTCCATAAACCGATCATCCTGCCGTATATCAATGATCCCGGTCCGAAGGGGACCGGGATGGCATTGAATCGTTTGTTGATTTGTAACCTTTGAAGATCATTCCGCAGAAAGAAGGAAATAGTACACAGGCTGCTGACCGCACTGCATTTCCACTTCCACCTCAGGCAGTTTATCCTGCAGCAGCTGCTGCAGTTCCCCTGCCTGCTCTTCCGTGACACCTTCTCCGTAATAGAGAGTTACGACCGCCGTCTCTTCCGTGACCATGTCTTCCACCAACCGGATCGTGGTCTCCATAAGATCCGTGCCTACTCTGTCCATTGCACCGTCCTTCAGTGCCAGGATGTTACCCTCTTTGATCTCAAACTCTCCCATATGGGTATCTCTGACGGCATAGGTCACAGAACCGGATACCACCATCTCCATGCTTTCCTTCATGTTGGCCGCATTATCGTCATTGCTCAGATCCGGCACATAGGCAATCATGGCGGAGATGCCCTGGGGGATGCTTCTGGTGGGGATCACGATCAGGCGGGAGTCCTTCATAATGGAGGCAGCCTGCTCCGCAGCCAGAATGATATTCTTATTGTTAGGAAGCACGAAAATGGTTTCGGCGTTCACTTCCCGGGCGGCCTGAAGCACATCTTCGGTGCTGGGGTTCATGGTCTGTCCGCCGCTGATGACATAATCTGCTCCCAGATCGGTAAAGATCCGCTGCAGACCCTCTCCTGCGGACACGGCGATGAACCCCACTGCCTTCTTGGGACCCTTGTTTTTAGCGGCCTTCCGGGCTGCCTTCTCCTCCAGTCCCAGAGAGAAGCCGGCCCCGGGCACTGCTTCTTTTGCCTGAACGAAGGCGACCTTGCCCCACTTCATGGCCTGGGCAAGGACGGAATTCACATCCTTGACCTCCACCTGGAAGCTGACAGATTCTTCCTCTGCCAGAACGGTTCCCTTGGTGCCGTAAGCATTCAGATAATTCTCCATCTCACTGGCAGCCAACTGAGGATCCTTGTTGGTCTTCAGGGTCATTTCCATGAGATAGGAGGTCTCTTCTTTCTTTTGAATGGGAGCTGCCCCCTCATTCAGTGCCAGAACGGGATCTACTTCATCGTCTTCTCTCTGCAAAGCTTCCAGGAAGCCTTCATAGATCAGCAAAAGACCCTGTCCGCCGGAGTCCACCACCCCTGCTTCCTTCAGGACAGGAAGCATCTCGGGGGTCTTTTCCAGAGTGGCACGGGCAGAGGCCACAATGACCTCCATAAGCTCTGCCACATCCTCGATGCCCAGAGCGGCATCCAGAGCTGCATCGGATGCTGCCTTGGCCACCGTGAGGATGGTGCCTTCCTTAGGCTTCATCACGGCCTTGTAGGCAGTATCGGTTCCCTTTTTCATGGCAGCGGCAAACACAGCGGCATTCACCTCTCCCTCTCCTTTCATGCCCTTATACAGGCCCCGGAAAATCTGGGAAAGAATCACGCCGGAGTTTCCTCTGGCACCCCGAAGTGCGCCGGAAGAAAGGGCTTTGGCAATATCTTCTGCTTCCGTAGAGGTTACGGCAAGGACTTCCTTCACCGCCGAGGTGATGGTAAGAGACATGTTCGTACCTGTGTCTCCGTCGGGTACAGGGAACACGTTCATGTCGTTCACCATCTGCTTGCGTTCTTCCAGCTTATTGGCGCCGGCTACCAGCATCTGGCGGAGTTTTTGTCCGGTTATGGTATTCAAAATACTATCCTCCAATAACTGTACCCGGAGCCTCAGGGCTTCTCGGTACGGATTCCTTCTACAAACACATTGACATCCAGAACCTCGACGCCCACCATCTCTTTGACGCTGTACTTCACGTTGCTCATCAGGTTGTCGGCAATGGTGGAGATATTGGTGCCGTATTCAACGATGATGTGAAACTCGATGGTTACACCTTCATCAGAGGATTGTACTTTGATACCCTTGGTCAGGGTGTCACCGGTAAGAAGCTGAGCGATGCCGTCCTTAACATTGGTCTGGGCCATACCCACCACACCGTAGCACTCCAGCGCAGCCATTCCTGCAGCGCGGGCAATCACTTCATCTTCGATCACGACGGTTCCCAGTTCTGTCACATACTTAGCAGCCATGTTGGTACCTCCTGTTCTATTAACCGTGATGTCTCCCGGCCCATACAGGCTCCGGGCAGCATCACATGGTGTATTTATGCTAAATCACGCATATTATAATCACATTGCCGAAAAAAAGCAACACTCGTTGACAAACCTTCCGGTTCCTACTCTCCGGAACGAAAAAGAGCGGACCTGTGAGGTCCGCTCTTTAATCGCTCTATTCCATAAAGAATAAATCGAAAGATCCTTGTTCAGGCTTTCTCCAAAGCTCAGGCTCTGGTTACCTTGCCCGACTTTAAACAAGTCGTGCATACATGAAGCGTCTTGGGAGTTCCGTCAACAACTGCTTTGACAGTACGGATATTAGGTTTCCAAGCGCGATTGGATCTTCTATGGGAATGGCTGACCTGATTTCCGAACAGCAGTCCCTTCTGACAGATGTCACACTTTGCCATGATTGCACCTCCTTCAGATTCATCCTGTGTATATATAGCGGCAAAACGGGGAATTGATTCATGTTTCGGCCGCAAAAACAGATTTCTCTTTGACACAGCACGAGTATTGTATCAGAATGCTCCCCTTAATGCAAGACAATTTTTCGGCGCATCCTCTGTTTTTATCTCCGGGTCCTTACCCTCGGGAGTAGATCTCCTCAAAAGCCTTCTGGGCTTCCCGGAAATTTCTGCCGGCGATCTCGGGATCTCCACCCTGAAACACCGCGGAACCCATGACCAGCACATCGGCTGCTGCGGCTCTGTCCAGATTTGTCAGCTTGATTCCTCCGTCCAGCTCGATAATCACATCTCTGCCGGCCTTCCTTGCCATTTCCCGTACCACGGAAATCTTATCCAGGCAGGAGTTGATGCATGCTTGGCCTCCGAAACCCGGGTCCACCGTCATGATGAGGACCAGATCCACCTGGTCCATGATGGCCTCCAGCACAGAGGGAGCCGTGCCGGGATTGATGGCCACGCCCGCCTTCATGCCCAGACGGTGAATTTTCTCCAGGGTCCGGTGGAGATGGGAACAGGCCTCCTGATGTACTGTAAGAAAGCTGTATTCATGAGAACCCTCAGCCCGGGCAAACTGCTCCATATGGGCCTCCGGATCCGTCACCATGAGGTGAATGTCAAAGGGGATGTCCACCGTCTTTCGGAGAGCCTGCACCGTAGCCGGTCCAAAGGTAATAACGGGAACAAAATGACCGTCCATCACATCCACGTGCAGCAGTTCACAGCCGGCTGCAGCGACGCTTTCCACCTCCGGGCGGAAATTTCCGAAATCTGCAGACAGAATGGACGGGGTAATCTGGGGAAGTTTCATGGTGTTCTCCAATCTGCTTATTTTTTCTCGTAGAGGGGATGCTCCCTGCGGTAAGCCTCCAGCTCTGCATACATCAGTCGGTAATTCCGGTAGCGAAGCCGGGAGATGATGCCCTTCTTCACTGCCAGGCGCACCCGGCAGCCGGGCTCCTTAATGTGGCGGCAATCGGGATAATAGCAGGTTCCCAGGTAGGGGGCAAATTCCGGATAGATTCTATCCAGCTCCCCGGCTTCGATGTTTTGTGTATAAAAGGAAGTAAATCCCGGGGTATCTGCGATCCACCCTCCCTGCTCCGATGCCATCTTCAGCAATCTGGCATGGCGGGTAGTGTTTTTGCCCCGCATGATCTTTTCACTGAGCTCCCCCACCTCCTGACCCGCATCGATGAGGGCATTTATGAGGGAGGATTTTCCTACGCCGGAAGGCCCGGCCAGCACGGTGATCTTTCCTCCCAGCTCCTGCTCCAGCAGGGAAAGCTGGTTCAGGGGGTCCTCCGCCTCCCGGCCCATTCTGGCCTGAAGCAGGAACACCTTATACCCGCAGGTGCGGTAGGTCTCCACGGCTTCCAGAAGCTCTTCATCCTCCGAGGGCTTCAGAAGATCGGTTTTGTTAAAGACGATGATGGCAGGAATATCCTGCCTTGCTGCCTCTGCCAGAAAACGGTCCAGTACCCCGAAATGGGGATCCGGCTCCTTCAGGGCAAAAACGATGAGGGCCTGATCGATGTTGGCACAGGCAGGGCGGATCATATGGTTCTTCCGCTCCATAATGTCCGTAATGAACCCTTCCTCCGATACCAGCACCCGGTCTCCTATGAGGGGTGTGATCTTTTCCTTTCGGAAAACGCCCCTGGCCTTGGCTCTCACCACCCGGCCATCCTCCAGCGCAATGTCATAATTGCCGCCTACACCGGCAATCAGCAGACCCTGTGTATCCATGGATCAGCTGATCTGCTGGCTCAGGAGGAGCACTCCGTCCATATAGACCTCCACCAGCACCGTGCCGGCAGGGTAATTGACTTTGATGGCGCCTCCCAGAGCCGAGAAGGTGGCATAGGTGATGGTACCCTGATAGACAGTGGTGGTGTTTCCGTTGCTGTCGATGACATCTACCTTGATGAGACCGGTTCCCTTCTCGTCCTGGAAGGGGTTGGAAATGGTGATCTGCCCCTCTTCCGTGGCCAGATCATTGACCTCGCTCTCTCCCAGAGAGATGGTGAAGTCCACAGAGGTGTCCGTGAGGACCTCCGTGCCGGCCGGTGTGGTCTGGGAAAGGATCTTTCCTTCCTCTACCTCCGAACTGTAGGCAGGGGTGATCTTGCCCACCTTGAGTCCCTGTTCCTTCAGCAGCTCCTCTGCTTCTGCCAGAGTCTTATCCTTCAGATCCGGCATTTCCACAAACTCCTGGGCAGCGCCAATGCTGACATAGAGGGTGATGATCTTGTCATCGCTGATGGTCTCCCCTTCCTTGGGGAACTGGGAGACTACGCGGCCTACCTCCACGCTCTCGTTGTTGATGCCTACCACCTGCAGATAGCAGCCGTAGTCACGGATCATGGTCTGGGCTTCCTCGTATGTCATGCCGGTATAATCCTTGGCCTTCAGCACATGGACCTGCTCCTGAGAGGACTCATTCTCCTGCCGGGGGGCCGAGCTTTCCTGCCGGGTCTGAGAGGTGGCCGAGGAGGTCTGCTGCCGGTTTGCGGACTGTGAGCCCTTGGTGAGGATGCTGATCACCAGCGCCACCAGCAGAGCCAGCAAAACAGCTCCCATGACCGCCACGGCAATGATCCAGTTGCGGCGGCGCTGCTTTTCTTTGACCCGGGCTTCCCGTTCTTTTTGAATTCTTGCCTTCTCCAAACGGATGCGCTCCTTCTCCTGTTCCTGAAGAATGATGGCATCCGGAGCCTTGTGGCGCTGATGGGGCCGGAAGGCGGTCTGGATCCGGTAATTATGGTTTCTGTACAGACGGCGCATATCCGTCATCAGGGCATCGGCGTCCTGATAGCGCAGCTCCGGCTTCTTCTGTGTCAGCTTGATGATGATGTCACACAGCCCGTCCCACAGCTGGGGGGCCTTCTCCAGAGGGTTGGGGAAGGGTTCATGGAGCTGCATCATGGCCACACCCACGGGAGTGTCCGCCACAAAGGGCAGGCTCTTGGTGGCCATCTCGTACATGGTGATTCCCAGAGAATACAGATCGCTGCGGGCATCCACCTCGGCGCCTCTGGCCTGCTCAGGAGAAATATAATGTACACTGCCCAGCGTCTCTCCTCTGGCGGTGACCGTGGAGGAGGTGGCAGCCTTGGCAATGCCGAAGTCCGTTACCTTCACATCTCCCTGGGGGGTCACCAGGATGTTCTGGGGCTTAATGTCTCTGTGGACGATGCCGTTGGCATGGGCTGCCTTCAGTGCATCGGCGATTTTGATGGATACCTTCAGGACCTCTTCGCAGCTGAGAGTACCTCTGCGGCGGATGTACTCCTTCAGGGTGATGCCGTCGATATATTCCATGACGATGTAGTCGTAACTCAGCTCATGGCTCAGATCGTACACGCCTACAATATTGGGATGATTCAGACTTCCCGCAGCCAGGGCTTCCTTGCGGAACTTGCCCAGGATGGTGTTGTCCAGAGCCATCTCCTGCTTCAGAACTTTGATGGCCACCATGCGGCCCAGCTTGGTATCCCGTGCCTTATATACAATGGCCATACCGCCGGATCCGATCTCCTGCAGAATCTCATAGCGGCGGCCCAGCACTCTGCCTGTCTCAAACATTGGCTGCCTCCTCCTCTCTGAAGTCGATGACGATGGCGGAGATATTATCCTTACCACCGTTTTCGTTGGCTCTGCGGACAAGCTTACGGCACCGCTCTTCCGGGCTGCTGCCGTCGGTCATGATCTGGAGCAGAACCTTGTCGCTGACCATGTTGGAAAGACCGTCGGAGCACAGCAGCAGGCGGTCGCCGGCGGCAATGTTCAGCTCGTAAATGTCGGGGTAGGTGTCAACGGCGCTGCCCAGGGCTCGGGTGATAACGGAGCGCTGGGGGTGGGTTTTTGCTTCCTCGGGAGTGATTTGACCGGCTTCGATCATCAGCTCCATAAGGCTGTGGTCGCGGGTAAGGCG
>JABUST010000001.1 GCA_021442595.1 Lachnospiraceae bacterium | reverse complement strand
GGCCGGTCTCATCACCTACCTGCGTACCGACTCCGTAAGAATTTCCGAGGAAATGCAGACGGCGGCTGCAAGCTATATCGCCGGTCTGTACGGAGAGGAATACTGCGGCACCGGAGACAAGGTCCAGAAGACTCCCCAGAGGATACAGGATGCCCACGAAGCCATCCGTCCCACGGACCTCGCCCTGGACCCCAAAACCGTGGAGGGGTCTCTGGCCAGAGACACCTACCGGCTTTACAAGCTGATTTGGGACCGGTTCTTGGCTTCCCAGATGGCCCCCGCCGAGTACGAGACCCAGAAGATCACCGTGGAGGGAGAGGGCATGAGCTTTGATGCTGCAGGCTCCACCCTGCGCTTTGCAGGCTTCATGAAGGTTTATCAGGAAGAGGATGAAGGGGAAAAGATGCAGAACATCGCCGGGCTGAAGACCGGTGATGCCGTAAATATCCGGAAGCTGGATACGCTGCAGCACTTTACTCAGCCCCCGGCCCGGTATACAGAGGGTACTCTGGTAAAGGCTCTGGAGGATAACGGAATCGGCCGCCCCTCCACCTATGCCCCCACCATCACCACCCTGACTGCCAGAGATTATGCCGCCAAGGAAAAGAAGGTTCTGTACGTAACGGACCTGGGCTTCCTGGTGAACGACATTACCAAGCAGTATTTTGACGATGTGGACTCCGTGGGCTTCACTGCCCGCCTGGAGGACAGCCTGGACCGGGTCAGCGAAGGCAAGGAGGAGTGGAGACAGATTCTCCGGGAATTCTACACTTCCTTTGAGCCCCAGGTCACCAAGGCCATGAAGGAACTGGAGAAGGTGAAGCTGGAGGACCCCGTGACAGATGTGATTTGTGAGAAGTGCGGAAGAAACATGGTCCTTAAGAGCGGAAAGTTCGGAAAGTTCTATGCCTGCCCCGGCTTCCCGGAGTGCCACAATACCAAACCCTACTTTGAGACCATCGATGCCTCCTGCCCCAAGTGCGGCGGCATGGTCTATGTGCGCAAGACCAGAAAGGGCCGTACCTACTACGGATGCGAGCATCAGCCGGAGTGCGATTTCATGTCCTGGGACCGCCCCTCCCTTAAGAGCTGCCCCCTGTGCGGCGAGCGTCTCTATGAGAAGCGGGGCCGCAAGGTAAGCCTGGTCTGCATGAAGGAAAGCTGCAGCTACAGCGAAGAAGCTGCGGAAGAATAAGAAAGATAAACAGTCATCTGTCCCACCTAACGGCACGCTGCAGAGAGGCCGACAGTGGGAGATAACAGGATCGAAGAGACAAGGCGCCGGCTGATGGAGGAGAACCTCCGTCTGGTGCCTTTTATCATTCATCGTCTGGGATGGTATCCCCCGGAGGGGACCACCTATGAAGAAATGCTTCAGAACGGGTATCTGGGGCTGGCAGAGGCAGCGCGGCAGTACGACCCGGAGAGGGGATCCTTCTCCACCATTGCAGCTTTGAAGATCATGGATCACGTCTCCCGGGGGATCCAAAGAGAGCTTCGCTATGAAGACGCCAGGACCCTCTCTCTCGATGATTGGAAAGAGAGGGAAAAACGGATGTACCGGACCTATGAGGACCCGGTGGGGGACTCTGCACAGGAGAGTGTCCTGGGGGAGTCTTTGCTGCAGCTGATGGAGGGACTGGAGGAGGATGAGCGGGAGGTGATCCTGCTTCACTTTTACGGGGAGGTCTCTCTGCGCCGGATCGCCCTCATAAGAGGCTGCGGAAAGAATGTGATCATCCGCACCAGAGACCGGGCCCTGAAAAAACTGAAAGCAGCCCTGGAAGGGGAGAGAAAATGAAGCAGGAAATGCAAAAACCGCTTTACAATGCGGATTTCCTGTGTTAGAATGCTTCTTCGTGAGATTAAACCACACCTGCATGGAAGAGGGGTCGGTTCCCCTTAGGGTAGCCCCATCGTTTGAAGTGCAGGGAGGAAGAAACCCAAGGAGGATAACCATGAGCGTTATTTCTATGAAACAGCTCCTGGAAGCAGGTGTTCATTTCGGACATCAGACCAGACGCTGGAACCCCAAGATGGCACAGTACATCTTCACTGAGCGCAACGGCATCTACATCATCGATCTGCAGAAGACCAGCCGCAAGGTTGACGAAGCTTATGCAGCTATCAAGAATGTAGTCGCAGACGGCGGCACCGTTCTGTTCGTCGGCACCAAGAAGCAGGCTCAGGAGACCATGAAGATCGAAGCAGAGCGCTGCGGCATGTTCTATGTCAACAGCCGTTGGCTGGGCGGTGAGCTGACCAACTTCAAGACCATCCGCAGCCGTGTGCAGCGTATGGAAGAGCTGGAGAAGATGGAAGAGGACGGAACCTTCGAACTTCTGCCCAAGAAGGAAGTTATGAACCTTCGCAAGGAGCTGGAGAAGCTGCAGAAGAACCTGAACGGTATCCGCAAGATGGACCGTCTCCCCGACCTGATCTTCATCGTTGACCCCCACAAGGAGCGTATCGCCGTACAGGAAGCTCAGACCCTGGGCATCCCCACTGTGGCCATCGTTGATACCAACTGTGATCCCGATGAGATCGATTTCGTGATTCCCGGAAACGACGACGCTATCCGTGCCGTTAAGCTGATTGCCGGAATGGTAGCAGATGCTGTCGTTGAGGCTAAGGAAGGCGAAGTCGTGGTGGATACCGAAGAGACCGCCGAAGAGACTGAGGAGGAGAATGCATAATGGCTGTTACTGTTACCGCTGCAATGGTCAAGGCGCTGCGTGAGATTACCGGCGCCGGCGTTATGGATTGCAAGAAAGCTCTGATTGAGGCTGAAGGCAATCAGGAAGTTGCTGTGGAGAATCTGCGTAAAGCAGGTCTTGCCATGGCTGCCAAGAAGGCAAGCCGCATTGCCGCTGAAGGCCTTGTAGGTATTGCTATGTGCGAGTGCGGCAAGAAAGCTGCCATCGTAGAAGTCAACTCCGAGACCGACTTCGTTGCCAAGAACGATCTGTTCAAGGGCTACGTAGCCAAGGTTGCCAACCAGGCCCTGAACACGGAGGCTGCCGACATGGAAGCTTTCAAGGCAGAGGCATGGAACGAGGATCCCACCCAGACCGTGAATGACGCTTTGGTCAACATGGTGGCTGTGATTCACGAGAACCTGCAGATCCGCCGCTTCGAGAAAATGGAATCCGGCAGCTACATCGCATCCTACGTCCATGGCGGCGGAAAGATCGGTGTTCTGGTGAACATGGAAGCTCAGGAAGTCAACGACGCCGTCAAGAATGCCGGTAAGTTCGTGGCTATGCAGATCTGTGCTATGAATCCCCTGTACCTGGACGAGAACGGTGTGGATCCCCAGTGGCTTGCTAAAGAGAAGGAGATCATCCTGGGCCAGATTGCACAGGATCCCAAGAACGCTTCCAAGCCCCTGGCAGTTCAGGAGAAGATGTCCATCGGTAAGATCGCAAAGCGTCTGAAGGAAGTATGCCTGCTGGATCAGGAGTACACCTTCGGTGATCAGGGCAGTGTTGCTGATTTCCTGAAGAGCGTCTCCAAGGAAGTTGGGTTTGAGGTTTCCGTTAAGGGCTTCATCCGCTTCGAGACCGGTGAAGGTCTGGAGAAGAAGCAGGAAGACTTTGCTGCAGAAGTTGCAAAGCAGATGGGCAAGTAATTCCCCGTCAAATCATATCAGAAAGAGCCGCAGGCAGTTGCCTGCGGCTCTTTCCTTATGCAAACTGCATATTTTTTAACTTTTTCCGAAAAGTGAATTTGGATACTATGCAACAAGAGACGGGAGTGATAGAATATATCCGGTGCCTTTTGACAGGCATATCCCCAAAGTGGGGAATTAGATTCAATGATGATCTCCGGAGGAATATCTATGAGCGACACCATGTATGCATTGGTAAAGACAGAGGCAGCCAAAGGCCTGACCCTCATGAAGGTTCCTGTGCCTCAGGTGGGCCCCAATGATGTTAAGATCAAGATCCACAAGACTTCCATCTGCGGAACCGATCTTCACATCTACAACTGGGATGAATGGTCTCAGCGTACCATCAAGACCGGAACCACCATCGGTCACGAATACGTGGGCGAGATTGTGGAGGTGGGTACAGCTGTCACGGAATATCAGGTGGGACAGACCGTCACGGGAGAAGGACATATCACCTGCGGTGTTTGCCGCAATTGCCGTGAGGGACGGAAGCATCTGTGCCGCAATGCTCAGGGCGTAGGCGTTAACCGCAACGGAGCCTTTGCCGAGTATCTGGTGATCCCCAAGGATAACGTGGTGCCGGTCACCATCACCGAGACCATCACCGAGGCTATGGTGTCCTCCTTTGATCCTCTGGGGAACGCCGTACATACTGCTCTGAGCTTCGACATGGTGGGCGAGGACGTCCTCATTACCGGCTGCGGTGCCATCGGCATGATGGCAGCGGCCATTGCGGTCCATGTGGGGGCCCGCCGGGTAGTGGTGACGGATGTGAATGACTACCGTCTGAATCTCTGCAAGGAGATCACTCCCCGGGTCTACACCGTAAATGTAGCCAGAGAGAAGCTGGAAGATGCCATGAAAACCATCGGACTGAAGGAAGGCTTCGACATTGGTCTGGAAATGTCCGGAAACGGTCCTGCCTTTGCCTCCATGATCGACAACATGAACAACGGCGGAAAGATCGCCGTGCTGGGTATCCATTCCAAGATGCCTCAGGTGGATTGGCAGAAGATCGTTTGGAACGGTCTCACCATCCGGGGAATCTACGGGAGAAAGGTCTTTGACACCTGGAACAAGATGATCTTTATGCTGGAGAGCGGGCTGGATGTACGGAAGGTGCTGACTCACGAGTTCGATTTCCGGGATTTTGAGCAGGGCTTCGGCGTCATGAACACCGGTGCTTCCGGCAAGGTGGTTCTGGACTGGACCACCGCAGACAAGGACTGACAGAATACAGAAAGGATGTGTAAGCCATGAAAACCGCACTTACCTATTTTCAGAATACACTTTCTCAGCTGAAGGCAGACGGCCTGTATAAGAATGAGCGGATCATCACCACTCCCCAGCAGAGCCGCATCGACACCACCGCAGCAAAGAATGTTATCAACATGTGCGCCAACAACTACCTGGGACTTTCCAACAATGAGCGGCTCATTAAGGCTGCCAGGGAGAGCTATGACATCTGGGGCTACGGCCTTTCCTCCGTGCGCTTTATCTGCGGAACCCAGCAGATCCATAAGGATCTGGAGAAGAAGATCAGCGAGTTTCTGGGCATGGACGATACCATTCTCTACAGCTCCTGCTTCGATGCCAACGGCGGTCTCTTTGAGACTCTTCTGGATGCAGACTGCGCCATCATTTCCGATGAGCTGAACCACGCCTCCATCATCGACGGCGTTCGTCTGTGCAAGGCTCAGCGCTATCGCTATAAGAACAACAATATGGAAGATCTGAAGCGCTGTCTGGAGGACGCCAAGGACGCCAAGATCAAGCTCATCGCCACCGACGGTGTGTTCTCCATGGACGGCATCATCGCCGATCTTCAGTCCATCTGCGATCTGGCAGATGAATATGACGCACTGGTCATGGTGGATGACAGCCATGCAGTGGGCTTCATGGGCGAGCACGGCAAGGGAACCCCCGAGGCCTGCGGCGTTATGGGCCGGGTGGACATCATCACCGGTACCCTGGGCAAGGCTCTGGGCGGAGCCTCCGGCGGTTACACCAGCGCTCGTCAGGAGATTGTGGACATGCTGCGTCAGAAGAGCCGTCCCTATCTGTTCTCCAACACTCTGGCTCCCGCCATTGCCAGCGCAGCCTATGAGACCTTTACCATGCTGCAGGAGAGTACTGCCCTGAGAGACAAGGTCCACGAGAACACTGCCTACTTCCGTCAGGAGATGGCCAAGGTGGGCTTTGATATCATTCCCAGCACCCATCCCATCGTGGCTGTTATGTTCTATGACGCCCATGTGGCCGGAAAGGTGGCAGAGAGAATGCTGGAGCTGGGAGTTTATGTAACCAGCTTCGTCTATCCCGTGGTTCCCAAGGGAAAGGCCCGCATCCGCACCCAGGTCAGCGCCGCCCACAGCAAGGAAGATCTGGACTACGTGGTCAGCTGCTTCAAACAGGTCAAGGACGAAATGGGTCTGTAATGTCCTTCCGGCTTTAAAGATCTGGTTTGAAAACTGCAGAAGATGAGATTTTCACAGTCCGGGAAGGCACCCTTCAGGGGCCCCTCCCGGACTGATTTTGTCTGCGGATATTTCGTTGACAAAGGAACCTGCCTTCATTAAAATTCCAAAGGATGGTCCCGGCTTTTGACCGAGCTGTCCTTCTGCCTTCAGGATAACGCCGGGCTTCCTGACAGGACATAAGAACCGGCAATTGTACATCATGGAGGGTAGCCATGGCTATCATGCATTCTGAATGGACCGGTCGCTTAAAGCACTGGATCCGCACCTTAAAAGACGATTTGTATCTTCCTCTGGGAACCGTGGACTGGAGCATGTTCACCACCATGGACGAGCTGTCTGTGGAAGAAGCCATGAAGGGGGATTTTCAGCCCGTTTCCGCAGGTCATACCTGGGGAAAGAAATATGAATACGGCTGGCTGAAGGGACAGGTGGTCATTCCTCCGGAAGCAGCCGGCAAGCGGGTAGTGGTAGACCTGAACCCGGATGGAGAATCTACGGTTTTCGTGAACGGAAAAGCCTTCGGCAATTACCGGGCCGACTGGGTTAGAGAAAAGCATCACTTCATGGTAGACAACTTCCTGACTCCCTGCGCTGAGGAAGGGGAAGTCTTTGATATTCTGGTGGAGGTCTATGCCGGTCACTTCTTCGGACAGGCCGACGGCTGCGCCACCGGTCCCGTGCTGCCCGGAAGCTTTCAGGATCCCAAGAAGGACGGACAGAGGGACACGCTGGGAGTCTGCACCTACGGTATCTGGAATGAGGATGCCTACCAGCTGTTCATGGATGTCATGACCCTGAACGAGCTGCTGAAGACTCTGGACGAGGATTCTCTCCGGGCCTCCAAGGTGGCTGAAGCCCTGGAGCAGTTCACCCTGATCGCAGACTTCGAACAGGATCTGCCCGGCCGAGTGGCCACCTACAAGCAGGCCAGAGAGGCGCTGAAGCCTGTGCTGGAAGCTAAGAACGGCAGCACCGTGCCCGAATTCTATGCCATCGGAAATTCTCACCTGGACCTGGCCTGGCTGTGGCCCATGCAGGAGACCTACCGGAAGACCGCCCGCACCTTCGGTGCCCAGCTCCGCCTGCTGGAAGAGTATCCCGAATATATGTATATCCAGTCTCAACCCGCCTCCTACGAGATGTGCCGTCAGTATTATCCCGAGCTGTTTGAGCGCATTAAGGCTGCCATCAGGGAAGGCCGCTGGGTGGCAGACGGCGCCATGTGGGTGGAGCCTGACACCAATATGTCCTCCGGTGAGGCCCTGATCCGTCAGCTGGTTCACGGCAAGCGGTATTATAAAGAGGTGCTGGGAACCGAATCCCGGACCCTCTGGCTCCCGGACACCTTCGGCTACACCGGCGCCCTGCCCCAGATCCTGAAGAGCTGCGGCGTGGACTATCTGGTGACACAGAAGATCTTCTGGTCCTACAATGAGGGGGACAAATTCCCTTATCATTATTTCAACTGGGAAGGCATTGACGGCAGCAAGGTCCGGGCCTTCCTGCCCACCAGCTACACCTATTACACCACCCCCACGGAGGCCAACAAGGTGTGGAAGAACCGCACCCAGAAGAGAGATCTGGATGCCTTCCTCTTCCCCTATGGCTATGGTGACGGAGGCGGCGGCCCTGTCCGGGATTATATTGAGTACGTAAAGCGCCAGGAGGATCTGGAGGGCGGCGTAAAGATCAAGCATGCAGCGCCCCGGACCTTCTTCGAAGATATGGACCGGAAGGGCGGACCTAAAAATACATACCGGGGCGAGCTGTATTTCAGCGCTCACCGGGGCACCTACACCTCCCAGGCAGACATTAAGCGCAACAACCGGAAGGCAGAACTGGCCCTTCGTGAAATGGAAATGTGGGGATCTCTGGCAATGGTCAGAAAGACCTGCGAGTATCCCCTGGAAGCAGCGGACCGCATGTGGAAGGAAGTGCTGCTGCACCAGTTCCACGATATCCTCCCCGGCAGCGGCATTGCCGAGATCTACCGGGAGGCTGAGGAGAGAGTGGGCGCTGTCATTCAGGAAGCCATCTCCCACACCGAGCTGCTGACCTCAACGTTAGCTGAGTCGACATTAGTTGAGCCCGACCCGGCACAATCTGCTGCCCCGGAGACCTGTGGTACAGCAAAGAAGCCCATGATGGTTTTCAATTCCCTGAGCTTCGCAAGAAACGCGGTAGTGACCCGGGAGGACGGCACACAGGTTCTGGTGGAGCTGCCTTCCATGGGCGCCGCACCTGTGGAGGAGGCCGCAGCCTCATGCTATGCCCCTGCCTTCGTGAGAGAAGAGGGAGATCTGCTGGTGATCGGAAACGGCAATCTTACCGCCAAGGTGGATGGCAAGGGTCAGGTGGTTTCCTTTGTGCTGGAGGAGTCCGGCCGGGAATTCGCCGAGGGTCCAATGAATGTATTCCAGTTCTATAAGGACGTTCCCCGCCTCTTTGATGCATGGGACATCGACTCCAACTATATGGAACAGCCCCTGCCCGGCGTGAGAAATGTGCAGGTGTCTGTGGGCCGCAGAGAAGGAGTCACCGCCTCCATCCTGGTCAAGGGTGAGATCGGAGAGTCTGTCTACCGGCAGGAGATCGTTTTGGCAGAAGGCTCCCGCCGTCTGGAATTTCGCACCACCGTGGACTGGAAGGAGCTGCACCGCCTGCTGAAGGTGGGCTTTCCCGTAACCGTCCATACGGATAATGTCATCAACGAAATGCAGTTCGGCTATGTGGAAAGACCGGTCCACCGATCCAAAGCCTATGACAAGGACCGCTTCGAGGTCTGCAATCACCGTTACAGCGCGCTGGCTGACGGAAGCCACGGCGCAGCTGTGCTGAACGAGAGCAAGTACGGCATGAGTGCCAACGGAAACCGCATGGAGCTGACTCTGTTGCGGGCCTCCGCCTGCCCCGAAATGAGAGCGGATAATCATGTCCATCATTTCACCTATGCCTTCTACGCCTTTGAAGGTCCCTTTGCCTCCTCCGATGTGGTGAAGGAAGGACTGGATCTGAATGTGCCCCCGGTGGTGACAGAAGGATGGGGAGAGGCCTTCTCCGCCTTCCGTGTCAGCGGAAACAGCGTGATCCTGGATACAGTGAAGCCCGCAGAGGACGGCTCCTCGGATCTGGTGCTGCGTCTGTATGATTCTCTGAAGTCCGCAGGTCCTGTTGAGGTGGAGATCGACCTTCCTGTAAAGAAGGCAGAGCTTACCGACATGCTGGAGGATCCGCTGGAGGAGCTGGCTCTTGAAGAGACCGGGAACGGTGTGAAGCTGAACCTGACTTTCAGAGCCTTTGAGATCAAGACAGTGAGACTTTCCTTCTGATTCCCCCGGATGCTGCTGATGTTGATTTTGCAAAATCCGCCGTTTTGTGGTATGCTGACAGGAACAATGCTGTGTCCAAAAATTCATTGAAGGAGCTGCGTATGTACAAGAGGATCATTCTTAAGATCAGCGGAGAAGCCCTTTCCGGAAGTACCGGGTTCGGGCTGGATCTGGAAACCACCCGGGGCGTTGCCGCTCAGATCAAAGCGGCAAAAGAGCTGGGGGTCCAGATTGGCGTCGTCATCGGCGGCGGAAACTTCTGGAGAGGCCGAAGCTCCGAAGGGATCGACCGGGTCAAGGCCGATCAGATCGGCATGCTGGGAACCGTCATGAATGCCATCTATGTGTCTGAGGTGTTCCGCACCATGGGCATGGATACTTCCGTATATGTCCCCTATGCCATCGGTCTGTATGCGGAGATCTTTAACAAGGACAAGGCAGTGAGAGATCTGGAGGCCGGAAAGGTAGTATTCTTTGCCGGCGGCACCGGTCATCCCTTCTTCTCCACAGACATGGGCGTGGCCCTGCGGGCTGTGGAAACGGAATGCGATGCCATCTTCATGGCCAAGAACATCGACGGCGTATACGACAGCGACCCTGCCCTCAATCCCAATGCCAAAAAGTATGACAACCTCACCTATCAGGAGATGCTGGCTCAGTGTCTGAAGGTCATCGACCTTCCTGCAGCCGCCTTCTGTATGGAAAACAAAATGCCCGCCGTGCTGTTCGGTCTGAAGGAAGAGAATTCCATCAGCCGGGCCGTGTCCGGCGAAAAGATCGGTACGACCCTCAGCTGAAGTCTGAGTGCTCATTTCCCCAATCAACAAGAGAAAATGAAGGAGGCCCATTATGGCAAATTATAAGATCGACGACAGCAAAGATAAGATGGAAAAAACCATGGCAAACCTGGATGCGGAATTTAACGCCATCCGCGTTGGACGCGCCAATCCCCACGTTCTCGATCGCATCGAGGTAGACTATTACGGTACCATGACCCCCATCCAGCAGGTAGGAAACATTACAGTTCCCGAAGCCCGTGTCATCTGTATTCAGCCCTGGGACGCCTCCCTGCTGAAGAAGATTGAAAAGGCCATCAATACCTCTGAACTGGGGATCCATCCCACCAACGACGGTAAGGTGATCCGCCTGGTGTTCCCCGAGCTTACGGAAGAAAAACGTAAGGAGACCACCAAGACCGTTAAGAAGAAGGCAGAAGATGCCAAGGTGGCCGTGCGCAATATCCGCAGAGATGCCATGGATACCCTGAAGAAGGAGAAGAAGGACAGCCTCATTACGGAGGATGATCAGAAGCTCCTGGAGGAAAAACTGCAGAAGCTGACCGATGAGTATATCAAGAAGATCGATCAGAAGACTGAGGCAAAATCCAAAGAGGTCATGTCCATCTGAGGAAGGACCTGAGGCTTTGCTGCGGTCATCCGGCAGCAGATGAGAGAGTTCCCATATACATATGGCAGAAGAAATAAAGAATGTTCCCCGGCATGTTGCCATCATCCTGGATGGCAACGGCCGCTGGGCGAAACAGCGCAATCTTCCCAGAACCATGGGGCACAAGGCAGGGGCAGACAATGTGGAGACCATCAGCGATGTGTGTATCGCCATGGGGATCCGGTATCTGACCGTCTATGCCTTCTCCACAGAGAACTGGAAGCGGTCTGAGGATGAAGTGTCCTACCTTATGGGCCTTATGCGCTGGTATCTGAAAAATTATCTGGACACGGCCCTGCGCAAGGGCATCCGCATGCGGGTCATCGGTGACCGCAGCGGACTGGATCCGGAGATGGTAGAGGAGATTCGCCGGGACGAGGAGCTGACAGCCCATCTGACAAATCTTGAGTTGACCTTCGCCATCAATTACGGCGGCAGAGACGAGATCGTCCGGGCGGTGAAAGACCTGGCAGAAGATATAAGAAAAGGAGAGATCCTTCCCGAAGACATCACCGAAGAACAGATCTCCCGGAGACTGGATACCCGGGAGCTGCCCGATCCGGATCTGATGATACGGACCAGCGGAGAGGAGAGACTGAGCAATTTCCTCCTGTGGCAGCTGGCATACAGCGAATTCTGTTTTACAGATAAATACTGGCCGGATTTCTCCGAAGAGGATCTGCGGGCCGCGGTGGATAGCTACAGCCGCCGGGAGCGCAGGTTCGGCGGAAGAAAGCAGGCCTGACAGCGGCCGGATCCTCCGGCCCGGTAAGGAGCAATATATATGAAGCAAAGATTGATCGGAGCGGTCGGTGTAATGGCAGTGACCACGATCATGCTGGTGAGCGGCGGATGGGTCATGGTGACGGGACTTCTGGCTCTGAGTATCGGAGGTCTCTACGAGCTGTATCATGCCATGAGGAGCGATCCTGACAAGCAGTCCTCATCCGGCTCCGAGAACGATGCCTTTTGGACCATGTTTATCACCGGTATTCTGGCCACGGTGGCATGGTTCGTCATGATTGTCTTTTTCAGAGACGGTATCATGAACCAGAACCTTATGCTCATGTATCTGCTGGGACTTATGATGGTCATGATGATGGAAACGGTCTTCCTGTTTCCCCGGTTCACTTTCCTGGACACGGCCGTCACCCTGCTGGGCATTTTCGCCATATCCATGCTGTTCAGCACCTTCTACCTCATCCGTACCTCCCAGTACGGGAAGTTTTATGTATGGTATATCTTCGCGGTGGCCTGGGGTTCGGATGTGTGCGCCTATTTCACCGGTATGAGCATCGGAAAGCACAAGTTGACTCCCAGACTCAGCCCCAAGAAAACCATTGAGGGAGCTGTGGGCGGCGTCGTCGGGTCCATCGTTCTTTGCACCATCCTGGGTGTATCCATGGCGAGAGTCATGCTGGAGGATCAGGGTGTGATGCTGCGCTTCTCTCTGGTCATCGGACTGGTGGGCGGCGTGTTTGCGGAGCTGGGAGACCTCTTCGCTTCCTCCATCAAGCGGGTAATGAACATGAAGGACTTCGGAAATCTCATTCCCGGCCACGGAGGCATTCTGGACAGATTCGATTCCACTTTGATGGTGGCACCCATCGTGATGCTGATGCTGAATCTGTTCAACATGGTCTGATACAGATAAAGAGAAATAAATCAGACTGAAAAACAGAAAGATTATTAGAGACAAATAACGGGGGCATTCTGCAGCAGCAGGATGCCCCTGTCCATTTTCGGGAAGGAGAAGCTCCCCGTCCGTTCCATGGACCGGGTGGTCCCGCGCGGGACCGGATTCCGGGTATCGGACCAGGCTATTTTGAAGGTAAGTTATTTTTAACATAGCTTATGCCATTTTTGGTACAGGGGTGAGGTTTTCTTTCTGTGGATTCCATATTAAAATAGACGGATGAAGTATTTATCGATTCTCGGGAGCACAGGCTCCATCGGCACCCAGACCCTGGACATCGTCCGGGCGATGCCGGATAGATTTCGGGTAGCTTCTCTGGCAGCTGCCGGCAGCAGAGCGGATCTTCTGGGCAGGCAGATCGCCGAGTTCAGACCGGCCCTGGTGGCAGTCTATGATCCTTCCAGACTGGAAGAGGTGAAGGCGGCAGCCCGGACCTACTGGCAGAAGGAGGCGCAGGCAGCAGACTCTCCTGTCTCCTGCCCTTCGGACATAGAGTTTGTCACAGGTATGGAAGGCCTGATTCAGTGCGCCGGGGCGGAGCAGACGGATATCGTGGTCACCTCTCTGGTGGGAATGATCGGCATTCGTCCCACCATGGCAGCCATTCAGGCAGGGAAGGATATTGCCCTTGCCAACAAAGAGACGCTGGTCTGCGCCGGAGAGCTGATCATGAAAGCTGCCCGGGACCGGGGAGTAAGGATCCTCCCTGTGGACAGTGAGCACGGCGCCATTTTCCAGTGTATGCAGGGAGTTCCCAGAGAAGATGTGACCCGCATCTGGCTCACGGCCAGCGGCGGTCCCTTCCGCGGCTGCACCCGGCAGCAGCTGGAGAAGGTCACTCTGGCCCAGGCTCTGAAGCATCCCAATTGGAGCATGGGAGCCAAGATCACCATTGACAGCGCCACGCTCATGAACAAGGGCCTGGAGATGATCGAAGCTCGGTGGCTGTTTGATATGAAGCCCGAGGAGGTGGTCCCCATCGTCCATCCTCAGAGCATCGTGCATTCCATGATCGAAGTGAAGGACGGCTCAGTGCTGGCCCAGCTGGGAGCTGCGGATATGCGGCTTCCCATTGAGGTGGCTCTGTGCTGGCCGGAGAGGGGAAAGCGGATTGCCGCCCCTCTGGATTTCAGAAACATGAAGGATCTGACTTTCTCCCCTGTGGATGAGGAGGCCTTTCCTTCTGTGGCTATGGCCCGCCATGCCATGCAGACCGGCGGCCTGCTGCCGGCAGTGTTCAATGCGGCCAATGAAGCAGCAGTGGCAAAGTTCCGGCGGGAGGAGATCGGATTTACCGACATCTTCCGGCTGGTGGAAAAAGCCATGACGCTGCATGAAAACACACATCCGGGTGCGGAAAGCTACACCCTGGAGGATGTGCTGTATATTTGCGAATCAACGGAGAAACAACTGTGAGTACTGTTATCAGCATCATTACGACATTGCTGGTCTTCTCGATCATCGTGCTGGTCCATGAGGGAGGCCATTTCCTGGCAGCCCGCTGGATGGGCGTGTTTGTGGAAGAATTTTCCATCGGCATGGGACCTTTGCTCCTGAAGCACAAGACAAAGAAGGACCTGCAGGTCTCCCTGCGGCTGCTGCCTATCGGCGGCTTCTGCAAAATGAAGGGAGAAGAGCCCCAGGAGGGTGTGGAACAGGATGGAGACTCCTTTGCTGCCAAAAAGCCCTGGCGCAGAGCCGTCATAGTGGCGGCCGGTCCTTTCATGAACTTTATTCTGGCCTTTGTGCTGATGCTCATTTTGAACAGTACCTACGGATTCATTGATACCCGGGTCGCCAAGGTGGAAGAGGGACTTCCCGCTTATGAAGGGGGAATGGAAGTGGGAGACAGGATCGTCGGCATGAACGGCGAGAGCGTCCACGCCTACGACAAGATCTCTTTCCTCCTTTACTTCTACGAGCAGGGAGAGTCCCTGCGCATCACGGTGCGCAAACCCTCCGGAGAGACACTGGATATGGATCTGATACCTGTTTATGACGAAGAGTATCAGAAGTACCGGGTGGGCTTCTCCGCCGACCGCATGGGCACTCTGGGAGAGGAGATCCGGGAGAGAGGCTTCTTCCCGGCTCTGGGTATCATGATCGGACAGAGTTTCTGGGATACCATGTTCCAGATTGAATCCACCGTCAGAAGCTTCGGCCTCATCTTTTCCGGTAAAGTCGGCCTGGACGGGCTCAGCGGCCCCATCGGCATCGCGTCCGTGGTGAATGATACCTATAATGTGGCCATCGGCTACGGCTTCCTGGTATTTTTGGCCACCATGGCCGATCTCATGGTGCTGATCAGCGCAAATCTGGGAGTGCTTAATCTCTTCCCGGTTCCCGGACTGGACGGATCCAGACTGATCTTCCTGGCACTGGAAAAGATCCGCAAAAAGCCCATGAATCCCAAAGTCGAAAATGCTATATACCTCGTTGGATTTGTCATGCTCTTCGGACTTATGATCCTGGTGGCAGTCAACGATGTGATCAACCTGATGCACTAAGCAGCGCTCCCCGCGGCGCCGCTGTGCTTCAATGAGCTGCAGCCACAGATGCCGCAGATAAGGAGACTGTTATGAACACCCGTACTATGACCAGACCGGTTCAGATCGGTGATGTACAGATCGGAGGAGGCAATCCTATTGCCATCCAGTCCATGACCAACACCAGGACCGGGGATGTCAGAGGAACAGTGGAACAGATTCTGAGACTGGAGGAGGCCGGCTGCGAGATCGTCCGGTGTACTGTTCCGGATGCAGAGAGCGCAGCAGCACTGAAGGAGATCAAAAAGCAGATCCATATTCCTCTGGTTGCGGATATCCACTTTGATTACCGCATGGCCATTGCCGCCATGGAAAACAACGCAGATAAGATCCGCATCAATCCCGGAAACCTGGGCGGCAGAGACCGTCTGGCTCAGGTGGTCGCCTGCGCCAAAGAGCATGGGGTCCCCATTCGGGTGGGGGTGAACAGCGGCTCCGTGGAGCAGGATCTGCTGGACAAATACGGAAGATGCGCCGAGGCCCTGAGCCTCAGTGCCCTTCGCAGCTGCGAATATCTGGAGGAGATGGATTTCGAGAATATCGTAGTATCCATCAAGGCCTCTGACGTAAACCTGTGCTGTGAAGCCTATGAGCGCTTTGCTGCTCTGAGGGCTTATCCTCTGCATCTGGGCATCACGGAGGCCGGCACCATTATGGACGGATCCATCAAATCAGCCCTTGGTCTGGGCATCATGCTCCGGGAGGGGCTGGGAGATACCCTGCGTGTCTCTCTGACCTCCGATGTGGCAGATGAGGTGGAAGCTGCCAAGAAGATCCTAAACTATATGAACCTGCGGCGCTTTGGGGTGGAGATCATCTCCTGTCCAACCTGCGGGCGGACAGATATCGACCTGATCTCTCTGGCTCTTCAGGCCCGGGAGGCGCTGAAGGACATCCGTACTCCCATGAAGGTTGCCATCATGGGCTGTGTGGTCAACGGTCCCGGGGAGGCCAGGGAGTGCGATTTCGGCATTGCCGGCGGGAAGGGTGAAGGACTGCTGTTCCGGAAGGGACAGATCATCCGCAAGGTCCCTGAAGATCAGCTGCTCCGGGTGCTGAAGGAAGAAGCAGAAAATTATGACAAGTAAGCAAAGGTTACTCAAGGATGTCTTTCGGGGCGCCTTTGACTGCGATGCAAGAGCCAAAGAACTGGCAGAGATCGTAATCCTCAGCAGCATTGAGCTGGATTCCGAGAAGGAGCTTTTGACACTGGAGGCCTCTACGGCAGGCAGCGAAACGCTTTCTCAGGAGGATATGGATATTTTGACGGCCTGCATCGATATATATCTGAAGGGGGAAGTGTTTATCCGCTTCCATATCAGTGACAATGAAAGCAGGAAGATCGGAAGGTTTTCCAGGCTGAGCAGAGAGCAGAAAAGCGCCCGTTTCCTGGACAACGTCAGGGAGACGGAGCCCATGATGGCGGCTTTGCTTCGGGCTGCTGCCTTTGCTTTTCACGGGGAAGGGCTTACCATCTCTGTGTCCCCTCAGT
>JABUST010000009.1 GCA_021442595.1 Lachnospiraceae bacterium | reverse complement strand
GCAGATAATCCTCTTAATGTGAAGGTAAATTTAGATGCTCCGACTACGAATGAGGGTTATTCTGTGAGCGGTGGTAAGTTAAAACTGGATGGAGGTAACACTTATGAACTTACTGCAGCTCAACTTGCAAAGCTCGGAGATAACGGAATCTATTTCAATGATGGTTATTCCGGCGATCCTGTTGTTATCGTAGTTAAAGACGAAAAATCTGTTACTATTCCGAAATGTGACTTTGCCTATATGGTCGATTCCACCAATCGGATAGATTTTTATACCGAAGCGATGGTTAACCTTAACATCGTGTGGGTTCTTCCCGATGCTGAGAATGTGTCAGCCCTTGAATTGACCGGTCATATAGTTGCACCAAAGGCTACTGTTACTCTTACCGGTGGTCAATTTGAAGGATGTATTATTGCAAAAACTTTAAATGCCTCCGGTACCGAAGGACACCATTGGACTTTAGGTAGAAGTCTTCCCTCCATCCCCAGTGTTACCGTTCAGCCTGTGGTGAAGAAGGTGGTCACCGGAACAAATGCTCCCGATGATGATGTCTTTACATTCACCATCAAGGCAGGAGAGAAAACCGAACTGCCTGACTATTATAATAAATCTGCTACTGCCAAGGCAGGTGAGGAAGCAAAGTTCGACGAGATCACCTATTACGAAGAGGGTAAATTTACTTACATAATCACAGAGGATACGCCCAGAGAAAAGACTCCCGGCATGGAGTATAGTGACGAAGTGATCACCATGACAGTTAATGTCACTAAAAACGGAAGCAAACTGGATGTAAATGTCACTTATTCCAATGACGATATTTCCAACGACTTTCCTCAGAACGTCATTACAAACCACTATTACAAGACTACCGCTCAGCCTGTGGTGAAGAAGGTGGTCACCGGCTCCGGTGCTCCGGACGATGAAGTTTATACTTTTAGTATCAAAGCCACCGGAGATACCAAGCTGCCCACAGATTATAAGACCAAGGTCACTGCCAAGGACGGTGAGGAAGCTAAGTTCGACGAGATCACCTACTACGAAGAGGGTACTTATACCTATGAGATCAAGGAGGAAGCACCTGATACCAAGATCTTTGGTATGCAGTACAGCGAAGAAGTGGTCAAGGTGACGGTTGAAGTCAAGAAGAACCTTGAGACTGATGAGCTGGAAGCGGAGATTACGTATACCAATCCGGATGCAACCGGCACGGATAAGAATGTCATTACCAACAACTTCGCCATCACCGATTACGATATCTGGGTGCAGAAGATTGTCATCAGCGTGACCTACGGTGTGGATGCTCCTGATAATAAGCAGTTCACTTTTGAGCTGACTGCACATCCCGATACTCCCGATGCACCTCTTCCCAGTGATGCTGTGAATGGCGCTATGGAAATCACCGTCACGGACAATGCGGTGGATCACTTCGGCAGGATTTATTACACGGAAGCCGGAGAATATAAGTACATTATCAAAGAACTGGTTCCCAGAGATGCAGCCACCAACTACTTCGGCTTTGCTTTCGATGATACCGAGCATGTCATCACCGTCAAGGTGGAGGAAAATGATAAGAAGGAACTGGTGGTCACCTCCGTTACCGGTGTGAAGGACATTGATTATAAGGGAGAGAAGGTTCCCGGTGTTTCCTTCACCAACGAGTATGACCCTGTGGTAGATCTGGAGGTAGAGCTGACCAAGTTTGTGACAGGTCCTGCCCGTACCTCGGATAAGCCGGCAGTGTTCACCTTCACCATGAAGGCAGAGGGAGACGCCCCCATGCCCGCTTCTGCTCAGAACGGTGAGGTAACCATCACCATGACCGATTCTCAGGTGGCCAGATTTACGGAAGTTATTTCCTTCCCGGCCATGACCTACATTGAAGCTACTCATCCCGGCCAGATCTGGGTCTACACCGTAACCGAAAATGTTGGGTCTGACGATGGCTTTACCTACGATGAAAAGGAATATAGAGTAGAGGTTACTGTGGACAAGGCAACGAATAACCCCTATTTCCTGGAGACATTCGTTAAGCTCTTTGAAGTAGACAACAGCGGAGCCACTCCCAGATTCACTCCTGTTCGGGAGATCACCTTTACCAACACCTATACTGAAGAAGAAGAATCCTCCGGCGGCGGAGAATCTTCCAGTACGCCGGGCGGCGAAGAGTCTTCCGGTGGCGGAGAATCTTCCAGTACGCCGGGCGGCGACTCCTCCGGTAGCTCTGAGTCCTCAAGCACCTCCGGTGGCGGAGGATCCTCAAGCGGCTCCGGCTCCTCCGGTAAGGACGGTCCCCAGACCGGTGACAACAGCTCTGTTACCCTTTGGGTCATCCTGATGATGCTCTCCTGTGCAGGCATCTACATCGTTTCCTTTATCCGAAAAATGAAGAGATTCGAGGGTCAGTAAGAACTGAATAAAACAAAACAGTAAAAAGTAAGAGGACCGGAAGGCAATACTTCCGGTCCTCTGTTATGTTTTGCACAGAGAAATGCCACATCCTCACTTGGCTTCAGACTAAACAGCTTGAGATGAGGGCTGTATCCAAACATCTTACAATCAGCAGCCGAAGTGGGTATCCCACATACCGCACCAGACATTCTCGTTGTAGCTGCCGCGGAAAGGGCTGTTACCCATGAGCTTCTGAATGAGAAGGTCAATGGTGTAGGGCTTATCGTTGTATGCGTTGATGAAGATGGGAACTCTGGGAACATCACACATATGGTTGGTGTAGTTCAGAGAGATGAAGGCCGTAGGAATTTCGGGAGCATACCAAGGGCATCCGTTGGACATGGGAGAACCCCAGTTGATGCGCACGGAGTTGGTCATGGCAAAGCCGGTGAGGTTGGCAATGATGATGGCGGCGTCATATTTCTCTGCAAACTCTTTGGTCTTTCCCTTGCCTACGGTGAAACCTTTTTCTTCATATATATCTACCTCAAAGCCGGCTTCTCGGAACTTGTCGGCAATCATATCCTTTACACTCTGGCTGGCGCCTCCGCCGGTGGCGATGACGGCCATGGTATCCTTGGTGGCAGCGTTTCCGATGATATTCAGGAACAGACGCTTGTGGGTCTCGGGGCGGATGGGAAGCTGATGCTTCACATCCTTAACCAGGGTGATGGCAGCGTCGGAGGCTTCCACTGCCCACTGCTTGTGCTTTGCACATCCCACCACTGCAAGAGCTTCTGCGGGAGGAACCAAGCACCCTTCCTTTTGAAGGGTATGCAGACCGATGGATGCCTTGGTGGCCAGGGTACGGCAGATGGCATCATGCAGTCTCTCGGGAGTGATGCGGCCATCCAGAATACCGGCGGTCATGGCCGCTACATCTTCTTCTATGTCATTGATGCCCAGCACGAAGTCCAGACCGGCCACGATGGACTGTACCACAGCGTCTGTTCTCTTCATGGCGTAGTAGCCCAGCATCTTGGTCTGATCGGTGAATACCAGACCGTTGTAGCCCAGCTTGGTGCGCAGAAGTCCGTTGATGAGTTCAGGAGAGAGGGTAGCGGGAAGCATATCCTCATCCTTCAGATCAGGATTAAAATAGCGCTGGTAGGAGGGAAGGGTGAAGTGGCCAACCATGATGGAGCGGACACCCTGCTGAATAAAGTGGGTGTAGATGTCACCGTACAGGGCATCCCACTCTTCACAGGAGAGACCGTTGTTGGCAATGACCAGATGCTGATCTCTTTCTTCCCATCCGTCTCCGGGGAAGTGCTTCAGGCAGGAGATCATATTATTCTCTTCAAAGCCCTTGATGAAGCCGTCACAGCAGCGGATGATGAGATCCTTGTCCCGGCCGTAGGAGCGAATGTTGATGAGAGAATTGCGCCAGTTCAGCAGAGGATCGCAGACAGCGCCGAAGGACATGTTGTATCCGGCAGCCTTGATCTCCGCGGCGGCGGAGGCTGTCACATGATAAGCCACTTCCGGATCGTCGGCGGCGCCTGCCTGGGCACTGGAGGCGATGAAGGTACCGCCTCTGAGAGCAGCGTTGGCACCGGCCTCTGTGTCGGAGGCGATCATATAGGGAATCCTGGCAGTGGCCTGAAGCTCTCTCAGAATATCCTGGGTCTCTTCCAGGGGAAACTGGGCTCCACGGAAGCTCATACCTGCAATGGGATATTTAGCCAGAAAGTCCTTCAGTTGTTCTCTGTTCATGCCCGCCAGAGGATCAAAGAAGAGCTGGCAGGCTTTTTCGTGAAGGGACATGGATGCATAGGTATCTTCTACCCACTGAATGTCTGCGTCATCCAGGAAAAAAGGGGAAGCTTTATAGTCGATCATGATCATACCTCCGAGTATATAGTATTATGTTAAGTATAATTGCCTTGTGTTTCGTTGACAATACGAAAATTTGACGCAAATTTACTTGAGCTGTTGAATTTTTCATCAGGAGAGTCAACCTGTGGTAAAATATACAGGTATGCATCCCGAGATAGGATGCATAACGCAGGTATTTTGTCCAAAGAATAGCCACCTAACACCGATAGTGTATTTTATGAGAAAATAACTCCGGTATGATTCCTGACAGATATATGACTGCGCAGGTGTCTACCCGGAAAGCGAAAGGAGAGACCATGGAACCGACAAATATCTCACAGACTGTGAAAAATCTGGTCCTGGATATGGGCAATGTCATGATTGTCTACGATCCGGCGCTGTTTATCCGCCGTGCAGGAATCATGGATGTTGAGGATTCAAAAATGCTGCTGGAAAGGGTGTTCAGGTCATCTGAATGGCCCATGATGGACAGCGGAGAGCTGACGGAGGATACCATGGCGGCACTGGTATTGCCGAGGCTGCCGGAGCATCTTCGGCAGGTGGCGGATGATCTGATCCACCGCTGGTGGGATCCCATCGTGCCCATGCCGGGGATGGAGGAGCTGGTGAAGCGGTGCAAGGCAGCGGGCTATCACGTGTATCTCCTGTCCAATGCCTCTGTCCTTCAGCCGATGTACTGGCAGATGGTACCGGGACACGAGCTGTTTGAAGGAACCGTTATCTCCGCTCTCATCAAAACCATGAAACCGGACAAGGGTATCTATCTTCACCTTTGTGAGAAGTATTCCCTGAAGCCGGAGGAGTGCCTCTTCGTGGACGATGTGCAGGCAAACGTAGAGGGAGCTGTGGCCGCCGGTATGGAGGGCTTCCTGTTCCCCAAGGACACTGCTGCCCTGGAGAAGTACATTTTCGGATAAGAATATGAAAATCTATCTGGCGCCCATGGAGGGCGTTACCTCTGTGACCTACAGGACCGTATATAAGCGGCATTTTCAGGGAGTAGATTTGTTCTTTACTCCCTTCATGGTGGCCACTCACACTCATTCCTTTCAGGGCCGGGAGAGGCGGGAGACGGAGCCTTTTCAGGCGGATACCGTTCCTCAGCTCATGACGAAGGATGCATCGGTTCTGCTGCCGGCACTTTTGCAGATGGCTCAACTGGGCTACGAACGGGTGGACCTGAATCTTGGCTGTCCCGCCCCCACGGCGGTGACAAAGGGACGAGGCTCCGGCATGCTGAAGGATCCGGATGCCCTGGACCGGTTTTTTGATACCGTGTTTTCCCATATGCTGTCTCGGGAGAAGATGCACTCCTTCCTGGAGGAGCAGAGAGCCTCGGATCCCTATTTTCCCAACTATGCAGACGCAGCCTTCGCTTTTCTGAATTCCGAAGAGCTTCGGCTGCCCGATCTGTCGGTGAAGACCAGAGTGGGACTCAGCTCCCACATAGAGACTCCGGCCCTTGCGAAGGTGCTGGCCCGATATCCCTTCCGGGAGATCATCGTACATCCCAGAGTCAGGGAAGAGTATTACAGCGGAGAACCTAACTGGGACTCCTATCAATGCATCAAAGAATCAGTCTCCGTCCCCATGTGCTATAATGGTGATCTTCGCACGGTGGAGGATGTTGAAAGGCTGCTGGATAGATTTCCGGACACGGATAGGATCATGCTGGGGCGGGGAATTTTGGCTGACCCCTCTCTGCCCAGACAGATCCATAAATGGGTACAGGAGAAGGATGCCATGCACACAGGAAATGTTGCTTTGCCATCTTACAGAAATACTTCTCTGTCGGATGCTTCCTTGTCGGATGTGTCCCGGATGAATCCTTCTCTGTCGGATGCTTCCTTGTCGGAGGCTTCCTTGCCGGATGTTTCCCGGTCGAATCCTTTCCGGTCTGATGCTTTCCTGCCGGATGTGTCCCTGCCTGATAGTTCTCTTCCTGAATTAAGTGCCGGTTCTCTAAGCAGCGGAAAGATGTCTCTTCAGGAGCTAACATTCTTCCTGGAGGATCTGAAGGACAGCTACAGGCAGGTGCTGTCGGGAGACAGAGATACTTTGTTCAAGCTCATTGATGTCTGGTCCTATCTGGGAACTCAATTTCCCGGTCATGATAAGGAACTGAAGGCTATACGCCGATCGAAGACACTTAAGGAGTATGAGGCCGGTGTGGCCGGAATCCTGCCCTTCTTTTGTCCGGAACAGAGCAGTTCCGGACTCAGGTGATGTTATCACCGGTGATGCCTGTTCCGGTTAACAGCCTGTTTCATCTTTGGATGATAAGGAGTATAATAGCCGTTTATTGACGGGAAAGAGAGAAATTATGAAGATATCCAAAAAGGATGCCTATTCCTGGTTTAGATTTTACGCCGATCTGCCGGAGGACGAGGAGCTGATGACATCTCACTATGACATCATATACTCCGTACTGGCTCAGATCGAGGATGCGGTGGATGATCGCATATCCCGCCTTCGCGGTGAGATACCCGGTCTGAAGACCCTGGATGGCCGTTCCTTTTATGTGGGACCGGAGGAGAAGTTTCCCAAGGGCTGTATGTCCTGTCTTATGGGAAACGGTCTAACCGCCATCCGAAAAACCAACAAGTGCAACATCCGCTGCAGGTTCTGCTACAACTTTGGCGAGATGGAGGACATTATGCCTATCGGCGAAGGGGTATGGGATATCGGGGGCAGCCGCTACTATGAGCGGGATCTGGACCTTTTGTTCCATATTCACGGGAAGCCCAGCGGTGTGGCCTATGTGTATCTGGAGCCCTTCATGGAAATCGAGAAGTATTACGGTATCATCCGCCGGTTCCATGAAGCAGGGGTATATCAGCACATGTATACCAACGGCACTCTGGCCACGGAGGAGAATCTGAAGGCCCTGGCTGAGGCGGGACTGGATGAACTCAGGTTTAACCTGGGTGCTACCAACTGCAGTGATAAGGTCATAGAGAATATCCGTCTGGCCAAGAAGTACATCCCCGCCGTGGGCATTGAGACACCCATGACCCCGGAGTATTTTGAGACCTTTCAGGTCAAGAAGGAGCAGATCCTCACTACCGGTGTGGACTTCATGAACTGCGCGGAGCTTCATTTGAATGAGAACAACCTGGACAATTACTTCGGTGAAAACATGTACATGTGCCATCACGGTTATCTGTCTCCCATCTGGAGTCATGAACTCACCTGCCGCTTCATGAAGATGGCAGGTGAGGAGGGATGGAATGTGGCGGTCCATGACTGCTGCAACATGACCAAGTTTGCCCGGGGCCTTAACCAGACCGTGAAGGAGGGAAAGTGGTTCGGAGCCAATAACTTCGAGTGCGAGTTCCCGGAGATTCCCTTCGAAGCCTTCCTGCCGGTTCTGGAGGATGATTCCTTCCGGTTCCTGGAAGAAGAGCCTATGGAGTATATTTATTGATACAGAAGCTTATGCTGCGGCTGCTCTTTGCATGAGAGCGAGGATACAGAACACTGTATTCTACAGGACAGTATTTCCATTCCGGCAGTAGTGTCTTGCAAAGCAGCGAGTAAAAAAGTTTAATGAGAATTTTCAGAGAGGAGCATGTAAATATGTTTAAGGTTGCAGTGCAGACCGGAGGGTTGGATGAGCGCTTCGGTGTGGATAAGGCATATCAGCTGATCAAGGAAGCCGGTTTCGACGGGGTGGATGCCAATGTGAACCATCTTCAGCGCTACGGCATGATTCAGGACAGGGTTCTGGGTCCTGCCTTTAGCCCGGAGCTTTCCGAAAAGGAGATGCTGGAGTATTTTCGTCCCTTCGGGGAGGCTGCTAAAAAGTACGGTCTGGACAATTACCAGGCTCATGCCCCTTACCCCAGCATGATCACAAGCGACATGAATGATCCCTTCAACACGGTTATGATGGATGTCCTCAAGAAGACCATCGTAGGCTGCGCTTCCATCGACTGTCAGAACCTGACTATTCACCCCTTCTTCTGCAACTATGATAACCAGATGGACAGAAGGACGGAGTGGGAGCTGAACATTGCCCGGTACTCCGAGCTGGCTGAAGTGTCTAAGAAGTACGGCGTCCGCATTAATCTGGAAAATATGTTCACCGGACATAAGGGCAAGCTGTATGCCGCCTGCTGCAACAGCGGTCCGGAGGCCGCCAAATATGTGGACGAACTGAACCGCCTTTGCGGCGAGGACACCTTTGGCTTCTGTATGGACACAGGACATGCCCTCATTGCCTCTCTGGATATTAAACAGTTTCTGACAGATCTGGGGGACAGGATCACCTGCTTCCATGTCCACGATAATGACGGAGTCCATGACGATCATCAAGCGCCCTACACAGGAAAGCTGGATTGGGACCGCTTCATGGAGGGGCTGCAGGCCATCGGCTTTGACCGGACTCTCAGCTTTGAGACCCACAATGCGGTCTGCTCGGTGCCGGAAGAGCTGATTCCTCAAACCCTGCAGTACATCTGCGCCTGCGGAAGGCTGTTCAGTGATAAAGCATCTAAGAAAGAGTAAGCTATGAGAAAAGTTGTGAAATTCGGAGGCAGCTCCCTGGCAGATGCGGAGCAGATCCGTAAGGCCGCTGCCATCATCCGGGAAGATGAGAGCCGGATCTATGTGGTGCCTTCCGCTCCCGGAAAGCGTTCCTCCTCAGATACCAAGGTGACGGATATGCTGCTGAAGGCCTACGGCATGGCTGTCAACGGCGAGGATATAACGGAGCAGCTGGAGAAGATCAAGGCCCGCTATGATGGGATCATTGAGGGGCTGGGTCTGCAGGGATTTTCTCTGGAGGGGGACTTTGCCATTCTGGCGGACAATCTGAAAAATGAGCCGCAGAAGGACTATACCGCCTCCCGGGGTGAATACCTGAACGGAAAGGTTCTGGCTGCCTATCTGGGCTTTGAGTTTATTGATGCGGCTCAGGTGATCTTCTTTAATGATGAAGGAAATCTGAACAGCTACAAGACCCTGAAGACTATGAACAAGGTAGTGGGACAGAAGAAGGGTGTGGTCATTCCCGGCTTCTACGGTATGGGAAAGGACGGAAGAGTCCGGACCTTTTCAAGGGGAGGCTCCGACATCACCGGTTCCATCGTAGCTCAGGCCATGAAGGCGGATATGTACGAAAACTGGACGGACGTGTCCGGCTTTCTGGTGGCAGATCCCCGGGTGATCCGGGATCCTGCGGGCATCCGTTATATCACCTACCGGGAGCTGAGAGAGCTTTCCTACATGGGAGCCTCCGTGCTTCATGAGGATGCGGTGTTCCCTGTGTGCCGCAGCGGCATACCCATCCATATCTGCAACACCAACCGTCCTCAGGATGAGGGCACCTGGATCGTGGAGAGCACGGGGCAGAAGCCGGATTATGTCATCACCGGTATTGCGGGAAGGAAGGGCTTCTGTACGGTGCTGATCACCAAGTCCATGATGAACAGTGAGATCGGTTTCGGCCGGAAGGTGCTGCAGGTGCTGGAGGAGGAGGGCCTTTCCTTTGAACATATGCCCTCCGGCATCGACACCATGACCATCGTGCTTCATGAGGATGAATTTCTCCCCAAGGAGCAGCAGGTCATTTCAGCCATTCACAGAGCGGTGGAGCCGGACGCAGTGGAAGTGGAAGCCGGACTGTCTCTGGTGGCAGTGGTGGGAAGAGGCATGCGCAGTGCCAAGGGTACTGCAGGAAGACTCTTTACCGCTCTGGCCAAAGCAGATATCAACGTCCGCATGATCGACCAGGGTTCCTCCGAGCTGAATATCATCATCGGTGTGGAAAATAAGGACTTCGAAAAGACCATTGAAGCCATTTACGGAGAGTTCATAACACCTGCATCAAAATAACGGCATGAAATAATGACATATGTATAGCCATAAACAACAGCCGAAGAGTCAAATGGATAACTTTAAAATTATCTTTCGGAGTGACGCCCGAGGTAAATGATTGGATTCCAAAGACTGTACATGAAAAAAGCCCCCGAAGGGTAAACCTTCGAGGGCTTTTCTGTGTCATTACAGCTGAGGACCTGCGGGTACCAGAGCCTTGCCTGCTTCGTTGGTGGTGTACTTGACGAAATTCTTCTGGAATCTCTGAGCCAGGTCCACGGCCTTTGCTTCCCACTCGGCGGCATCTGCATAGGTGTCCCGAGGATCCAGGATGGCGGGATCCACGCCTGCCAGCTGGGTGGGAACTTCAAAGTTGAAGTAGGGGATGGTCTTAGTGGGAGCGTTCTTGATGTCGCCGCTTAGGATGCCGTCGATGATGCCGCGGGTATCCTTGATGGAGATACGCTTGCCGGTTCCGTTCCATCCGGTGTTGACCAGATAAGCCTTGGCGCCGGATTCTTGCATCTTCTTAACCAGCTCTTCTGCATACTTGGTGGGATGCAGCTCCAGGAAGGCCTGGCCGAAGCAGGCGGAGAAGGTGGGGGTGGGCTCGGTGATGCCGCGCTCGGTACCTGCCAGCTTGGCGGTAAAACCGGAAAGGAAGTAGTACTGAGTCTGCTCGGGAGTCAGGATGGAAACAGGAGGAAGAACGCCGAAGGCGTCAGCGCTCAGGAAGATCACGTTGTCAGCAGCGGGACCTGCGGAGGTACCGTTGACCTTGGAAGCGATCTTCTCGATATGATTGATGGGGTAGGAGACACGGGTGTTCTCGGTAACGCTCTTGTCAGCGAAATCAATCTTTCCGTTCTCGTCTACGGTAACGTTCTCCAGCAGAGAATTGCGGACGATGGCGTTGTAGATGTCAGGCTCGGACTCCTTGTCAAGATTGATGACCTTAGCATAGCAGCCGCCTTCAAAGTTGAAGACACCGTTCTCATCCCAGCCGTGCTCGTCGTCGCCGATAAGGAGACGCTTGGGGTCGGTGGAAAGGGTGGTCTTACCGGTTCCGGACAGACCGAAGAAAATGGCGGTATGCTCACCGTTCATATCGGTGTTGGCGGAGCAGTGCATGGAAGCCATTCCCTGCAGAGGAAGGTAGTAGTTCATCATGGAGAACATACCCTTCTTCATCTCGCCGCCGTACCAGGTGTTCAGGATGACCTGCTCACGGGAGGTGATGTTGAAGGCCACACAGGTCTCGGAGTTCAGACCCAGTTCCTTGTAATTTTCCACCTTAGCCTTGGAGGCGTTGTAAACAACGAAGTTGGGCTCAAAAGCAGCCAGCTCTTCCTCGGTGGGGATGATGAACATATTCTTGATGAAGTGAGCCTGCCATGCCACTTCCACAACGAAGCGCACAGACATGCGGGAATTAGCGTTGGCACCGCAGAAGGCATCCACCACATAAAGCTTCTTGTTGGAAAGCTCGGTCTTAGCCAGGTCCTTAACTACTTTCCATACATCCTCAGTCATGGGATGGTTGTCATTGGGATAATCCTTGGAATTCCACCAGACAGTATTCCTGGAGTTGTCGTCCATAACGATGTACTTGTCCTTGGGGGAACGTCCGGTGTAAATACCGGTCATTACGTTGACTGCGCCAAGCTCAGTCTCCTGACCCTTTTCATAACCTTCAAGAGCGGGATTGATCTCATCCTCGAACAGCTGCTCGAAAGAAGGATTGTAAACAATCTCGGTGGTACCGGTGATACCGTACTTGGTCAAATCGATGTTTGCCATGTCTTTTGCTCCTTTTTATGATGTTCAAATCAGGTCTTTTCTGTCTTTGGCAGGGCTTCGGAAACAGCTCGGGGAGGGGCTCAAAGAGCCTTCTGCGAGAAACTAACGAAGGTTTGCAAAAGGAAAGGAAGGACCGATTTTTGTTGAAAAACCAATTGTGCAAAAACTTTCACAATCTCCATAAGAATAACCTATTTGTCAAGGAAAGTCAATAAAGCCTCCCCTGCTAATCTCATCAAAGTTACATGGTCACACTAAAGCATCCTTGAAGAACTACAACACCGGGAAAAAGGAACAGGTATGACACTGCCGGGTGTCATACCTGTTCCTTTTTCCGAAGGCTCCGAGATTAGACATAATTCATAGGATGATCCTTATTCCGGAGCCTTTAGGCTCTCCACCATGCTGATCTTCCTGATCTGGGGCAGCATAAAGAAATTCACCAGTACCGTAAAGACCAAAGTGATCAGTACAGACCAAAGATAGCTGGGCCAGGCAATGAGCCGTCCGAACATGACAGTGTCCACTTCTGCGCAGGCCACCACGAATCGGTGCAGGGCAGCTCCAAGGAAACAGCCCGCAAGGGTTCCGATGAGGGAGAGAGCAGCTGTTTCTCTGTAAATATACATGGCGGTTTCCTGTTCATGGAAGCCCAGGACCTTCAAGGTGGCCAGCTCCTTCTTGCGTTCACTGATATTGATGTTGGTGAGGTTATAGACCACGACGACCGCCAGACCTCCGGCGCACAGGATCAGCACCATGACGATATAGTCGATCTTTGAGACGGTGTTGCTGAAGCTGGTGCGGATGCCTTCCGCCCGGTTGATGTAGGTGATATTCTCGGATTGCAGCAGGGCTTCCGTGAAGGCGGTCTGATCCGTCACGCTGTCACTCAGCTGCACCATGGACAGCCGATGGTCTGTTTCTTTTTGGAATATCCGGTCATACATGGAGGGACCCATGTAGATATAATCGCCGATATAGTTTTCAACAATGCCTGAGATGAGTACCTCGTAGAGCTGGTCCTCATCGTCGGATACCAGAAGGATGTCCCCCACCTGAATTCCCAGATTCTCGCTGAGCTTCTGGGTGATGACCGCAGTATCCTCTGTCAGGGATACAGGTTCACCTGACCACAGCTCCCGGAGGGTCATGATGTTCAGGAAACTGTCCAGCTTCTGAGGTACATAGAGAGTCAGGTCAAAGGTAGAGGATTTCAGGTTCTCCGTGTGGACCAGGGTGTAAGCGCTGACTTTAGTACTGTCATTCAGCATTCCGGACAGAATATCATCTTCATAGTAGGAAGCCTCTTCCTTGGCTACCAGCAGAAGGTCATAGCGGCTGATCTCGTCAAACTGTTTGCCTACAATATCTCGGACGCTGTCCCGAATACCGAAGCCGGCCACCAAAAGGGCAGTGCATCCGGCGATGCCAACCACTGTCATAAACAGGCGCTTCTTATACCGGAAGATGTTCCGGCAGGTGACCTTCTGGGTAAAGCTGAGCTTCTTCCAAATGAAGGCAATCCGCTCCAGAAGGATGCGCTTGCCGGCCTTGGGGGCCTTGGGCATCATCAACAGACTGGGACGCTCCCTGAGCTGGCTGACACAGGCAAAGAGGGTGGAGGCCACCACGCACAGAACCGCCGCCGGCACGATGATGAGAGCATAATCCCAAAAGAAGAACATCCGGGTGGGAGGCACGGTAAAGAGCATGGTATAAGCATTGGCAATGACTGCCGGCAGGGTATAAAAGCCAAGAGTAATTCCCGCCACGCTGCCGATGAGGGCCGCTGCAGCTCCGTAGGTAACATAATAGAAAAGAATCTTACCGCTGCCAAAGCCAAGAGCCTTCAGGGTACCCATCTGTCCCCGCTCCTCTTCCACCAGACGGGTCATGGTGGTAAGAGCCACCAGAGCGGCCACCAGGAAGAAGAATACGGGAAACACCTTGGCGATGGCTCCTACCTTGCCGCTGTTTCCGTAAAAGCTGTTAAATCCGTAATTATCTGTGCGGTCAAAGATATACCAGTCAGAGAGCTCCATGGCATCCAGTTCCTCCTGGGCTTCCTGCAGCTTATCCCGGGCATCCCGGAGCTGAGCCAGGGCATCTTTCTTCGCCAGATCATATTCTTCTTCTCCGGCAGCCAAATCTGTTTCGGCCTTTTCCAGCTTCTTCCTGTTTTCATCCACCTCGGTCTGGGCAGCCTGCAGATCCGCCATGGACAGATTGATGAGCTGGCGGGCGTCGTAGGTGCCTTCCCGGATCATTTCCATGCCGGCTTCCAGGATGGATTCCCGGATGAAGGGACGATTTTCCTCCACCAGCTGTTTGTTTTCTTCAATGGACTCATCCAGCTGCTGCTGCCCGGAGCTGATGGCGACCCTGGTGATCTCCAGACGGATCTTTTCTCCGGCTATGGCGGCCCATTCGGCCGCAAGGGCCTGTTCCTTCTCTGTCAAGGATGCATATGTGGCATCCAAAGCGGCAGAGGAGGTATTGGCCTTTTCCATATCCGTTTCCAGACCTTGAAGCCTGGTTTGGGTCTGTTCCAGCTGGGTACGGGTACTTTCCATCTGTGCCAGGCACAGTGTCTTGGCTGCTTCTGACAATTGATCGCTGTCCAGGGAGCTTTGCAGTGTGTCTATGGTTCCCTGAAGGAGAGAAGCAGAGGAAGACAGAAGGGCATATTCTGCCCGCACAGCGCCGTATGCAGCTGTATCAACAGCCAGGCTGTCATTATAAGAGGCTCTGTCACTGAGCAGTGCCGCCTCAGTGGCCACAGCCTGAGCAGAGCGAGCCTCCAGGGCATCGGAATCTGCCTGCCATGCGGCGAGGTTCTCATCGATGAGGGTCTGGTTCTCCAGACGGGCTGCTTCAATCTCCTCCAGCAGGGCATCCACCTGCTCCTGTTCCAGGGCAGACAGGTTCTCCAACAGTTCCTGCTCCGCCTTTTCCTGTTCGGTTTTCAGGGTCTGCTGAGCCTGGCCGATCTGTGCCCAGCCATCATCGATCTGCTGCTGGGCATCCTCCAGCTGCTGTTTTCCGTCGGCTATATCCGCAGCTGCCTGATCCAGCTGGTCTCTGGCCTCGGAAAGTTCGGACTCAGCTTCGGATTCTGCGTCATGATATTCATCCCACTTTGCATTCAGGGCCTTTTGGGCATCCTCCATGACCTGACCGAAACGGATCTGGGCTCTGTCTCCCCCTATGTCTTCGACCTGCAGAGCAAAATCGTAGACCAGATCCTTATATTCCTGCTCAAAGGCATTCAGGGAAGAGGCGCCGGGGACCGTCAGAAAGATGTCGGTATATACATCCATGTTGAAGGAGGAGCCGGGAACAAAGAGCACCAGACCGATGGTTCCGGAGCCTACGGAGCAGGGTTCGCTTTCCACGCTGATAAACAGAGGCGTGGTGACGATGCCAACTACGGTATATTCCGTGACTTTGAAACGGTCCAGACATTCTTCATAATCCGCATTTTGGGAGGATATGGATACGGTCTCGCCCAGGGATACTACCGGCAGATAACCATTGGGGGAAGCTGCCACACATTCATTGGGAGACTGGGGCAGACGGCCCTCCGTGAGGATGAATTGGTTTAGCTCCGGCTGCTCTTCTCTGTCAAGGGCATCCAGTCCATAGACCCGGGTGGCAAAGCTTCTGCCGGGTATGGAGAAAAGAAGGTCCAGCACCCGGGCGGGCATAACGGTTTCGGAGATATCCTGCAGAGAGGCAGCATCCTCCTCTGTGAGCCCGAGGGGGGCTCGGATGTTGATGTCATATGTATTGTTCTCATCGTAGTAGCGGTCGGCACTGAGGCGCATGTCCGGGGTGGTGGCCAGAAGGCCTCCCAGGAAGCCCACACCGATGGCTACGATGGTGAGAATGCTGAGGAACCGGGAACGGGTCTTCCACAGGCTCCGGAGCATCAGCCTGATATAATGCTTTTTCACGGTGTCACCTTACCATTCGATTTCCGAGACAGGGAGGGGACTTGGATTCAGTTCCATCTTCCGGACCTGGCCGTTCCGTACATGGATCACCCTGTCTGCCATTTTGGTGATGGCCTGGTTGTGGGTAATCACGATGACGGTCTTTCCCGTGGAGTGGCACAGGTCCTGAAGCAGCTTCAGAATGGCTTTTCCAGTGTTATAGTCCAGGGCGCCGGTGGGCTCGTCGCACAGAAGGATCTTGGGATTCTTGGCAATGGCCCGGGCTATGGATACCCGCTGCTGTTCTCCTCCGGAAAGCTGAGCCGGGAAGTTTCCGGCCCGGTCCTGCAGTCCTACCTGCTCCAGTACCTCATGGGCAGGGAGAGGGGCTTTGCAGATTTCGGCAGCCAGCTCCACATTTTCCAGGGCTGTCAGGTTCTGGACCAGGTTATAGAACTGGAATACAAAGCCTACATCATGGCGGCGATATTCCGTCAGCTGACGGCCGGTATAGTCACTGATCTTGGATCCGTCCAGCAGGATGGTGCCTTCGTCACAGCAATCCATGCCTCCCAGCATGTTGAGAACGGTGGTCTTTCCGGCACCGGAGGGGCCTACCACCACGCAGAATTCTCCTTTTTCAACCTGAAAGGAGATGTGGTCGGCGGCTGCGATGGTCTGGTCACCCATGTGATAAAACTTACAGACTTCTTTGAATTCAATGTATGCCATGGCTGTATCCTTTTTTGAAACTACTTGTCATGATTGATACGGGTCGTTTGGGTCCGGTGATAGTGTTTAATTTTAGCATTTTTCGCTAACGAATTTCTAAACAAACAGTAAACAGACTTAATTTTGGAGAATTTGTTCGTTTACAACCGGAGATATGTTTTTTTCGCACAGAATTATGTTCCCGCCCTCTGCCCGGGGTATGCGGCTCTTATGAGCTCCTTCATTCTGTTCCTGCATCTGCCCGGAGGCTTCCTTTGAATTATTCATTTGCAAGAGGTGGAGGTGAGAGCATATAATAGAATATATACAGGTTCACCTTACAGACAGTACAAGGAGGGATATATTTATGAAATTTCTGGTCATTGGCGGCGTAGCTGCCGGTACTAAAGCAGCTGCCAAATTCAAGAGAGAGGACAGAAGCGCAGAAGTAAAGATCCTTACCAAGAGTAAGGATATTTCCTATGCAGGCTGCGGTCTTCCCTATTAT
>JABUST010000039.1 GCA_021442595.1 Lachnospiraceae bacterium | reverse complement strand
GGCTTTGAGGATTCTTCAGGCTTTGAGGATTCTTCGGGCTTAGAAGACTCTTCAGGCTTAGAAGATTCCTCGGGCTTGGAAGATTCCTCGGGCTTGGAAGATTCCTCAGGCTTGGAGGACTCTTCCTCCTCCGGCTCAGGAGTTTCCTCGTCTACCATGGTGATCTTGGCTGATGTTTCCGGCGTGTCTGCGCCATCGATATAAATCTTTCCGCTTTCGTCCACCGTGAAGTCGATGCTGTCGGCCTTTTCATATCCCGTGGGAGCATTTGTCTCCGTGAGAGTATAAGCACCGGGTTCCAGTTTTACTGTATGACCATCGGGCTCTGCAGTGGTATCTGTGGTCCAGGTGATGGCATCGATGGTTCCGCTGAAAGCACCGGTACCTGTAATGGTCAGGGTGGCGTCATCCAGTTCGTTACCATCCTCATCTACCTTGCTGAACAGAATCTCATGCCTGGGGATGGAATCATTCTCGATGACAAGAATGTCATCATCCACCATGACACGGATGGATGCATCGGGGTCGACTGCAGGATAGCCAAAGGCATAGACCGTCCAGAGGGCGTCATCCTGCTTAATATATCCTTCAGGAGATACGATTTCCTTGAAGGAGTACATGCCGCCTACAGACATGTTATCGCTGCTGAATTCAATGACACCGACATCATCGGTAGTGTAACACTTGTAGTAGTAAAGTTTAACACCTTTGTCGGTGGTAACTGTAGCCGGAATGTCTGCATCATAGAGGAGACTATCTGCAGCAGCATCCCCCTGACGACTGCTGTTCTCCGGTCCGTACATGGCAAAGGTGGCATTCTTAAGGCCTTTGCCGGTGTCTGTGTCGCATTTGAATAGGTTAAAACTTCTATTGAAGGCCGATGCGCCTGCATTTGCCTTCTGCACAGCGAAGAGAGCGGCAGCCTGATCTACATAAGTCGTCTGACCCTGCACGGTCACGTTGTTGTAAATGGAAACACTGGTGCCCTCAGCATTTATCTTCACATCATATGTGATCCTGACCGGAGTTTCATCCGGAACCGGAAACTCCAGAATACCTTTAGAATGATCGTAGCTGTAGCCGCAATTATAAGCGCTCCAGACACCATCCTTTTTAGTCTGAACCACAATGGTATTCAAAACAGGAGTGATGTTGGGAGAGAGTGTGTCAATGACCGTAAGGGTATCCGCGTTGTTGATCAAATCCTCTCCGGCATAGTTCAGTTCAATAGTAAAGGAGACCCGGTCTGTGTCATGAAGATCGGAGATAAACTTATTGACTCCTCTATTAGGCACGGAAACATAAGCAATATAATCCGGAAGTTCTTTAACGCTGCCACCGTCCTGTCGAATGGACAGGGACGCAGCGTTAGTCAGGTTGACATCCGTTCCGATGGGGCTGCCGGTAAAGACAGTGCTCTCTCTGTCCACCTTGGCCTGATAGTGGTAGACGATCTTGTCGGTGTACTTGATGTTATCTTGTTTATTACTTGTGAGAAAATCATGAAGAGGTATACTCGTCCCTTCCATGGGCTCAAAATCATCCGTGCTGGCTGAAATCAATGTCTCGCCGCCAATGCTTCCGGTATACTTGTAGGCCGTCTGTAATTTATTGTTATCAATAAACTCCAGATAGAGGGAGCCCTCCACAAACTTCATTCCGGGACCGAGCTGGTCAGTGAAGATGAACTCATCTGCCGCTGCCGTATTGATAGACTGAACTCCCATGTACTCGTTAAAGAAAGTATAGGTATAGTCAATCACATCCGTGTCGGAGTTGTATACACCTTTCTTCGAATACTCTTGAGATTCTGTGTAAACATCCTTAGCTTCGATTTTATCAGCTCCGTTATTATAGTTCAGCTGGACCGTATTTGTCAGGACACCACCCAGATCCAGTGCATCCTGGACCGTAATGCCGTCGGATACAGCATCCAAAGGCAAGTCATACTCCACTGTGAGAATCATATCCTGATCAAAGGGCCATATGGATTTTGTCGTATCCGGATCTTTGGTGTTGAAATAAATATTCAGAGATTCCTGATGACCACCGGATTTATCTGTGCAGTAGGTATATGGACCGGAATTGGATGTGTCTTCTGTAAAAATGATTCTGTCTGTTTCCGCGCCGCCAACGGGAATGGCAGACACCGAAAGATTTACAGGTTCATTCGTAAAATCAACCGATGCCAAATTCGAAATGGTATCTTTCAGATAGAATTCGGGGATATCATTATATCCTCCCGGGATGGTGGCAATAATCGTATAGTGAAGGGTTTTCTTCTGTGAGTCCTTGGTAATAGTCTTGCTGATGGTGGGATCCACAAGATTTCCCACACCTTTTCTGATGCTGGCCTTAGTGGTGATGGATCCGGAGGGTGTAGCTACGCTTATGTTATTGACAAAAGTAGCTATCCCTTCATTATTGCTGTCTTTAGCAGCATAAGAAGAGATAAGTTCAAAATCGATCTCATAGGCATTTCCGGTAGGGATGTTCAAAGTCCCTTTTCCGTCCCAGGAGATAGTACTGGAAGTCTCCTTACCGGCCGCATCCTTGTAGGTCACACTGACAGTCTGTGAGCCAAAGGATTGCGTATACAGCCCCGCATCGTCGAGGGTTTCTGTGATGACAGCACTGGTTCCATAGATATTGGAAAGAGGAATCTGTCCATTGCCCAGCTGAATTTTCCATGTAATGGTCTTAGCAGTAGTGTCAATGGATTTTGCGTCTTTTTTCAGATTTTGATAGTTAATTGTATGGGTATCGTCATCTGTTTTGCTGATGGATTGGCTATTGTCCGGGCCGGTTTTTCCGGACACAGTCACTATATTGGTAATCTGCACACGTCCATCTGCCTTTGTGAGATCTATTACGCCGGCATTAACCTTAACATAGTATTTCCAAAGGAATCCCTCTCCGGCGGCAAGGCTGGTAGGGCGAGATGCAAGGGGAGTTCCATCAAGTTTATAGTAACTGCCGCTGCCGGACATCTGGGCATTACCGCTGGTGATCTTATCTGATAATGTAATGCCTGTCACAGCCCCGTAGACCGCCTCCACCTTCACCGTATACTCAATCAGCCCTGTGGATCCGTTATATGTTCCGGAGCTTTTGTTTACCTTAAGATCACCGGCACTGGTGACATTGATATTTATCGTTTTTCCGTTTCCAAAATTAATGACAGTGGGTCCTTCTTTGCCTCCGGGAGCCACTGCGCATTCAAATTCGATAGTCAGCTCTGTATTGTTAAAGTCATCGAAATAAAGCTTTCCCGTTTCCGTGGTAATAAAGCTCACCGTCAGAAAACCGTCGGAAGTTATACTATAAGTAGCTACCTTTACTCCATCCTTATTATTGATAGGCTCATCAGTTTTAGCAATAACATTAAACTGTCCGGGAAGCTGGTAAGTAAGCTTTCCGGCACTGTTTGCAGCAAATTCCTTCTCGCTGCCTACTTTATCATTCTCAGCAAAAGATAGAGTAACGCTGTACTTTCCGCCAACGTGCAGTGTTCCGTCTTCTTTGATTTCCTGTCCGTCTGCATCTTTGATGGTAACAGCACTGGTGAAGTCCGCAAGATCAGAACTTGTTAATGTAGCCGCAGACACCAAATGCGTGAGCATGCTGAGGCACATAACGATGGTCAGCATAAGAGCCAACGATCTTTTTCCCGTTTCTTTTAAAGATTCCATTGTTATCTCTTCCTTCCGAAAACAAACTCAGAATGAGTTTTCGAGTATAAAAAATACAAATTAAGTATATAGAAAGAATTTTCCCTTTTCAAGTGCTAATTCTTACATAAAACCCACCATGTTTACATGGGAATAATGCAAAGGATTACCTCAAATAGTCTTTTTGAAAACTTACCTCATGTCTGAAACTATCTACTAAACGTCTATACAAAGGTTTCTGAAAATTTTCCTATAACCCCGGGACTTCAATCGAATTTACTTTTTAGAAAGCAAAGCCACCACCTCTGTGTGAGGTGTCATGGGAAACATGTCACAGGGCTGCACCTTATCGATGTGATAGCCTGCCTCCACAAAGTATGGCAGGTCTCTAACCAGAGAGGTAGGCTTGCAGGACACATAGATAAATCGTTTAGGAGCAAAGGCCAGCAGCTTGGGAAGAGCCTTGGGATGGCAGCCGTCTCTGGGGGGATCCAAAATGATCAGGTCCGGTGCTTCGGAAAGCTTCTCCACCTCCTTCAGCACATCTCCGGCAATGAAGCTGCAGTTGCTGAGGCCGTTGATAACAGCGTTCTCTCCGGCCGCCTTCACAGCCTCCTCCACCAGCTCGATGCCCACTACCCTTTCTGCGCCGGCAGCAGCCATGATCTGGGCGATGGTGCCGGTACCGCAGTACAGGTCAAAAACCGACTGAGAAGACACATCTCCGGCAAAGTCTTTGACAATGCCGTAAAGCTTTTCCGCTCCGTGGGTATTGGTCTGAAAGAAGGAAAAAGGATAAATCTTGAAGGTCAGTCCGTGAAGCGCTTCCGTCAGTTCAGCCTTTCCCCGAAGCACATGGAGGGCATCGGCCTTGACCGCATCTGCCGTCTGATCATTTTCGGTATAGAGTATCCCCCGGATGGTCCCCTCCAACTGGCCGGACAGCTGACAGGTTCCCGCAGGATCATGAGAACTCTCCAGCTCCTCCAGAGCACGGACCCAGGCCTCCAGCACGCCATCCTGCTGCTTCAAAGCACTTGTGGCCACCAGATTCACCAGGATCCCACCATTCAAAGCGCTTCTCCTCAGTACCAGATGACGGAGGATCCCAGTATTTCCGTAGGTATTATACCGGGGCAGCCCGCTCTCTTTGAAGAACTGCTCCGTTACCTTCAGGATTTTCCTCAGATCCGGATGGACCAGGCGGCACTCTGATGTAGATACCACGTCATGAAAAGAGTTTCTCTTATGAAGTCCCAGGGTCAGCTCTCCCCCCTTGTGTTCATCTCCAAAGGAGAACTCCATCTTGTTTCTGTATTCCAGAACATCCGGTGATTTCTGAATGGGGAGCCATCTGGCTTCCTCTATACCGGGTACGTCCTTCAACAGCTGTTTGATCTGCTCCTCCTTCCAGAAGGTCTGGAGATCGTAGGGAACAGTCTGGTACAGGCAGCCACCGCAGCTATTGGCATGGGGGCAAGCTGCTTCCACCTCATACTCTGCCTGCTTCAACAGGCGAATGGGATGACACTCTCCGGATCTTCTCCCCTTAAGGCCGGTAGATACCAGCCATTCCTGACCGGGAAGAAGATTCTTGACAGGAAAGGGGTCGTACTGTTTCGTCGGCTCCACATACAAAATGCCGGCAGGAGCTTCCTCCTCTGTTATGGGAGGGAACTCCGGCGCCGGCATAAGTTTTCCTTTACAGGGAAAAGAGACCTCGGAAACGACACCCTTCAAAAGGACGCGTTCCTTCATCTGATTTACCTCTTATTCTGCAGTTTCTTCCTTAGCTTCAACTGCTTCGACAGCTGCATCCATGGCAGCTTCCAGGGACTCTTCAACAGCTTCTTCAACAGCTTCTGCTGCTACTTCAGCAGATTCTTCCTCAGCAGCCTCTTCCACTGCTTCTTCGGCAGCATCATTGCCATCGCCGTTGGGGAACAGCTTGTGATAAGCGGTCTTAATCTTCTCCAGATAGGTATCACGAAGAGTCTCCAGCTTGTCCATCACTGCAACGGCTTCCTCGATTTCTTCCTCGGAAAGCTCTTCTTCAATGACTTCCTCGCACTCTTCTTCGTCCTCATCGTCCTCATCGTCCTCAAAAACGGAATCCAGATCATCCTCATCCTTCTTAAGGATGAAGCGATAGACTGCATAGGCAACAGCGCCTACGACTACCAGGGAACCGATGATGATCAGAATGACCTTCAGTACATCCATGAATGATTTCTTTTTCATGATCTTTGCTGCTTGCTCCTTTACTTCTCTTCTGACTGCCTCAACCACCACGTCTTTGACTTTGGCCTTGAGAGAGCCGCTGATTTTGTTTTTTACGGGCTTGGAATCAATTAGGTATTTCAGCTTCACCGCAACTCTCCTTTCGGAATGTTACACATAGGGGTGATACCTGATTATAGCAAAGGACAGCTTATTTCACAAGGGACAACTGGGCTTCAGAGCTGATCTTTTTATCAAATTTACGCTTTACGATGATGTAGCAGATCAGATGTGTCATAAAAGTAAGTGCCCAACTGATAGGATAGCAGGCATACAGTATGGACATAGTTCGATTAGCTGCAAAAACCGTCAGAATCCAAAACACACGGAAACCGCAGGCACCGGTGAGAGATACGACCATGGGCATCACCTGATAACCAAGACCGCGAAGATTTCCCACCATGGTATCCATAAGACCGCAAAGAGTATATGTCAGACATACCATCTGGAGACGCATACAGCCATAGCGGACCACCTCAGCAGAGTCTGTATAAAAGGCCAGGAGAGTGTATCTGAGAAGATATGCTCCCCCGCTCAGAACTGCACCGATGATAGTGACCAATATCAGACTCTGGGCGGTGATTTTATTAAGCCTGTCATATTTCCCTGCTCCCATATTCTGAGCCGAGAAGGACAGAGCGGTCTGGTAAACGGCGTTCATGCCCACGTAGACAAAACCCTCGATGTTGGCGGCGGCCGTACTGCCGGCCATAGCCACGGAGCCAAAGGAATTGATAGAGGACTGAATGAGGACGTTGCTGATGCTGAAAACAATACCCTGGAGTCCTGCGGGCAGCCCCACATGGATCATGCCCAGCAGAGGACCCTTGTGGATCTTCAGCTGCTTCAGATCCAAATGACAGGGACCCTCCATATGCATGAGGCTGCGCACCACCAAAAGGGCGGAAATAGCCTGAGAAACCACGGTGGCCACGGCAACACCTGCCACGCCCATGTGCAGCACAATGACCATGAACAGATTCAGAATCACATTCACAACACCGGAAATCGTCAGGAAATACAAAGGTCTCTTGGTATCTCCCTGGGCCCTCATGACAGCAGAGCCGAAATTGTACAGCATATTCACAGGCATGCCCAGAAAATAGATCTGCATGTAAAGGACAGACTTATCAATAACATCCTCCGGGGATCCCATGAGCTGCAGCATGGGCCTGGCCAGCACCACTCCTACTACTGCCAGAAAAGCGCCGCCGATAAGGCTCAGGAGAATAGAGGTGTGAACCACCTTCCCTGTTTCCTCGTCATCCCGGGCACCCAGGTTTCTGGCCACCAGCACATTCGTACCTATGGACAGGCCGATAAACAGGTTCAGGATCAGGCTCGTCAAAGAACCGGTGGATCCCACCGCCGCCAGAGATTCCGCACCGGCAAACCGTCCCACCACGATCACATCGGCTGCGTTGAACAGCAGCTGGAGGATGGAGGAAAGAATTAGCGGAAGAGAATAGCGGACCATCTTCCCCATAATGGGTCCTTCTGTCATATCTATGGTATAGGAACGTCCTCGCATTACGTCACCTCGAATCTATCTTTAACTGTATAAATTTTGACACCTTCATGCAAGCCAACAACATTCGTTCAATATGAAATTAACAGGATTTGTCTGCATAATCCATGCATTCATTCCTTGTGAATTTATCAGGGCTCGCTTCCAAGCTCCATGCCTTCCCCTGTACGAAATTAACAGGGCTTGCAATCAACTTGCCCGCAAATTATAATACTCCTTACTGCATATGATAATGTGCAATCTGTCCAAAATAGCAGTGCTCGCCGGAGGTTTTTCCCATATGATGACACAGCCCGGTCAGGCCCCTTCTGACTATACTTTGCTGCTGCAGCAGGCCCGCGCCCTGATCAGCGGGGAGTCCCACTATCTCCCCAATCTGGCCAACACGGCAGCCCTTCTGTGGGAAGCTCTTTCTGACATCAACTGGTGCGGCTTCTATCTGACTGCCGCCTCCGGGGATACCCCCGCCCACAAGGAACTGATTCTTGGCCCCTTCCAGGGAAAGCCCGCCTGCATCCGCATTCCCTTCGGAAAGGGGGTATGCGGCACCGCTGCCCTTCAGGATACCCTGCAGCTGGTGGAGGATGTCCATTGCTTCCCGGGGCACATCGCCTGTGACAGTGCCTCCGCGTCGGAGATCGTCATTCCCATTCATGGAGCAAACGGAGCCGTGGTGGCCGTTCTGGACATCGACTCACCCCTTAAAGCCCGCTTCACCACTGCCGATGCCGACGGACTGACTGCTCTGACCCGGCTGCTGGAGACAGGCTGCTGCTTTGACTTCAAAGACCTGACTTAAAGAGACTTATTCTAAACATGAGGAGATCATCAGTATGACCCTTCAGGATTACTACCGCCAGTATAATACCCGAGATATCTATCCCTTCCACATGCCCGGTCACAAGCGAAACACCGAGCTGTGTCAGCTGGATAATCCCTACTCCATCGACTACACCGAAATCGATGATCTGGATGATCTGCATGAAGCTACCGCCCATTTCGGAAGAGATTCCATTCTCTCCAATTCCATGCAGCGGGCCTCTGCCCTCTTTGGCTCCAAATGCAGCTTCTTCCTGGTGAACGGCTCCTCCGGCGGTCTTGTATCCTCCATTCTGGGTCTGACCCGCAGAGGGGACCGGGTATTGATTCCCAGAAACACTCACAAGTCCATCTACAACGCCCTTTCTCTGGCAGGTGTGCGTCCCGTATATGTATATCCCTCTCTGGATGAAGCCACCGGTGTATATGCCGGCGTGCGCCCCATCGATGTGGAACGTGCCTTCCGCCGTTATCCGGATATCAAGCTGGTGCTGGTGGTCTCTCCCACCTTTGATGGTGTGGTCTCCAAGATCCATACTATCTCCAAGATCGTACACGATAATGACGCCATTCTGGTGGTGGACGAAGCCCACGGCCCTCACCTGGGTCTCTCCCCTTACTTTCCGGACAGCGCCGTGCACCGTGGGGCCGATGTGGTGGTTCAGAGCCTTCACAAGACCCTGCCTGTTCTCACCCAGACCTCCATTCTCCATGTCTGTTCGGACCGTGTAGATCCGGAGGATCTGTCCAGGACCCTGGCCATCATCGAATCCACCAGTCCTTCCTATGTGCTCATGGCCAGCGCCGATCAGTGCATCGACCTGCTGGAAAGACGGGGAGAAGAGCTCTTCCTTGTCTATCATGAGCGCCTGTGCGCCTTCAGTGAGTCCATGAAGCAGCTGAAGCATCTGAAGGTGCTGTGCAAAGGAAATGACACGGTGGAGGATCATCCCAACATCCCCTACTTCGATCAGGGAAAGATCCTCATTTCCACCCGAGGCACCAACATGACCGGACTGCAGCTGTATAAGACACTGCTGAAGGACTACCGCTGCCAGATGGAAATGTGCCTCTCGGATGTGGTACTGGCCATGACCAGCATTGCAGATACCCAGGAGGGCTTTGACAGACTGCGGGATGCCCTGCTTTCCATCGACGCCACTTTGGGGGATGCAGAGATCATTCAGCCTCTCATTCTGAAGCATGAGACCATCTCCTACCCTGCTCTGACTCCTGCGGAAGCCATGAAGCTTGCCGGCGAGTTCATTCCCGTGGAAGACTCCATCGGCCGCATTGCCCGGGAGTTTGTCTACGCTTATCCCCCCGGAATCCCCTACATTGTTCCCGGTGAAATGATCGAAGCCGATACCCTGGAGACTATGCGCCGTCTGGAATCCACCGGCATCCGACTCATCGGCACCCGGCACCGGTATCCCGATGCCATCGAGGTCTGCCTGCTGAAAAACAGATAAAGAACACAGCGAAAGATAGCAGTTTCATCTCTGAAAGCTATGGCATGCATAGAAGCTATGGAAGCCGCAGCAGTTGTGCAAACTCAATGAAATTACAGAAACATCACAAAGCAAAAAGGAGAGCGATTCGAAGGAATCACTCTCCTCTTTTGTGTAGTTTTTTGTCGGCCGAATGTATATACACACTTTCTTTTAGAACAATGTACATATGCTTTCAGTCAATCCAACAGTTAGTTTGAATCTTACTTTCTTCCTACGCCGCCGGAGGGACGGGAGGAAGGACGGGACGCAGAGCTTGAGGATCTGCTGACCGATGAAGAAGATCTGGAAGAAGACGAGGGTCTGGAAGAAGATACAGAAGGTCTGGAGGAAGATACAGAAGGTCTGGAGGAAGAGGTTCTTACCGAGGAGCTTGGTCTTGAAGAAGATACGCTCGTTCTGGAACTCGTCACCGGCCTTGTATTGCTGACAGACGGACGGGATGTATTCACCGCAGGTCTGGAAGCAGTGGTGGAAGTACGAGCAGCAGAAGCAGTGTTCACAGGACGAGTATTATTTACCATTGGTCTCTGATTGTTCACAGGGCGATTGGTATTGATCATGCCGGCCTGAGAAACATTTCCGTTATTCTGCAGGTTGGAGACACCGTTCTGCACACGAACGCCGCTTGCTGCCTGTCTGGCATTTCCCTGAACCATGTTTCCCTGGCCCTGTCTGACCTGAAGACCCTGACCGTTTTGCTGATGAGCAGCTACAGCGCCCCCTGCCACGGCAGCGCCGGCCACGACTCCACCCGCAGCAGCTGCAGTGCGGCCATTTTGCTGGTTGACCTGAGCAAGAGGTATCCTGTCGGTTTTAGCATTGGCAAAGACATCTCTCTGCAGCTCCAATCCCTGATTAACAACATAGTTGTTGGCTCTGGTCTCCTGATGCACGCTGACCAAGCTGGCCTTTACGGAGTTTTTAGCAAGAAAAGCAGCCAGTACACCAAGACCAAGTCCGATGACCAGACCCCAGATGGGGAACTGTCCGGCCAGCAGCCAGGCAAGAGCAAGCACTACTGCAGCCGTGATGCCTCCGGCAAGACCCATAGTACCCTTGACAGCCCCTTCATCTATGGGAAGGTCTCCCACGAACTTGCCGGTCTGACCGTTCATAGCAAAGGTGTATTTCTGGTTATTATACTGGGTGGAAAGCATCCAGACGGGATACAGAGCATAGGAAGCGGTACCCCCAAATACACGGGTGTTCCGCGCAGTGGGCTCACAGGACTCATATCCCTGAACCGTGGAGTCCAAATACTGATGGGTGGTATTCTTAATACGCTCATTGGCGATCTGAATGGTCTCTTCTTTGGTTACGTCATATTTGTCAGCCACATAGCCTGCCAGGTAAGCAGTCTGGAAAGGAACGGCATCATTAAAGTTGAAGGGTTCCAGGGACTGCATCAGAGTGTCGTCCATCTTCTTGGAGCCATCCACAGGCACCTTGTTGAAGGTGACACGGCCACCGCGCTGGACGTTGTAGTAACTGGTCTCTTTATAAGAGTACTGGCTATCCTGCCAGGTTCTGCTGGTAGTGGTCTTGTAGGACGCGGTTCCCTGCGCCTGGGCATCAAAGAGCCAGAAGGGAACATAAACGCCCTGGATCTCCTTGATCCTGTTCTGGTCCTTAAACACCTTAGGCAGGAATTTCTTGCCGCTGAGATGCTGGTTGTACCGGGCCATGGCCTGATCCTTGTTCAGCTTGAAGGGAATCACATAATCAGGCTTCAGATCACCCTTGAACTGACCCATCATGACGATGGGATTGCCGCAGTAGGGACAGGAGGTGGCTGCTGTGTTGGCATCGCCTACGATCTCACCGCCGCAGGATTTACACACGTAGACCCGCATGCCGTCGGCTTCTTCATCGGACCAGGTACTGTTGGAGGAGTTCCATTCCATATTGTCCTGAGCCTGCGCCTGCTGGGCAGTATTCAGCTCATTGTCCACATTTTGAAGAGAGGACAGCTCATAGACAGAATCACAGTAGGGACACTTCATCTTCTGAAGTCCGGAATCAAAGGCAAGAGCACCACCGCAGGCAGGGCACTTGTATTCATGAAGATCAGACATAAAAACCTCTTTCTGCAAGGAAGGGCCTGTATCGCTACAGGCCCTTATCTGCCGAATAAATTACTTCAGTTTTGCGCCGCACTCGGGGCAGAATCTGGGAGGATTGGCGGGATCGGCAATGGCCGTGCCGCATTGGGGGCAGGCTGTCAGAGCAGAAGGACGGGGAGAACCGCACTCTGCGCAGAACTTACCGGTATTCACAGCGCCGCACTTGCAGGTCCAGGATTCGTCCTGAGGACGGGGAGCGCCGCAGTTATTGCAGAACTTGCCCGTATTGGGGGCGCCGCACTTGCAGGTCCAGGTGGCACCGGCGGGAGCTGCCATTTGAGGAGCGGGAGCCGGAGCAGGAGCTGCCTGCTGCTGTTGCTGCTGACCCATAGCATAAAGGTTGCCGATGTTGTTCATACCGCCCATAGCGTTGGTAGCCATGCCCATGCCCATGAAGCCGGTCATAGCGCCTGCAGTGTTGCCTGCTGCGATCTTGGCTGCGTCTGCCTGAGCCATCATCATGGTGCCGGCAGCGTAGGTGGGATCCTTCATCATGCCTGCTCTCTGAGCCTGCTTGATGAGCTCCTGATCCTCCTCGGGCAGAGTGACGGAACCCAGAGCCACGGAAACTACAGACAGTCCGCGGGTCTGTGCCCACTTGCCGGACAGAGTCTCATTCATAGCACTTTCCAGTTCAGTGGTATGAGTGATGATCTGATTGGGACGGATCTCCAGCTCGGACAGACGTCCCAGAGCCGGCTGAAGAGCGGAGATGAACTCGGTCTTCAGAGTGTTGTCGATCTCGGAGCGCTTGTATTCCTGAGACACATTTCCGCAAACGTTGGTGTAGAACAGCAGCGGATCGGTAATCTTGTAGGAGTACACACCGGAGCAGCGAAGAGCGGTATCGATGTCCAGACCGATCTTGGTATCTACTACGCGGAAAGGAATGGGATTGGGGGTACCGAACTTGTTGTCCAGGATTTCTTTGGTGTTGAAGTAGTAAACTCTCTGATCCTTGCCGGTGTCACCGCCATAGGTGAAACGGCGTCCCACAGTCTGGAAGGTCTGCTTGAGGCTCTCTCCCAGTTTACCGGAGAAAAGGCTGGGTTCAGTGGAAGTATCATAGGTGAACTGACCGGGCTCGGCACAGAACTCCACCACACGGCCCTGTTCGACGATGATCATGCACTGGCCATCGGCAACAGCGATACCGGAACCGTTGGAGATAATGTTGTCATTGCTCTTGGTATTGGAGGAACGACCGGTGATCTGCTTCTGGCCCTTAACCACCAGAACGTCCTTGTCGATAGCTTCACAGTAGAAAAATTCCTTCCACTGATCAGCAAGAGTACCGCCAACAGCACCTGCTAAAGCTTTGATAAGACCCATAGAATATAAACCCCTTTCGTATTGAAGTTACATATTGATACATCATTATATCACACCGGAGATAATTGTAGTCATCCAAATGAATTATCCCGGTGTTTTTTTCTGCTGAAATCAGAACATTCCTGCAGCAGCTTCCATGATTTTTCCCATCTCCTCCGGTGTGAAGGTATACATGAGAAATCCCTTCATGAATTCCTTTCCTGACTCCTCCAGCTGCTTTCTGGTCTCTTCGTCCAGTTCCATGTTCTTGGCCCCGCCTCCCATAGATGCGGCAAACTGCTTCACTCCTTCGAAGAACCGGGGAATTCCTTCCATGCCCCGGATGTCTGCCTCCTTAACCGGCGTTACATGGTACCCCTTCTCCTGCAGGTAGACCTCTCTTTCCTGCATGCGCTGCAGGAAGTCTTCAAAGTCTCTGTCCATGGACCAGGCGTGCTCCGCCAAAGTCTCTATGCGGGGGAAGATCATGGCTTCCAGCTTTTCAGCATCCGCAATATGCTCTGTCCAGACCGGGATCTCCATGCCCAGCAATTGATCCTCCGAAAGTTTAACGCCCCGGATCTGAGTTTCGTCATAATCGTACATGGCTTTCAGAGACACCATGGCATAGGGGTAATCGCAGTAGGAACCGTAGAGCATGGACATAATGAACTTCTGCCCCTGTTCGATTTGCTTTTTGTGTCGGGTCTCTCCGGGCTTCATTTCATTCCAGTACTGAGCCACAGCCCCCTCCTTGGCACCGGAATAGAGCATCTCGTTCCATCCGATGGCGGTCTTGCCCTTCTCCTTCAGGAATCGGATCAGCTCCGTGGTGATCCAGCCCTGGAGATCCTCTTCCCCATTCAGCCCCAGCTCACGGATCTTAGCCTGACAATGAGGACAAACCTTCCAGGCGGCTTTAGGCGCTTCATCTCCGCCGATATGGAAATACTCACCGGGAAACAGCTCCGTCACCTCCTCCAGAAGCTCCTTCAGGAAGTTCAGGGTCTCCTCCTTGCCGGGACACAGAATTTCAGAATAAATGCCTCCCGCGTTCTTCACCGAAACCGGCTCTCCCTTGCAGGTCAGCTCCGGATAAGCCGCTGCAATGGCGGAAGTGTGTCCCGGCAGATCGATCTCGGGAATGACTTCAATGTACCGCTCCGCAGCATAAGACACCACCTCCCGGATCTCTTCCCGTGTGTACAAGCCATAACTTTCTTTACCATCCGGTTCAGTCCTCCGGGCAGAGATCTCGTTCAGCTTAGGAAACTTAAGGCTCTCGATGCGGTATCCCTGGTCATTGCTGAGATGCCAATGGAACCGGTTCAGCTTCATGGCTGCCATTTCATCCAGGATCTTTTTGACCTCTGCCACATCAAAGAAATGCCGGCTTACATCCAGCATGAAGCCCCTGTAATCGTATTTCGGAACGTCGGCCGCATGGCCGCAGGGAATCTCACCCTTATACACACGAATCATCTCGAAAAGCGTGGTCAGGGCATAGAAACGGCCGGCATCATCGGCATAATGAATGACAATCTTATCCGTATCGATCTCCAGCTCATAGCCTTCGGGATCAATCTCTTCCCCCTGCATGATTAGCAGGAGAGCCAGTCCTTTGGTATCCTTTTCCAGAGGAAACAGAGGAGCCTCCGGACAGCAGCCCATGTACAGAAGGGGCGTCTCAACTTTAAGAGTTTTGGTTCCCCGGGATTTCCAGCCGTTAACGGCAGGAATGATATTAAGTGCAGCCATGACAGTTACCTCATATATCTATGTTCATAAGAGTAAAAATAGTGACAAAGCGATGATACTATATATCAGGAACATCCGCAATCGTACTTTCCGAAAACTATCAACTACAGTATAAACAATAAAACATCGAAACCTCCTGAGTCTGCTATCTGTATGTATGCTGAACCTGCATACGCAGGGGCGGAACCGCTCTCCGGCTGTTCCTTGACATCACAGACTTCCGGGACTATGATAATCTATGAATATTTGAAAGGATACGCAGCAGCCCTGCTGCTGTCGGTTATTACATGTCTTCCAACACATCATGCAAAAATATCCTTGTGGTCAGCGGAGCTTCCTCCGGCATCGGTAAGGAGATCCTTCTCCTTCTGGACAAGCTTATTCGGGCCGGGAAGGAACAGGCAGACGAGATCTGGGCCATTGCCCGCTCCACGGATAAACTGGAGGCTCTGGCCGCTCAGGTAAAGACCCCTGTGATCCCCGTGACCCTGGACCTCTCTGACCGGGGAGATCTGCTGAAACTCAAAGAAAAACTGGAGCAAGAGCAGCCTCGGATCCGGGTCCTCGCCAACTGCGCGGGCTTTGGATACTTTGACCACACGGAAAACATCGACACCGATCTTCTGCTGAACATGGTGGATCTGAACTGCACTTCCTACGTGGCCATGATCAACTATGCCCTTCCCTGCATGCCGGAGGGCAGCCGGATCCTGAACATCGCCTCCTGCGCGGGCTTCCAGCCTATCCCCTACATCAACTGCTATGCAGCCACCAAGGCTTTCGTGCTGAATTATACCCGGGCTCTGAATGTGGAACTGAAATACAAGAACATCCACTGCCTGGCAGTGACCCCCTTCTGGACCAGGACTGCCTTCTTCGACCGGGCCATTAATGCAGATAAAAAACCGGTGGTCATCAACTATGCCGCCATGTACGATGCTAAAGCAGTTGCCAAAAAGGCCGTGAAGGATCTATACTCAAAGAAGGAAATCTCCTGCTGCGGATTCGTGAATAACGGACAGCGGATTCTGGTCCGCCTGCTTCCCAAAAAGCTTGTCATGAAGGTATGGATGGGACAGCAGAAGCTGGACGGCACACCGGGCATCAGACCCTGACCTCGGGGCTAACTGCTGAGCCTATGAAACGGCTCTCCTGTGAAAAACAAACAGCAGAGTCTCCGAAACTATGCCAAAGAACCTCCGATCATGTCACCATGTTCGGAGGTTCTTTTTGTAATTTCTCTGCAATGACCAAACCAAGCGGACAGAGAATATGCCTTCTTCTCAAATGAAACACTTCATCCCTGCAGAGACTCATCGTCTTTTCTTAAAGCTGATAGAAACCGATCTTCTTATAGACCTTTCTCAGGGTCTTGCCGGCTACATAGGAAGCTTTCTGAGCGCCCTCCTCGTAAACCTGATGGAGATAGGCCTTATCCTTGATGAGCCGCTCTGCCTCCTCACGAATGGGACGCAGATGCTCGATAACAGCCTCTCCCACTGCAGGCTTAAATACGCCGTAGCCCTTGCCTTCGAACTCAGCCTCGATCTGCTCATAGGTCTCACCGGTAACGGTGGCATAAATATTCATCAGATTGGAGACGCCGGGCTTATTCTGTCTATCAAAATGAACCGGATTTACGGTATCGGAATCTGTGACGGCTCTCTTGAACTTTCTGGCAATGGTATCCGGGTCATCCATCAGGAACACACAACCCTCGGGAACAGACTTGGACATTTTGGCATCCGGTGTGGACAGTCCGTAGATCCTGGCGCCGGTCTTGGCGATGAAAGGCTCCGGAATCTTGAACACATCCCCGTAGATGGCATTGAATCTCTGGGCAATGTCTCTTGTCAGCTCCACATGCTGCTTCTGGTCCTCTCCCACCGGCACATAGTCCGGCTGGTACAGCAGGATGTCTGCAGCCATCAGGGCAGGATAAGTAAACAGGCCGGCATTGATATTATCCTTATGCTTGGCGGACTTGTCCTTAAACTGGGTCATGCGGCTGAGCTCGCCGAACATGGTGTAGCAGTCCAGAACCCAACCCAGCTGAGCATGAGCCGGCACATGGGACTGAAGAAACAGGGTGTTCTTTTCAGGATCCAGACCGCAGGCAATGTACTGGGCCAGCTGGTTCAGAGACCGCTTTCTCAGCTCCGCAGGGTCCTGTCTGACCGTAATGGTATGCATATCTGCCATGAAATAAAAGCACTCATACTCATTCACCCGGTCTGCCCAGTTCTTAATGGCACCCAGGTAATTTCCCAGATGTAGATCTCCGCTGGGCTGAATACCGGAGAGCATGCGCTTCTTAGGTTGCTCCGTCACGGTCTGTTCCTTTTCCATAGGTTCCATAATATTTACTCCTTTATTTCTTCAATCTCACAAGAAGATACTCATCTCATGAGATTTTCTTCGAAGATGATTTCCATCGAAGATGATTTCCATCGAAGATGATTTCCATCGAAGATGAT
>JABUST010000119.1 GCA_021442595.1 Lachnospiraceae bacterium | reverse complement strand
TCCAAGCACCACCGCCGGAGGCTTATCATAGGAAAACCGTAAAATACGGAAACAAAATAGCCGATGCTTTATGAAAAAACAAAGCTTATCTGTTATTCAGTCTGTAGGACAGACGAAGGAGAGAATCCGTAAGATGAACATTCTCCACCACGCAGGTATCTGTGTCAAATTCAAGATCGGTGGAAGCAAAGTTCCATATGCCCTGAATGCCCAGACTGCAAAGCCTTTCTGCCATCTCTTTCGCCTGTAACTTGGGAATGGCCAGAACGGCGATGTCCGCCGGATGAGCCTGTAAATACTCGTCCAGATCATCCACGGACAAGACCGTCAATTCGGAAACCTGCGTCCCTATCAACCTGGGATCCTTATCGAAGATGGCTGTGATATTAAAGCCTCTCTTCACAAAATTGGGATAATTGACAAGCGCCTTACCAATATGGCCTGCTCCGATGATAATCACATCATGGGCATGATCCATACCGAGAATCGCGCCAATCTCTTTGTACAGCAGTTCAACATTATATCCGTAACCCTGCTGTCCGAAGCCGCCAAAATGATTAAAGTCCTGACGGATCTGAGATGCGGTGGAACCCATCCTTTCACTTAGCTCGCCGGAAGAAACTCTTGTAACTCCGCTGTTAAGCAGCTCACCCAGATATCTGTAATATCGGGGAAGTCTGCGAATCACTGCATCGGAAATATAGCGGTTTTGTCCAACCATAGAAAGTATAATCCTCTCCTAGAAAAAACTATATTAGGAACATTATAGTCATTTGTCGCTCCACTTACAACCGAAAACGAAAAATTCTGCACAATTTTAAGTATAGTTTCTTAAAATCTCCAGGGTTTTCAAAAAATAAGGGGGCAATTCGCTGTCAAACCGGATAAATTCACCGGAGACAGGATGCTCAAAGCCAAGCACCTTGGCGTGCAGGATCTGTCCGGGCCAGAAATCCTCTTTTTCCAGCCGCCGTCCCGGGTCCGTAGTCTGCCGGGCAGGTCCGTATACCGGGTCTCCCAGTACCGGATGGCCCAGGCTCTGCATATGCACACGGATCTGATGAGTCCTTCCGGTTTCCAGAGTCACCTCCAGGTAAGTAAATCCCTTGTAGCGCTCCAGGACCCGATAATGGGTGACGGCCCGTCTGCCGTCAGGGCGGATACACATCTTCTTCCGCTCGTTGTCCATGCGTCCTATGGGAGCATCCACTGTGCCCCGGTCTTCTTTTATATTGCCATGGACAATGGTGTGATACACCCGGTCTATGTCGTGCTCTTTCAGTTTATCGGACAAGACCTGATGGGCCCTGTCACTCTTGCATACCACCAGAAGACCGGAGGTGTCTTTATCGATCCTGTGAACGATTCCCGGCCGCAGTACGCCGTTGATGCCGGAAAGCCTTCCCTCGAAGGCATACATGAGTCCGTTGACCAAAGTTCCGTCCTCATGTCCTGCAGCGGGATGCACCACCAGGCCTCTGGGCTTCATCACAATGGCCAGATCTTCGTCTTCATATATGATGGGAATATCCATGGGCTGGGGCTCCGCTGAAAGGATCCTGGTCTCAGGAATCTCCAGAGAGATCCTGTCCCCCTCCTTCAGCTTGTAGCCGGCCTTCACGCTCTTATCGTTCACCCGGAGGCAGCCCATTTCCAACAGCTTCTGGACTCTGGAGCGAGTCAGCTCCTCCAGGGCTTCGGAGATGAATACATCCAGGCGGCTGCCCTGCCCTTGGGCATCCACAGTGAAGAGACGGGTCTCACTCATGGGAGAGCTCCTCTTCGGTCTCCTGGATTGCTTCTGAATTCTCTTCTTCAGAGGACCCCGGAGATTCTTCAGGATCATCTTCTTCATGGGGTTTCTGTGACTCTGTCTCCGGTACTGCTCCGGCGTCATTATTTTCTGCAGGCTCCTGCTTCTCTTCCGAAAAGAACACCAGAATGAACAGCAGGATGCATCCTACCACGATGAGACTGTCCGCCACATTGAACAGGGGAAAATCAATAAACAGAGTCTCAATGAAATCGATGACATATACATGCTGAACACGGTCAATCACATTTCCCACCGCGCCTGCCAAAATCATGACCAGGCAGGCCCGCTCCCAGAGAAGTACACCGGAGGTCAGCTGTTTCTCCCTGAAGGACAGAAACAGCATTACCAGAAGAACTGCGCTCACCAGGCAGGCAAATACCACCAGAAGCCACCTACGATCTGTGAGAATGTTGAAGGCAGCACCGTAGTTCTCCACGTAGCCAAACTGCAGTACCCCGGGAATCAGAACTATGGGACCATTGATCCGAATACCGTTATATACCCACAGCTTCACCCATTGATCCAGAAGAATCAGCAGGGCCGAAACGGCCAGACAGCCCAGTGTCTTCAGAAGTCGTTTTATCATAGTATTCTCCGTTTATTCTGTATCCTCATTTTCCGAAGTATTCCACCAGCACCTGGATCCTGCCGGATCTGGAAGGACCTCGGTCCTCCCGAAGGATCACCCGGCCTTTTCCCCGTAGGGTAATCTTATCCCCTATGTGAGCAAGTTTATCCGGATCTGTCACCGGGGCTCCGTTGCAGAGAACGATTCCTGCACGGATGGCTTTGGCAGCATCTCCCCGTCCCAGATGGAACCCGTGGGCTACCACAGAGTCCATGCGAAGGGAAGCCAGGCTGATCAGCATCTCTTTCCCTTTTTCGCGGGTGGGCATGTCCGTATGAGGCGCTTCCTCCACCGTCACTACTGCGGGACCCACAGAGGTAAGCTCCTGCACGAGATAACCGGCTATCTCCCGGAGCACAAACACGTAGGCGCCGTCCTCGCTTATGCCGATATCTCCTACCTTTTCTCTCTTGATCCCCGTACCCAGAATGGCTCCCAGATAATCCCTGTGTTCCGGGATCCGCTTCAGAAACCGTTTGTCTGCCAGTTTTATATGCAGCAGACAAAGCGCCTGCTGCTTCTCGTCCTCCAGGGAAGAAGAAAGATAATCCGGGTAAAAGAGCAGACAGATCCTTTCGGCTCCGTCATAGCCTCCCCATCTGAGCATAGACACGGAAAGCCTCCCGACCGCTCCGGACAGAAGGCTTTGTTTATGGTCATCAAGAAAATCGGAGCAGACCACATAGCCGCCCCGCTCAGCTCTGTCGGCCAGTTCCTGCACTCTGGCAAGAAACAGCTTATCCTCTCCCGATTCCATTATTGATAGGGGTCACGGGAGCCGAAGGGAAAGGCCAGGCCTTCTGTCTGCAGAGACTGACGAATATCCACATCACCGGCGAAGTCTACATTGCCGGGGGCGATCATGAAGATCTTATCTGCGATCCGCTGGATGTTGCCATTCACTGCGCAGCAGCAGCCACAGAGGAAATCCGTCATACGCTGGGCGATGTCATGATCGATAAACTCCAGATTGATGATGACGGGCTTGCTCTCCTTGATACTCTGGGCGATGACTCTGGCTTCCTCGAAGGATTCGGGACTGGCCACCACCACTTCCATGTTGATGCTGGCATTCAGATTCAGGATCTTCTTGCCGTTAGGTCCTGTAGTGGTGGAAGTAGAATAACTGTTGGTCCTGTAGGTAGGTCCGGACTGAGAAGAAGAACCGAAGGAGGGACCTGTTCCATAAGAGGAGCCGTAGCTTCTGCCGTTGGGTCTCTCTGCGGAGCTGTAACCATCGGAAGCTCCGGTGCCGGATGAATAGCGGACTTCTCCTGTCACAGGATCCCGATCGTAGCCCCGGGTGTTGGTGCCGAAGCTGGGACGATCATTGTAATAATCGGTCTCATTCTTGCGGTAGCCGCTGTTTCTGTAGTCGGAGTTTCGGTCTCTCTCTCTGGAAGAACGATTGAAGCGGGAATTACGAGGTTCCTCATAATCCTCTTCGTAGTCATCCTCGAAGTAATCCTCATCTTCCTCCGGATCGTTCGCTATACTGGTAAAGCCCAAAGCCTGGGCAAATTTATCAATAAATGCCATTTTTCACCTCGCGGCAGATCTCTCTGCTTTGTCTCTCTTTATATCCTTTACTCTGCATCTTCTTCTGAAGTATCCTCGACAGATCCGTCGGCGTCCTCAGCAGAAGTCTGCCCTGCTGCTTCTCCGATCCAGGTGGGCTCTTCTCCGTCCAGAAGGGCGGTGGCTTTGTCGAAATCGGCCTTAGCTCCCTCAAAGTCCTGAAGCTCTGTCTTCACCTGTCCTCTTGCATAGTAGGCCCAGGCATAATCGGGTGCCAGAGTAATACACTTATCAAAGTCTGTCAGGGCAGCTTCCCACTGTCCCAGCATGTAATAGCAGTAACCGCGGTTTCCGTAGATGACACCGTCTTCCTGATAATACAGATATTTGCCGTAATCGGAGATGGCATCGTTCCATGCCTCCAGAGCATAGCTCACGTTGGCCCGGCCCAAATAAAGGTCTGCATCGGTGGGCATCTGCAGCAGTGCATCGGAATAATCTTCTCTTGCCTCCTCCAGCAGTCCAAGCTCCACCTTAACGCTGGCTCTCTTCAGCAGGAAGTCAATATTTACATAAGGGGACTTCTCTTCGTAGCTGTTAAAGGCATCGAGCGCGCCCTCAAAGTTACCGGACATGCGATAGGCTTCGCCCAGATTCCAGTACAGCACATTCTTATCCGGCTCCAATTCAATGGCCTTCTGATAATAGGTGATGGCGTTGGGATAGTCGGCCTTGTTGAAATAGGCGGATGCCAGATTGTTGTAACCATGAGTAAGGGTGGAGTCCATGGCCAGGGCCTTCAGATAATCCTCTATGCACAGATCGGACATGGAAAGCTCATAGGCACAGTCACCGTGGTTCACATAGTAGGCGGCGGTAGTATCATCCAGTTCAATGGCCTTGGCGAACATATCCATGGCCTCGCTGTACGTCTCCTGCTTATAGTAAGCAAGACCGCAGTTGTTGTAATAGATGGCGGAGGCACCGTTCATCTCAATGGCCTGCATGAAATCACTGATGGCAGCATCATATTCCTCTGTCATCATGTAGCACATGCCCCGATTGTTGTAGATCTCATCTGTCGCTTTGCCTTCCCGGACTACGGAGGTGTATGCATTCAGAGCCGTCACATAATTGCCCTGGGCATACGCATCATCACCCTGATGCACCAGATCATTCACATTGGCACCGCATCCGCAGATGCATGCTGCCATGATCATCAGCAGCGCTATCAGAAAACATCGTTTACGCATAGATGAACTTCCTTTCCGGGCGGAGTATTCTCTGCCCTTGGGCTTAGTTTCTATTGATCTTAATCCGGTCATACAGGTCCACGCCCTCCACAATGGAGTAGCCCTGGGCCTGATACTTGACCTTCACACTCTGGAAACGTTCATGTCCGCCATTGACCACGTAAACGCCGAACAGGGAACCGGTGGCTCCGGTGAGCATGGTCTCCAGTGAACTCTGCATCTGAATGGTAACGGTGGTGGGAGCTCCCTCAGGCAGGGAATAGTACACCCACTCGTCGTCCTCATCGACAATGGTGATCTTCTGGAAATAGCTGGTGTCATTGCCAAGCACCAGATATCCGTAGTCTTCTCCGTTTTTCATGAGGTACTTCTTAGGGATCACCAGATATTCTCTGGTGAGAAGACAGGCATCCGACAGCTTGATGCCGGTATGGCTGTTCTTGTTGAAAACAATGGTAGCAATCCGGTCGTTCATGAACTCCTGGACCCGCTCCGTCAGCTTGATGACCAGCTTGTACTGATCGTATCCGGTCTCCTGCAGGGTGGTAACACGTCCGTGAAGCTTATCGGAACTGTTGTAAATGAACTCCACCGAGTCCAGACCGGAGAAGAACTGAGCTTCTTCCTCATTCAGATACATGACCAGATACCACACCGGGGAGTAGACCAGACGGTACAGAGGGTCTCCGGTCTTTACGGATTGCATATTGATCTCAAAGTAGGAGTAGAAGCTGTTGTAATTGCTCATAAAGTCGGGACCAATCTGCTCTGCAGTCCATCCCTCATAACCATCGTAGGAATAGTCGATGAGACCGCCGGAGGACAGATACAGCTCACTGACCACACTGCTCTGCTCATTCAGGTAGATCCCCTGCTCCGACAGCAGATTGGATATCTTGCTGTTGCTGGCCAGGGAGTACATATCCTTACGCTCGGAGACGGACTCCGTAAGTGAAGTCTTCAACAGATACAGAGAGGAATAGTTGCCGGTGGATTTGTTTCTCAGATACTGAGCCACGCTCTGGGCGACGCTGGTATCCAGAGAGGTAAATGCCTCATTGTCCACGGCAGCGGATCCCATGTCCGCCAGCTGAGCATAGATCTGGTCAATCTTCTCCTGCAGAATGTCTCCGTAATAATCATCCAGAATGGAGCACACCAGGGTGCCGGCCATAAGCTCGGTACCGCCGGCATAATGATACTGGACGATACCGTCGGAAGTGGCCTTCACCAGCATTTCATCCCGCACCACCACGCTCTGAAGGGCGATGGTCTCTACGATCTCGCCTTTAGCGGCGATGATATAGTTGGTATTGTCTTTGTTCAGGAAATTAAAGAACTGTCCGAGAAGGTAAATGATGACAGCCAGCACCACCAGATAGGTGATAACGACCTGACCGCGTTTGGATCCTGCCTGTTTTTTCTTTGGTGCAGGGGCAGGGGCCTTCTTGATCTGCTGGTTCTTTCGAAGCAGCTCCCGGCTCTGCTGCATATTCTCGTAACCCGCAAACAGATCCACAGGTGTGGGTTCCTGAGCTTTTTTTCTGCGATCAGCCATGCTGTCCTCCTTTCCCTGAAATTTCAGAAATCTGTTTATTTCCTTGCCCGGAGATGCCACATCATCTCACTGCTGCCTGCAGTCTCTCCAGAACTCTTTCCTTACCCATAAGTTCCATACAGGAGAACAGGTCCGGTGCCTGGGCTCTGCCGCAAACAGCAACCCGCAGAATCATGGCGATGTCCCCTACGCTGCCCTTGTATTTCCCGGGCTCAGCCTTATATGCCTTCATATCGGCAGTAAAGCCGAACTGAGGACAGAGAGCCTTAACCTCTTCATACCAGCTGTTGGCATCCGAGGCCTCGGAATTCCTGTACACATCCATATATGCCTTCAGCACCGCAGCGACGGTCTCCCCATCCACATGGGAAGGCATCTGGGTATAATCGGGAGCAAAGAGCTCATCGAAGAAAAATCCCATGTAGGTCTTTACCTCGTTCCAGACGCCGAAGTCCTTTCTGGGCTTCTTGCCGCCACGGCCGATGGAAAGAATGGCCTTGGTGTAGGCTGCATCCCGGGTCATGAGACCATATAGCTGGGTATCGTAATCTTCAGCCCAGGCAGTGGTCAGATCATAGACCTGCTCTGCACTCATGCGGGCCACTACGTTCTTGCAGACGTCGGACAGCTTGTCCAGATCAAAGAGGGCGCCGCTGCCGGACATCTTCTTGGTATTGAACTTGAATTCATCCAGGGGAGCTGTCTGATTGGCTCGTCTCCACTCTTCAAAGTTGGAGTTCAAAAGAGTCATGACGTACTCCACTGCAGCATCGATGGGAATACCCTCGGAGAAGTAGTAGTCCAGAGCAAACTCCGGATCCTTTCTCTTGGAGAGCTTTCTCTTGGAGGTGCCGTCCAGCTTCATCAGCTGGGCCGTATGGACATACTTGGGCCGTTTGAAGCCCAGAGCATCAAAGAGCTGAATATGAATGGGCAAAGTTCCCAGCCACTCCTCGCCCCTCACCACATGGGTGGTGTGCATGAGGTGATCATCGATCACATGGGCAAAGTGGTAGGTGGGAAGTCCGTCGGATTTCAGAATGACCACATCCTGATCATTCTCCGTAATCTCCATGGTGCCCTTGCACAGGTCCTCAAAGCGGATCTTGTGCTCAATGGAGCCCTGACTGCGGAAACGGATGACCCATGGCTTACCGGCCTCCAGCGCTGCCTCCACGTCTTCCGCGGGACGGTCTCTCCAGATGGCATACTTTCCGTAGTAACCGAAGTTTTCTTTATTCTCTTCCTGAAGGCGATGGTTCTCTGCCAGCTCCTCTTCAGTGCAGAAGCAGGGATATGCCATGCCCTTTGCCAGCATGTCCTTAACATAAGTCTTGTAGATAAAGCCTCGCTCACTCTGGGTGTAGGGACCGTAATCCCCCTTGTCTCCCTCCAGGGTGGCGCCTTCATCAAAGTTCAGGCCGAAGCGCTTAAAGACCGACAGAATGGTCTCCACTCCGTCCTCCACCAGGCGCTTTCTGTCCGTATCTTCAATGCGAAGATAGAAGATGCCGCCGCTCTGATGGGCCAGACGCTCATCCACCATGGCACCGTAAAGATTTCCCAGGTGCATGAAACCGGTGGGACTGGGGGCAATTCTGGTGACCTTAGCCCCCTCCGGAAGATGTCTTTCCGGATAACGGGCTTCCATTTCCGCAGGGGTGGTGGTCACCTCGGGAAAAAGTCTGTTGGCAAGTTCCTGATTTGTCATGATATCTCCGATGATTACGTTTTTTCCGTCAGATCCCCTTCTCCGGCAGATGCCGAGGATTCCGGGGAAGCAGCTGCGGGCGCAGCCGTGATGTCCACCCGCTGGCCCAGCTTGCGCTCGGTGCCATTGAGCAGACGCTGAATGTTGGCGTGGTGCCGCACCACGGTGGTCCCTGCCATGAGAAATGTCAGCAGGATGACCTCCAACCCTCCGGGAATCCCGGAGTAGAAAATGAGGCTAGTCACCATAAGACCCACCATGTAGGTGATGGAGGACAGGGAGACGTAGCGGGTGAGTCCCAGAAGGATCAGTGCCGGAATGCCGGCAATGAGCAGCATTCTGGGATCGGCAGCGGCATACAGGCCGATCATGACCGCGACGCCCTTGCCGCCTTTGAATTGCATATAGAAGGGGAAATTGTGTCCCAGGATGGCTCCCACTCCGGCCCACAGCAGCAGGGCCTTCCGGTCATAACCCCAGAGAAGGGTCACCGCCAGGACAGCCAGACAGGTCTTCATGAGGTCACCCACAAGGGTGAGAATGCCCAGCTTTCGGCCAAGGACCCGCAGGGCATTGGTGGTTCCGGAATTACCGCTTCCATAGTCCCGGATGTCGATCTGTCTGCTGATCTTGCCCAGAATGTAAGCCCATTGAAGGCATCCGAAGGTATATCCCAGCAAGACACAGATCAGTCTGTTCAGATATGGATCCATGAGTTAAAAACGCTCGCTCAATTCGTTCCGCTCTCTGGTTATGAACTTGATGGGGGTACCCTCAAATCCGAAATTGCTGCGGAGGCAGTTTTCCAGATAACGCTTGTAAGAATAATGCAGCAATTCTGCATTGTTGACGAAAATAATGAAGGTAGGAGGCTTCTCTCCTATCTGGGTCATATAGTAGATGCGCAGCTGCTTTCCCTTGTCACTTGGGGGCTGGTTCATGGCGGTGGCATCATACAGGACGTTGTTCAGAATACCCGTGGGAACCCGCTTGCAGATGCTCTCCTCCACCATGTCGATGGTTTCGTAGATCTTCCCCAGCCGCTGTCCCGTAAGGGCGGAGATGTAAATCTTGGGGGCATAGAGCAGGTAGCTCAGGACCGTGTCGATGTCTTTGTTAAACTCGTTCATGGTCTTGTCATCCTTATCGATGGCATCCCATTTGTTCACGGCAATGATCACACCCTTGCCGTTATCATGGGCCACACCTGCGATTTTGGCATCCTGCTCCGTGATGCCGGTGGTGGCGTCGATCATGAGGATGGCAATGTCACAGCGCTCCACAGCGGCCACGCTGCGCATGACAGAATACCGCTCGATATCCTCATTCACCTTGCTGTGACGGCGGATACCTGCAGTATCGATAAAGGTGTATTTCTTTCCGTTATATGTAACCTCTGTGTCCACAGCATCCCGGGTGGTGCCCGCAATGTCACTGACGATCATGCGGTTCTCTCCCAGCAGCTTGTTGATCAGAGAGGATTTACCCGTGTTGGGCTTGCCTATGACAGCGATCTTCAACCGATCCTCCTGCTCACTGTCATCCACACAGGCAGGAAACAGGCGGACTACCTCGTCCAGCATGTCTCCCAGACCCAGTCCCTGCTCTGCAGACACAGGCACAGGATCTCCCAGACCCAGGTTATAAAACTCATAAACAGGGGAGATGTCCCGCATATTGTCCAGCTTGTTGACAGCCAGAACCACAGGCTTTTTGGCCTTGCGGAGCATGTCCGCCACTTCGCCGTCGGCGTCGGTCAGACCGGCCTTGGCATCCACCAGGAACACCACCACATGGGCCATCTCAATGGCCACCTGGGCCTGTTCCCGCATATATTTCAGCAGCATGTCATCCGTCTTGGGCTCGATGCCGCCGGTATCGATCATTGTAAAATGGTGATCCAGCCATTCTCCATCTGCATAGATACGGTCACGGGTCACACCGGGAGTATCCTTGACGATGGAGATCCTCTCGCCGGCCAGCCTGTTGAACAGAGTGGACTTTCCCACATTGGGACGACCGACGATTGCCACGATTGGTTTCATATTTCCTCCGTGCAGCTTATGATATCCCGGATAAAATCTGCACCCGAGCATTTTACCACATGAACGGGAATCTGTAAAGAAATTCCGATGTCCGCCAGAGGTGTGTCGTCCAGCAGGATGTCCTCATCCGCCTTCAGAAGATTCCCCGGAAGCAGCAGCGCGGACCCCAGATCAAGGCCCCTCAGCTGCTCCAGAATGTCCCTCCCCGTCAGCAGACCGGTGACCGTGATGTCCTCACCGAAGAAATGATTCACGATGACATGCACATCCACCTGCACCTGAGGATAGATCTCCTCCAGCCGTCTGCACACATCCTTAATAAGTCCGGAGGCAGCCTTCCCGGTGACCAGAGACAGGTGTCCCTTCCGCTGTCTGCCCGGGTCCAGAGACTTCAGTGCTTCCTCCGCCTCATCCAGGAACAGGCGCATCATGCCCACCCCGTTCTCGATCTGCACATAGCCATCGTAATACTCCTCGGTAGGCAGCTCTCTCTCTGCCTTGATGTAGAACTCATCGCTCAGATGGACGAACCGGGTCCCCATGTCCTTCAGGAATCTGTCCTGGAAGGGCTTCATTTGGTCAATGACGACGCAGGCATCCTCTTTGGTAAATTTCTCCAGAGGCTCCAGTCCCTCCCTGAACCGGGTAAGTCCCACCGGGACCACACCCACGCTGCGCAGCTCCGGATAAAAGGCTGCCAGCTCTGTAATGCTTCTCTCCAGCTGAGGGCCGTCATTTATGCCTTTGCACAGCACGATCTGGGCATTCATGGTAATGCCCCCCTCCTTCAGCTTCCGAAGGCGGGGCATCAGCTCTGAGGCCCGGGGATTCTTCAGCATCTTCACCCGAAGCTCCGGATCCGTGGCATGGACGGAAACATTGATGGGGGACATGTGGTAGCGGATGATCTTATCCAGATCCGCTTCGGACATGTTGGTCATGGTGATATAGTTGCCGCTGAGGAAGGACAGACGGGAGTCATCATCTTTAAAATACAGTGTGCTCCGCATGCCCTTGGGCAGCTGGTCAATAAAGCAGAAAATGCACTTATTGGCACAGTGGCGGTACTTCCCCATGAATTCCTCTTCAAAGACCAGACCCAGATCCTCATCCTCATCCTTCTCGATCTCCAGGGTGACAAGCTCTCCGTCCAGAGTCTCCACCTCCACCCGGATCTCCGTTCCCTCCAGGAAGTAATAGTAGTCCAGCACATCCTCGATGGTCTGTCCGTTGATGGACAAAATGGCATCTCCGGGCTCAAAGCCCATCTCTTCCCCGATGGATTCGGGTCTGACCTCCTTGATCACTTGCTTCATTCTTTATTCCTTTGCTCAGATCAGCTCCAGAAAAGCCATCTGGGTCCCTCGTTTCTTGCCCATACGCCTGTGGGAGTGGAAATATTCCTCCTGGCACATGGTGCACAGGTCCGTAACAGCAATGTTTTCTTCTCTCAATCCTGCCTTCAGAAGGATCCGCCGGTTGGTCTCCCAGAGATCGATCTGGGCCTTCTCCGGTGCTTTCCCCGGCAGGATAATGTCCTCTGCCCACTCCGGAAACATGGATTCAAAGATGGAAGCCACGTCCACATCTACTTCAAAACAGCAGGGGCCGATGGAAGGACTGATGCCCGCCAGAATGTCCTTGGGGTCGCAGCCGTAGCACTCGGTCATCTTTTCCACGGTTTTCCGGCCGATCTCCATGGCCGTTCCCTTCCATCCCGCATGGGCAAGTCCGATGGCTTTCCTTACGGGATCCAGGAAAAACAGGGCGGCGCAGTCTGCGTGAGTGGTCACCAGACACACCTGGGGCGTATCCGTCACCAAAGCATCCACACCCTCCATCTCCTTGGGACGGGTCATGCCCTTCCCCCGATCCCGGCCATCCACCGCAAGTACCACATCCCGGTGAATCTGGTCGGAAAACACCATATCTCCCGGATAGATTCCGGAAGAAAAGCAGATCCTGCGGTAATTCTCCAGCACATTGTCCATGGAATCCCCACGGTTAAAGCCCAGGTTCATGGAGCCCAGATAGCCCTGGCTCACACCGCCTCTGCGGGTGGAATACAGGTGTCTGACCAGCCCGGTCTTCTCGAAAGCCGGAAAACAAACATAATATAGGGGCCCGTCCCGGTGAACCGTCAGGGTGCCGGAGGTAAGTTCCGGATTATTCATGGGTTTATCTCCTATCCATGTGTCTCACTGTTGATCTGTATAAGAAAAGTTTCGAATCGTATCAGAAGAGCATCCGAAGTGCATCAGAAGAGCATCCGAAGGAACATCTGAAGTCCATCAGAAAGCATCCCGGATGTGGCGGCAGAGCCAGCGCCCCTCTTCCTTTACCAGGGCCAGCACATCAAAGCGGCAGGGCATATCCTCCGTCCCCTTGACACATTGCCAGGCTCTGGCGCAGAGTCTGAGATTTCCGATCTTCTTTGCGCCGATGTACTCTGCCGGGTCGCCGAAGCGCCGGTCCTTCCGGTATTTGACCTCCGCGAATACTACCTGATCTCCGTCCCTGAAGATGAGATCGATGTCCCCAAAGCGGCAGCGAAAGCGCCTTTCCAGGATGGTATATCCACAGCTTTCCAGATACCTTCCGGCTTTCTCCTCCGCTTCGCGGCCCAGATCCTCTGATAGCTGTCCCATGGTGTCAGTGAATGTTCTTAATGAAGCTCCTTCTGTGTATGGGGCTGGGACCCAGCTCCCGGATGGCCTGCATATGCTCTGCCGTGCCGTACCCCTTGTGTTTGGCAAAGTTGTAGCCGGGATATATATCATCGTATGCCGCCATCATAGCATCCCGGGTCTCCTTGGCCACGATGCTGGCCGCCGCGATGGATACGGACCGGGCGTCTCCCTTGATGATATTTTCCTGAGCCATCTCCAGTCCCTCCAGCCGAACCGCATCGATGAGCACCAGATCCGGCTTTATCTTCAGGTTGGCAATGGCCTGCCGCATGGCCTGCTTGGTGGCATTGAGAATGTTGATCTCGTCGATAACGCTCTCATCCACGATTCCCAGACCGATGGCCAGGGCCTTCTCTTCGATCTCCTGCTTCAGCAGGGCACGCTTCTTGGGAGACAGCTTCTTGGAATCATCCACTCCCAGAATGGGCACCCCGGGATCCAGGATCACCGCACAGGTGACCACAGGCCCCGCCAGGGGTCCACGGCCCACCTCATCCACACCGCAGATGTATTGATAGCCCTTGGCATAGCCCTCCTGTTCAAAGACAGACATGAGGGCGTATTTTTCATTCAGATCGATCTTCGCCATGGATATCCTTCTCCGCTGCAGCCCCCATTTCTTTTTCTCCTGCTGCCGGGCCGTTCTCTGCCTCGCTTGCTGCATCTGCTGCCGCGGATGCGGCCGTTAGTTCCTCAGGTGTCTCCAGGGAGATCCTTCCCAGCTTGCCGGAGCGGAACTCATCCACCACCATCACACAGGTCCTCTCCACATCCACCTGACCGCCCTGCTTCAGATGCCCTCTCCGGCGGCCGATGGCCTCCAGAATGTGGGCTCCGTCCTCCTGCAGCACCGAAGGATCGATGCCGTAGCGCTCCGTAAGGCGGCTTCCGTACCGAACCTTCAGATTGTCCAGAAGATTCACACAAAGGTTGTAGGTATCCAGAATTCCGTCGCTGATGGACCCGATAAAGGCGATTTTCCAGGCCGTGGCCTGATCGTCGAATTTCGGCCAGAGGATGCCGGGGGTGTCCAGCAGACTGGCCCCGTCCTGAAGACGGATCCACTGCTTACCCTTGGTGACACCGGGCTTATTGCCGGTCTTTGCCGCGTCCGAGCGGTGAGCCAGCTGATTGATGACAGTGGATTTTCCCACATTGGGGATACCGGTGATCATCATCCTGACAGGTCTGTCTGCCCGGTACACCGCATTCTGGGAGGAGCGCCTGGCTCTCACGATCTCCACCGCCCTTCGGCTGATATCCTTAATGTTCTTTCCCTTCAGGGCGTCGATCATGACCACCGTAAAGCCCTTCTCCTCGTACCAGAGCTTGAAGCGCTCCGTCACGGCAGGGTCCGCCAGATCGGTCTTATTCATGGCAATGATGCGGGGACGGCGGTTCCACAGTTGATCCAGATAGGGATTCTTGCTGCTGGCGGGGATGCGGGCATCCACCACCTCCACCACCACGTCCACCAGCTTAATGTTCTCCTCCATCATACGGCGGGTCTTAGCCATATGTCCGGGAAACCAGTTAATGTTCTGTTTATTCTCGTCCATGGTATCTTTATAGTAAAAAGAGGGCCGCAGAAACGCAGCCCTCAAGGCAGTTACGCGCTGCCTGTGTGTACATTGTGAACCGGAGCAGCTCAGTGGACCGGTCTCCAGGATTTCTTGGGCCAGTATACGCAGAGGACCTTTCCCTCGATCTGCTCCTTGGGAACTGCCCGCAGGGCGTTGTAACGGCTGTCCAGCGTGGATGCGGGATTATCGCAAAGGACAAAATAACAGCCCTCGGGAACCGTGTAGGGATAGGTCAGCTCGCCGTAGACAAAGCCGGTGCTTCCCTTGCAGTAGCTGGTCTCAAAGAGGATATCATTCACATAAATGGAACCGTTGGCATTGATCTCAATGACATCTCCGGGAAGACCGATGATGCGGGAGATAAACAGTTCAATGAGCTCCTCCTCCCCGGCTTCTTCATCCGGCAGACTCTTTCTCACTGCCACCATCTCTCCTCTGGCAGGGTCTGTAAAGCGGTAGCTCTGCTTGAAGATCAGCACATGCTCCCCCACTGTCAGGGTGGGCTCCATGTTGGTGTCCTTCACCTCATAGAAGCCGGCCAGCATGAGCAGCACCCATATGATGACAATCACGATGGCCAGGTCCTTGACCCAATTGAGAAAGCCCACAGAAGCACTCCAGCCCTTGCGTCTGGCCCGTTTGCGTCCCAGCTTCTCCTTTCGGATCTCTTCCTGCAGCACTTCCTCCCTGTCTACCTCGTCGGGATCGGCGGGAATCTCCAGCTTAAGCGGCGCCTTTTCCTGAGGCTGCGGTTCCAGTCCCTCTACGCTGATCTCGTCAAAATTGAATTCGTAGAGTCCTGTTTCCGGACGCTTATCTGTCTCTTTTTCGTTCATATCCATTCCTCATGCGAAATTTCTCCTTATGCAGAAAAAAGGGACCAGGGGCCCCTTTTTTCAACCGGATCAAATTGTGCCGTGCCAGGAATAAAATCAAATCTTTTCCTTAATACGGGCAGCCTTACCCTTGCGGTCACGCAGGTAATTCAGACGGGCACGGCGAACCTTACCCTTACGAGTTACCTCAATGTGATCAATGTTGGGAGAATTGATGGGCCAGGTCTTCTCCACGCCTACGCCGTAAGCAACGCGGCGAACGGTAACGTTCTCGGAGATACCGCCATTGGTGCGGCGAACCACTACGCCCTCAAACATCTGAACACGCTCACGTGCACCTTCCTTGATCTTGGCGTATACACGGATGGTATCACCGACCTGGAACTCAGGTACATTGGTCTTGATCTGCTCATTCTCGATCTCGCGAATGATCTGTGCGTTCATATTAAAACTCCTTTAATCTAAGATACTCTATAACACATACTCTTCGAGCGTCATGCCAGCGGAATATCCGTAATACTTTCACAAGCGATAATTATACCACCGGTATCCCCGCTTGTAAACAGCTTAATCATAAAAATGCCTGAAATCAAGGCAAACTAAAGTCGATTCTTCAGTTCTTTGAAAATCCCGGCTTCTTCCTTGGTCATAGCTCCTTCGTCGATCAGGTCCGGGCGCCTCTCCAAAGTCTTTTCCATGGCCTTCTGCAGCCGCCACTTCCGGATGGCCGCATGATTTCCTCCCGTGAGCACCTCCGGCACCTCCCGGTCCCGGAATACTCTGGGTCTGGAATACTGGGGATACTCCAGCCACATGCCGGAGAAGGACTCCTCCTGAGCAGATTCGCTGTTGCCGAGGACCCCCTCCACCAGACGGGACACCGTATCCATGATGACCATGGCCGGCAGCTCTCCTCCCGTAAGCACATAGTCTCCGATGGAGATCTCATCGGTAACGATCTCATCGATGACACGCTGATCGATGCCTTCATAATGTCCGCAGAGGAGCACAATCTCCTCATGACCGGACAGCTCCCAGGCGATCTTCTGATCGAAGCGTCTGCCTCCGGGAGACATGAGGATCACCGGAGCCTCCGTGGTCAGGATCTTCTCCTTTATGTCTGCATAGCAGGCATATACCGGCTCCGCCTGCATGACCATGCCGGCGCCGCCGCCGAAGGGATAGTCATCCACGGAGTGATAGTTGTTGGTGGAGTAATCCCGGATATCCACAGCCTCAAGACCGATGAGACCTTTCTCCACCGCTCTTCCCAGCACGCTGTGGGAAGCCGCCTGGCGAATCATGTCCGGAAACAACGTCATGACTACGAATTTCATTCTCTCAACCCTTCCAGCACATGGACGGTTACGGTACTGTTCTCCCGGTCCATATGCAGCACACAGTCCCGGATGACGGGAAGCAGAAAGCTTTTGCCGCTCTCCTCCCGAATCTCAAAAACAAAATTACTGCCGGTCTCCATGATGTCGTAGATGGTGCCGATCTCGGCGTCGGTCTCCTCCAGCACCCGGGCACCCAGAAAGTCACGGATGAAGAACTCATTCTCCTGCAGCTTCACTGCGTCCTCATCGGGGATCCACAAAGAACCTCCCTTCAGCAGGAGAGCCGCATCCATATCCTCCACGCCCTTCAGCTTCAAAATGACCTGGTTTTTAAAGAACTGGACCTTCTCAATCTCATACTTCCGGGAAGCATCCTCCTCCCGATCGGTCTGTCCGTACAGGAGTGTCTTCAGATCCAGAAAGCGCCGGGGATCATCTGTGGTGGGATACACCTTCACCGCACCCTTGACGCCGTGGGTGGTGGTCACCACCCCGATGCGAAACATGCCGCTCATAGGTCAGCTCCTTCAAAACTGGATAGTAAAAGAGCCGGCCCGGGCCGGCT
>JABUST010000127.1 GCA_021442595.1 Lachnospiraceae bacterium | reverse complement strand
CCAGTTCACAAGCGGATCCAGTTCACAAGCGGATCCAGTTCACAAGCGGATCCAGTTCAGTACTGGATTTACCTCACATTAGGCTTTAGATAACGATTAGATTAAGTATACGATATGAAATTCTTTCATCTTTCCGACCTCCATCTGGGAAAGCGGCTCAAGGAGTTCAGCCTGCTGGAGGATCAGAAATATATTTTAGAGCAGATTCTTTCACTGACAGAAGAACACCGCCCGGACGCGGTGGTCATTGCGGGAGATGTGTATGATAAATCCGTTCCTTCCGCAGAGGCGGTGGAACTCTTTGACGATTTTCTCACCCGGATGGCAAAGCTGCAGACGCCTGTACTGATTATCAGCGGAAACCACGATTCACCGGAGCGCATTGCCTTCGGTGCCGATCTTATGACCGGCAGCGGGATCTATATGTCCCCGGTATATGACGGCACGGTCCGTAAGGTCACTCTGAAAGACGAACTGGGACCGGTGGATTTCTATCTCCTTCCCTTCATCAAGCCCGTTCACGTGCGCAAAGCTCTGGGAGTTGACGAGACGGCAACAGAAAATGAAGCAGCTGCTGACGCCGGTGCAGACAGCAAATTTCCGGAGATCAAAACATACACCCAGGCCATGGAGGCTGCCATTCAGCAGATGCAGGTGGACACCACCGGCCGCAATGTACTGATTACACACCAGTTCGTCACCAACGCTATCCGCTCCGAGTCTGAAGAGATCTCCGTAGGGGGATCGGATAACGTGGATGCTTCTGTATTTGCACCCTTTGATTATGTAGCCCTGGGGCATCTTCACGGTCCGCAGTGGGTGGATCGGGAGACCGTCCGCTACTGCGGTTCCCCTCTGAAATATTCCTTCTCCGAGGTGGATCAGGAAAAGTCCGTCACCGTGGTAGAAATGAAGGGGAAAGGGTGCGTCAACATTGGTACCCTGCCGCTGAAGCCTCTGCGGGAGATGCGCAAGCTGAAGGGCGCCTATAATGACCTTATGGACAGAAAATCGTATACAGAAGAGAATAAGAAGGATTATCTTCACATCACCCTGACGGATGAGGAGGATATTCTCGGAGTCATGGACCGGCTGCAGGCGGTGTATCCGAATGTGATGGAGGTTCAATATGACAACACCCGGACCAGAACGAACAGCAGGGTGGAGGGAGCAGTGGATCTGGATAAAAAGACGCCTCTGGAGCTGTTTGAGGAGTTTTTCAAAGAGCAGAACGGAAAAGAAATGGACAGCACCCAACAGGAGTTTGTCCGGACACTGATTGAGAAGATTAAGGAAGCGTGAGCATGAGACCATTAAGCCTGAAAATCTCCGCCTTCGGACCCTATGCGGGGCAGCAGACACTGGACCTTAGCCAACTGGGTACCGGCGGACTGTACCTGATCACCGGTGACACCGGCGCCGGCAAGACCACCATCTTTGATGCCATCACCTTTGCCCTCTTCGGGGAGGCCAGCGGACAGAATCGGGACAGCTCCATGATGCGTTCCAAGTATGCAAAGTCAGGAACTCCCACAGAGGTGGAGATGGTCTTTGAGTATCGTGGAGAGAAATATACTGTCAAACGTAATCCGGAGTATATACGTCCTGCCAAAAAGGGAGGCGGTACCACCCTGGAGAAGGCAAACGCCGAGCTCCACATGCCGGACGGCGGAATCGTCACGAAAAAGAAGGACGTAGATGCTAAAGTGAAGGAGATTCTGGGAGTGGACCGGAATCAGTTTTCCCAGATCGCCATGATTGCCCAGGGGGACTTTCTGAAGCTGCTGCTGGCCGGCACAGAAGAGAGACAGAGGATTTTTCGAGACATATTTAATACGACTCTTTACAATCGACTGCAGGAGAAACTGAAAAACGAGAACAGTGCGCTGTATAATGAAGTCCAGAAGCTTCAGCTCAGCTTAAACCAGCACCTTCAGGGTATGGATCTGAAGCCTGTGGATTTCACCGGCATGGATATCACCGGGTTGAAGCTGAGTCTCATCGATGAGGCAGGCAGGGGCGTCGCTGTTTCCGACCCCAACTGGAGCATGCTTCTGGAAGCGGCCCAGGGAAAAGAGCAGGATAAATATGATGAGCTCCTCGCTTTTCTGAGTGGCATTACCGATGTTGACGCAGTTCTTATGAATGCTCTGACTGCCCGGGAGACGGAGACAGACATGCAGCTGCAGGCAGTGAATGAGCTGTTAAGCAAGGCCGAGCATAAAGAAAAACGGAAGAAGGAGCTTGAAGAGGCCGGGGAGAATCTGAAGCAGGCTCAGCAGAGCGCGGCAGACAGGCAGACTGCTCTGGATACTGTTAAGCAAAAGAAGCCGGAAGCAGAGACACTGCGTGAGGATGCCATAACTCTGGAAGCAAAGCTTCCGGATTATGATGCTCTGGAAGCTGCCCTTAAGAAGGGAAAAAGGCTGAAAAATAATCTGGACTCCTTCGGGGAGGCTTTAGATAAACAAAAAAAGGCCGAGGAGAACCTGGAGAAAGAGCTAAAAGACCTGAAGGCTGAAGCAACCTCTTTGGAACAGGCGGGACAGAAGCTGGCGGAACTGGAGCATGAAAAAGAAACGCTTCAAAACCTGATTCAAAAGCTGGAAGGTCTGCTGGCTGATCTGCAGGAGATCAAGCAGCTGGAGAAGCAATTTAGAGAGGCTCAGGAAGAATACCAGAAGAAAAGGGGTAAGGCCGCAGAAGCCAGGGAAACCTCTCAACAATTGAATCAGGCATTTCTGGATGCTCAGGCAGGAATCCTGGCACAGCATCTGGAGGAAGGGAAACCATGCCCCGTCTGCGGATCGGTACATCATCCTTCTCCGGCACAGGCTGCAGCAGAGGCTCCCACAGAGGAGGAACTGAAAATAGCTCGACTTGCCTCGGAGACAGCTTCCAAAGAGGAGACCGATGCTTCCGGAAAAGCCGGCAGTTTAAATGGCAGCCTTTTGACCAAACGCAGAAATTGGGAAGAAGGACTGAAGGAAGTAATGAGTCCGGAAATGGAGGCTGCCCTTTCGGAAACGGAAGAGAATTCTGCCAAAGGCGCTTCGACAGCCCCGAGGGAGAATGCGGACAGCGCCGACATGTCCGATAAAGCCCATGAGGAACGCATAATCAGTGTCCTGAAGCAGACAAAGGAAAAGCTGGCGCAGAACAAGAAGGATGCCGAAGCCGAAGAGAAGAATAAACAGAGAAAGGACAGGGTGGCAAAGCTCATCCCCGAGAAAGAGGAGAAACTGGCTCGGACCAAGGATGCCATACTGGATACAGAAAAATCTCTGTCAGCTGCAGAAAGTGCCCGAAAAGAAACTGAAGAGAACCTGAGTAAACTGCAGGAGAAGCTTCCCTTTGACACAAAAGCCAAGGCGGAGGCAGAGATCCGGCAGAAGAAGGACCAGGCCGGGCAGATTGAGAAAACCATTGAAACAGCTGAGAATAACCTGCAGGAAGCAAAGCGCAGGGTGTCTGAACTGGAAGGTACAGTCAAGACCATGGAAGATGAGCTGAAAACCCTTCCGGATGTAGATAAGGCTGTACAGCAGGGCAAACAGCAGAAGCTGAAAGATCTGAAGAATGTGCTGAAGCAGGCCTCTGCAAAGCTCCTTTCCAGAATTGATAATAACCGGAAGACAGTCTGCAATGCGGCTAAGGTTTGGAAGGATCTGGAGGATAAGAAAAACCGCTGGATCTGGGTCAGAACTCTGCATGAAACTGCCAGCGGCAATCTGAGCGGCAAGGATAAGGTCAATCTGGAGACTTACATTCAGATGACATATTTTGACAGGATCATTGCCCGGGCCAATTATCGGTTGTTGATCATGACCGGCGGTCAGTATGAGCTGAAGCGGCGGTCGGAGGCAGACAACAGGAGGAGCCAAAGCGGTCTGGAGCTGGATGTGGTAGATCACTATAACGGATCCGATCGCAGTGTCAAATCCCTGTCCGGCGGTGAGTCCTTTAAAGCATCCCTGGCCCTTGCTCTTGGTCTTTCCGATGAGATCCGGGAGGCTTCAGGAGGTATTCAGCTGGATACCATGTTTGTGGATGAGGGCTTCGGTTCTCTGGATGAGGATTCCCTGCAGCAGGCCATGAACGCCCTGACAAATCTGTCGGAAGGCCACCGTCTGGTGGGTATCATTTCCCACGTGCCTGAACTGAAGAACCGCATTGATAAGCAGATTCTGGTCACCAAGACCAGAACCGGCGGCAGCACGGTAAAAATCGTCGTGGAATAAGATCGTCTCCCCGGACTGCATAGCAGACAGAGCATGATGCAGAGCTGCCTGTTGAGATCTATAAGGTGCATGATACAGAGACGCCGGTTGAGATTAAAAAGGTGCATGATGCAGATCTGCATGCTGCGACGGCAGTCAGAGCGACTTTTCCATACCCCTGTCCACACTGGATGCAAACATATCATCTATATTTCTACCAAACGGAGGATGAATCCATGAGAAGCATTGAGACCCGTGTTCTTTCCTCACTGGAAAAGGTATTTCCGGAGGATGCGCCTAAGATACTTACCCAGGAGCTGACCTTCCTGCAGGGGGAGAAGGGTGCCTTTCAGATTGCGGTGTATCCGGAGCAGATACCCCATGAGTACGGTTATCTGATTCTGGCTCCCACTGTTCATAGCGACTTCCCCCTGCACATCACCATGGTAGGCAATGTGCCGGTTATGAAGCCTTACAATAACTGTGAGGACGGGCGCTATCTGGAAAAGGGCCCCGGTCTGTATCCGGATCCTATGTATGAGGTGGCGGAGGAGGGCTTCCGTATGCCCACAGGCCACTGGACCTCCTTCATGGTGGACTTTGACACAGGGGATGCCGCCCCGGGAAAGCACAGGATCAGCATCACCTTCACGCCCTCCGGGCATCGTCTCAACCCCAATTATCCTGCGGTCACCGTGGAGACGGAGGTGGAGATTCTGCCTGCCACATTGGAAGAGCAGAAGCTTATCTACACCAGCTGGTTCCACTGCGACGGACTGGCAGCCTACTACAAAGTGCCTGTGTTCAGCGAGGAGCACTGGGAGATCATCAGGGATCAGATGAAGGTGGCAGCCCGGTACGGCCAGAATATGATCCTGGTGCCCATGTTCACTCCGCCTCTGGATACGGCGGTGGGAGGCGAGCGCCTGACGGTGCAGACGGTGGGCGTGACTGTGAAGGGGCCTCTGACGAATCCCGCTTCCTACAGCTTCGATATGACTTTGCTGGATAAGTTCGTGGATCTGGCCTTCGAATGCGGCTTCACCTATCTGGAGATGTCCCACCTCTTCACCCAGTGGGGCGCCACCTCCTGCCCAAAGATCATGGCCACGGTGGACGGCGTCTCCAAACGCATCTTCGGATGGAACGTGGCTTCAACATCCGAAGAATATAAGGCTTTCCTGACAGCTTTCCTGCCGGTCATGGTGGAGCACCTGGACGTCCGGGGACTGCGGGGCAAGGCCTACTTCCATCTGACGGATGAGCCCCATGGAGATCATCTGGAGCAGTATCTGCGGCTGAAGAACATCGTGCAGCCTCTGCTGAAGGGCTATCCCATCATGGACGCCCTCAGCGACTATGACTACTATTATCAGGGCGTCAGTGAGGTTCCCGTGGTGGCCACATCGTCCCTGAAGCCCTTCCTGGAGGGGAAGCGTCCGGAGGATTTCTGGGTTTATTACTGCTGCGGTCAGGGCTTTAACGGCCTGTCCAACCGCTTCATCGCCATGCCCGGTTATCGCACTCGTGTGCTGGGGCTTCAGATGTATCTGGAGAAGGTGAACGGCTTTCTGCAGTGGGGTTATAATTTCTATAACAATCAGGACTCCCTGCATCTCATTGACCCCTATACGGTCAATGACGGCGAGTGTGCTTTCCCTGCAGGGGACCCCTTTGTGGTGTATCCCGGCAAGGACGGACACACCCTGCGTTCTATTCGATTGATCCATTTTAATGAGGGCCTTCAGGATCAAAGGGCTCTGGAGCAGCTGGAGGCGCTGACTGATAGGGACCACGTGCTGGAGCTGATCCGGCGCGAAGTGGGCAGCAAGGTGACCTTCAACGACTATCCCAGAGGAGAAGACTTCCTGCTGAAGCTTAGAAACAGCGTGAACAGAGAGATTGCTGCGCTGGTGAAATAACCCCGGTAAAGCTAAAAGATAAGCGTGGCAAAGCCGAAGGGAAAACCGGCTAAGTTAAAGGCTAATTTCGGTCCTGATGCTGAAGCCATGAACGAGACGATCTATCAGGCAGATGATGAAGTGAAGTGGAGAACTGCAATATGAAAGTTTACAACGTTGATCTATATGAGCACTTCGGTTTCCCTAAACCGAAGACTGCAGAGGGCATTTTGGAGTGCTATCTCCCGGAGACTCCTCCGGAGATGAAGACCCGCAGGCAGCGGCCTGCCATGCTGGTGCTGCCGGGGGGAGGATACTTCTTCACCAGTGGCCGGGAGGCAGAGGTGATTGCCCTTCGTTTTGTGGCCAAAGGATATGCGGGCTTTGTGCTTCGGTACTCCTGTTCCCCCCTGCGCTTCCCCACGGCCCTGCGGGAGGCGGCTATGGCCATGCGCTATATTCGGGAGAATGCGGATCAGATGGAAGTCAGAGCTGACAAGGTAGCGGCTCTGGGCTTCTCTGCCGGCGGTCACCTCTGCGGCACGCTGGGCACTTTATTCGATGCCCCGGAGGTGGCTGACATCGCTCTGGCTGAAGTTGTTCGTCCGGACGGGCTCTGCCTTTGCTATCCCGTCACAGTGGCCCGGGGAAAGACCCATGAGGGAAGCTTTCAGTTTCTCTGCGGGAAGGATGAGGAGCTGAGAGACAGACTTTCCATGGACGCTCTGGTGCGGCCGGATATGCCTCCTGTGTTCCTGTGGCACACCCGGGATGACAACGGAGTTCCTGTTAAGGGAACCCTGCAGTTGGCTCTGGCTCTGGAAGATGCAGAGGTTGACTTTGCCCTTCATATTTTCCGTCACGGACAGCACGGCCTTTCCGCAGCAGATGCCACGGTGTACCGGGCTTTCGAGGTTCCGGAGTCCAGCGAGGATCTGGCCTCCTGGCCGGAGATGGCTTTGAATTTCTTTGCGGAGAAGGGCTTTGTCATTCAGGACGAAGCGATATAAAAACATAACCCTGAGATCGGGTGATCTCAGGGTTATGTATATTCTGAAAGAGCATCTTTTCCGGTGACTCACATACAGTGAACGGCAGATAGGGGAGGTTGTGACCCGGATATGAAAGGCATGAATGGTATCTCTTCAGGGAGGTTATTCTTTATGAGAGATACTTCTCCTCAAAAGCCACAAAGTTGTCATAGATGATCTTCTGAAACTCTTCATCTGTGAGGCCGAAGGTCTTCAGCCTGTCCAGCTCCCGGTAGGCGTTCCACATGGGGAAATCACTTCCGAAAAAGAATTTCTCCACGCCGAACTTGTCCACCATCCGGCGAAGGTCCTCGGGCTGTATGAAGGCCAGGGTGCTGGAGAGATCAAAAAACAGATTCTCGCAGACCGGCAGGTCGTAGGCCTCCTGCCAGTGGAGGTACCCGCCCATATGGGAAGCCATCACCACCAGATCCGGATAGATGGACAGGAGCCGGGCCAGGCGGCGGGGATGAGAGAAGTCATATTTGCCGTCTCCCATGTGAAACAGGATGGGCAGCCGTCTCCGGGAAATGGACTCGTAGACAGGGAACATGGCGTCATCATCGATATTAAACTGCTGGAAATCTGAATGGAATTTGACTCCCTTCAGACCGCTCTCCTGAATGAAATCCAGCTCCTCCTCGAAGTTCTCGTTGCCGGGGTGCAGGGTGCCGAGACCCACCAGAAAGTTATGCTCTGCGCACATGGCGCTGATGAACAGGTTGATGGAATGGGTCTGGGCCGGGCTGGTGGAGGGGGAGCAGACCAGCTGCTTCTCCAGGGTGTAGGTCTCACCGGGGGCATTTTTGATCTTCAACAGCTCCTCCATGGCGCCGGCTGTGTACATGGGGAGGTCGTAGAACCGGGATACAATATCTTTGGACTTCCAGGCGATCTTTTCCGGGAAGAGGTGTCCGTGTGCGTCGATAAATTTCATGGTGGTGCTCCTTTTACTGAAAAAGATTATATTCTGTCTGTCAAGTCCCCGGGCAGTCAAACTCCCGGTTGATTCCGGATGGGAGGAGAAAACGCCTTCTTTTCCCCAAAAACGCGGAGGAGTAAAATAAAAAGAAAATAAAATCCGAAGATATGACCTGAGGATAATAGACGAGGAAAATAGAAGGGAGGCACCCATGAACGAAAACATTCAGACCTTGAAGCAGTGGATCGGTGAGGCGGAGAACATGGTGTTCTTCGGTGGCGCCGGTGTGTCCACAGAGTCGGGCATCAAGGATTTTCGCAGCGTGGATGGACTGTACCACATGAAATTCAAGTATCCACCGGAGATCATGCTGTCCCACAGCTTTTATGAGTCGCATCCGGAGGAGTTTTTTGATTTTTACCGCAATCAGCTCATGCCGCCGGAGGATATTCAACCCAATACGGCCCATCTGCGTTTGGCGCAGCTGGAGCAGGAGGGCAAGCTATTAGCCATCGTTACCCAAAATGTAGACGGACTTCATGAGAAGGCGGGATCGAAAAAGATATACAATCTCCATGGCTCTATTTACCGGAATCGCTGTCTTCGCTGCGGCAAGCGCTGCGATGGTCTCGAGGGAGCAGCTGTGATCCGCTTCGCGCCCGGTATTCCCCGGTGTGACTGCGGAGGCATCATCAAGCCGGATGTGGTGCTGTATGAGGAGGGGCTGGATGATGCCACCCTCAGCGGAGCCATCCTTGCCATCCGGAAGGCAGATCTGCTCATCGTGGGAGGAACCTCCCTGACAGTGTATCCTGCCGCGGGACTCCTGCAATATTATCGGGGGAAGAGGCTCGTCCTCATCAACCGGGATGCCACTCCCTACGACAGCTCTGCGGACCTGGTCATCCGGGACCCCATCGGGCAGGTGTTTGGGCAGGTGTAATAAGAATGCAGCCGGGCGAACCACTATCACAAGGTTTGGCACAAAAGATTTGACTTAGAAGGCAAGAGCATCTTTCCTCAAGTTATCAAAAAAAGACCCCCGCCTTACAGTCAGTAAGGCGGGGGTGTTATTCAGACGGCGATTACTCAACTTCAGAGCAATCCCTTCGTCGGCATGATTAGTACATAAAAGAGTACATCAGGCTTTCAGCCAAAGCAGCCAGGCTGGCAGCAAAGACGATGGACAGAACGATGCTGATGGCCACCAGGATCAGCTGCAGAATGCCCGCACGGTTCCAGGTTTTCATGGCAGCGCGCCACTCAATTTCAGAGCCGAATTTTCCGCTGTCCCATGCCCACTGCTCGCCCTTGGCTCCGCAAACAAAAATCCAGACAACATTGAAAACAGGGATGAGCATCAGCCAGCAAAGTCCTGCGTGGCATCCCACACCAAAGACAATGTTATAAAAGAAGGCGCCCCAGTTCCATTTGCCCTGTGCCACGGGAGCGGCTGCCTGAGGCTGCTGGTAATACTGCTGATACTGCTGAGCCTGGGTCTGCTGGTAGTACTGCTGCTGGTACTGGGTCTGCTGAGGCTGCTGATATTGAGCCTGCTGCTGATAGTACTGCTGATACTGAGCCTGCTGGGTCTGCTGAACTTGAGTCTGCTGAGGAGCAGCCTGGGAATTCTGATACTGGTAGTTGCTTTGCTCGGACATGGTGGGTTCCCTTTCTATGGTCGGCCTGGAGAGGTGGATGAATGGAGTTTACAGACAAAATGTCTATAAAAGAATATGACAATAATATAGCCCTAAATGTTGGATTTCAATAGCTATTTGATGTATTTCCGGGAAAAATGAAATTCTGCCTTGCCAATCCTGCATTTGTGTAGTAAACTGTTCGAGTTGATAAAAGCTATGAAGGAGTTATGTCCTGACCGGATGGTTACAGAGAGTCGGCGGGTGGTGTGAGCCGATACGGAAGGTCTGTGTACAGTCTCGCTCCGGAGCCGGATGCCCCAACTACTCTTCAGTATGTAAGGTGTCCCGGATTCCCCGTTACAGGATAGAGATCTGTTAGGATCTTGATTGAGTGACTGCCGTTATTTGGCAGTAAGCAGGGTGGTACCGCGATTGATTGTCGTCCCTGAGGTCTTTTTGGCCTCAGGGATTTTTTAATGTCTATGATGTCGACGAAAGTATCCAACAACCTTATTGTATAAAGAAGGAGTACAACCATGAAGAAGATCAGTTTTTCTGATGTTACACTGAAGAGTGCAAACGCAAGACTCAGCTTCCGGGAGAAGATCGAGACCGCTAAGCTGCTGGACCGCCTGGAGATCGGAGCCATTGAGCTGCCCGTCATTGATAAGGTTCAGGTAGACAGCCTGCTGGTGAAGTCTGTGGCTGCCGCTGTGCGCAGCGCCGCCGTTGCACTGCCCGTCGCCTGGAGCGAAGAGGGTGTGGACATCGCCTGGGCTGCTCTTCAGAAAGCCGGCCGCCCCAGGCTGCAGCTCTGTGTTCCCGTGAGCCCTGTGCAGATGGAATACAGTGTCCACAAGAAGCCCGCGGCCGTGGAGGAAATGATTACCGCTCTGCTGACCAGGTGCTGCATCGTATGCCCTGACGTGGAGTTCGTGGCTGAGGATGCCACCCGGGCGGAAAGGGATTTTCTCGCCAAAATGATTGGTATCGCCGCTGAAAAGGGTGTGAAAACCATCACCATCACTGACGAGGCCGGCCTTATGCTTCCCGAGGAGTTTGCTGAATTTGCCTCCGGCATCCGGGCCATGATTCCCGAAAATATCCGCTTTGCTGTCCGCACCGCCTCCCAGCTGGGTCTGGCGGAAATCTGCGCAGCCAAAGCCGCCAAAGCCGGCGCCGACGAGGTGAAGGTATGCGTGTACGGTGAGTGCGCCAACATCCAGGGTCTGACTCATCTCATGACCACCCGTCCCGACGTGGCCGATGCTGCCCCCGCCATCCGCACGACGGAGCTGGTGAGAGTCAGCAACATAATCTGCGCCATGAATACCGCAGAGGGTAAGAACACCCGGGACAATGGCATTCAGGCAGACACCGCTCGCCTGGTAGGCGAGATCGGTGCGGAGGATGACCTGACCGCCGTTACCGAAGCCGTTCGTCGTCTGGGATACGACCTCAGTGAGGAAGACTACGCCCACATTTTTGACTCTGTACAGCAGGTTACCAGAAATAAAAAGATCAACGCCAAGGAGCTGGATGCCATCGTGGCAGGAACGGCCCTCCAGGTACCGCCCACCTATAAGCTGGTGAAGTTCGTGGTCAACTCCGGCAATGTCATCGGAGCCACCGCCCAGATCGAGATGGTGAAGGAGGGGGAGACCCTGAAGGGCGTGGCCATGGGAGACGGTCCCGTGGACGCAGCCTTCCAGACCATCGAGCAGATCGTGGGACGCCACTTTGAACTGGATGATTTCCAGATCCAGTCCGTCACGGAGGGCCGGGAGTCCGTAGGTGATGCGCTCATCCGCCTGCGTTCAAGCGGCAAGCTTTACTCCGGCAGGGGCATTTCCACCGACATCATCGGCGCCAGCATCCGCGCTTATGTGAGTGCTCTCAATAAGATCGTTTACGAGGAGGCCTGATTATGAAACTTTCTTTTTCCACCCACGGATGGAACGGATATGATTTCGAAACTCTGGTGAACGCCGCCAAGGAGGCGGGGCTGGAGGGCATCGAGATCGCCAATGACCAGTGCAACACCTTCGGGGAGAGCGAAGGCCCTCTCCATAAGTATAACATGGCCCAGACCATGAGGGATCTGCGCAGCAAGGGTCTGCAGATCAGCACGCTGAATGCCGGGGTCAGCATCAGCAATCCCGATACCTGTCAGGAGGCTGCCAAGATCATTCTGACCCGCATCGAGACCGCCAAGAGCCTTTCTGTTCCTTATGTCACTCTGTATGCAGGCAGAGACGGCAGCGCCGAGGTGGCTGCGGACACCATCCGCAAGGTCCTTCCCGCTGCGGAGAAGGCAGGCATCGTCCTGCTGGTGAAGACCAACGGCATGTTCTCCGACACCGCTGCCCTGAAGCAGCTTCTGGACAGCTTCGCCAACGATAATCTCTGCGCCAGCTGGGATATGCATTCCCCCTGTCAGAAAAACCATGAGGAACCCCAGACCACCATTCAGAACCTGGGCGCCTATGTGAAGCATGTGCAGATCTGCGACTCTGTGGTCCGGGACGGCATTTCTCAATTTGCTCTGGTAGGCGAGGGTGAGCTGCCCATTCCCGACATGATCTCCTGCCTGGCTTCCATTAATTATGATGGCTTCGTGTCTCTCCGCTGGGATCCTGACTGGATGCCGGAGCTCACAGATCTGGAGGTCATTCTGACCCACTTTGAAACCACCGTCCGCCGCTATGGAGATGTGTCCAAGAAGCGGGGCCATCTGTATAAGAACCGGTCCCGCACCGGCGAGTATGTGTGGAAGCATGACGATCTGATCGACCTGACCTTCCCCCAGGTTTTGGACAAGATGGTGGAAGAGTTTCCTGATCAGCTCTGCTTCAAGTACACCACCCTGGATTACACCCGAACCTACGCAGAATTTCGTGACGATGTAGACCGGTTTGCCCGCACCCTGCTGGCTATGGGAGTCCGCCCCGGTCACAAGGTGGCCATCTGGGCCACCAACGTGCCTCAATGGTACCTGACCTTCTGGGCCGCCACGAAGATCGGCGCCATTTTGGTGACGGTGAATACCGCCTACAAGATCCATGAGGTGGAGTATCTGCTGCGCCAGTCCGATACCCACACTCTGGTCACCATTGAGGGCTGGAGAGATTCCCATTACATTGAGATCATGGACGAGCTGTGCCCCGAGCTGAAGACCACCCGCCCGGGAGATCCTCTTCACTGCAAGCGCCTGCCCTTCCTCAGAAACATCATTACCGTGGGCTGCCGCCTGAGAGGCTGTCTCACCTGGGAAGAGGCTCTGGAGCGCTCCCGTGAAGTACCTCAGGAGGAGGTGGCCATGTACGCCTCCAAGGTGGATGTGAACGAGGTCTGCAACATGCAGTACACCTCCGGCACCACCGGCTTCCCCAAGGGCGTCATGCTGACCCACTATAACGTAGTCAACAACGGAAAGTACATCGGAGACCACATGGATCTGTCCACCGCTGACCGCGTCATGATCCAGGTGCCCATGTTCCACTGCTTCGGCATGGTGCTGTCCATGACCGCCGGCATGACCCACGGCGCTACCCTGTACCCCCTGCCTTATTTCTCACCCAAGCCGGCTCTGTCCTGTATTCACAATGAGCGCATCACCAGCTTCAACGGTGTGCCTACCATGTTCATTGCCATGATGCAGCATCCCGACTTTGAAAAGACGGACCGCTCCTCCATCCGCACCGGCATCATGGCCGGCTCCAACTGCCCTGAGGATCTCATGCGCCAGGCCGCCGCTCCCGAAGGCTTCGGCATGCGGGAGATCGTTTCCGTGTACGGAGAGACCGAGTCTGCCCCCGGCGACACCATGTCCAGCTATTATGATCCTCTGGACAAGCGTGTTACCACCGTAGGCAAGCGCTTCGCCAACGTGGAGTGCAAGATCATCGATCCTGAGACCGGTGAGGACTGCCCTGTAGGCGTGGACGGCGAGTTCGTGGCCAGAGGCTACAACATCATGAAGGGCTACTACAAGATGCCCAAGGCCACTGCCGAAACCATCGATGCCGACGGATGGCTTCACACCGGCGATATTGCCCGGGAGGATGAAGAAGGATATTTCTACATCACCGGTCGTTTGAAGGACATGATCATTCGCGGCGGCGAGAATATTTATCCCCGTGAGATCGAAGAGTTCATCTTCACTAATAGCAAGGTGCAGGATGTGCAGGTCATCGGTGTTCCCGATCAGCGCTACGGCGAGGAGATCTGTGCCTGCATTGTGCTGAAGGAAGGGGAGGAGTGCAGCGAGGAAGAAATGAGAGCTTACATCACTGCTTCCATGGCCCGCCACAAGGTGCCCCGTTACATTGACTTCGTGGATGGCTTCCCCATGAATGCTGCCGGCAAGATTCTGAAGTATCAGATGCGGGCAGAAGCTGCCGAGAGACACGGGTTGGAGAAACCTAAAAAATAAAGAAGAATTGTCAGCAGGCTTCTGTGACCGAAAGTTAACAGAGGCCTGCAGGCAGGTTTGTGATAAAATATCACAGTAGCCTGCAAAACAGTCTGCGATGAATAGCTCACAGGAGCCTGCAAGGCGAATCTGAGACAAGTAAGTTACAGAAGTCTGCAAGGCGAATCTGAGATGAATAGTCACAGAAGCCTGCAAGGCGAATCTGAGACAAGTAAGTCACAGAAACCTGCAAGGCGAATCTGAGACAAGTAAGTCACAGTAGCTTGCAAGGCGAATCTGAGACAAGCAGTTCACAGGAGCCTGCAAGGCGAATCTGAGATGAATAGTCACAGAAACCTGCAAGGCAGGATACTGTGACTGAAAGATAGAAGATAAGTCAGTAAAAGGAAATTTCGTAATGGCATTCAAAGAATATGAACCCAAGCAGATGGTAACCATGGATGGTAACGAGGCAGCGGCCTATACCGCCTATCATTTCAGTGAAGTTGCCACCATCTATCCCATCACCCCCTCAAGCCCCATGGCGGAAAAGACCGATCAATGGGCCGCCAAAGGCCGCCTGAACCGCTTTTCTCAGCCCGTGCGCCTCATGGAAATGCAGTCCGAGGCCGGTGCCATCGGCGCTGTCCACGGAGCCGCCACTGCCGGCGCTCTTGCCTGCAGCTTTACCTCCAGCCAGGGGCTGATGCTTATGATCCCCGTGCTGCACCGCATCTCCGGCGAGCGCCTGCCCGCTGTCATTCATGTGGCTGCCCGCACCGTGGGAACCCATGCCATGAGTATTTTCGGGGATCACTCCGATGTGATGAATTGCCGGCAGACGGGCTTTGCCCAGCTGTGCTCCGCTTCCGTTCAGGAGGCCATGGACCTGGCAGCCGTTGCTCATCTGGCAGCGGTGAAGGGACGCATTCCCTTTATGCATTTCTTTGACGGCTTCCGCACCAGTCACGAGCTGGCTAAGGTGGAGGTCATCGACTTCGAGAAGGTGGATGCCCTCATGGACGAGGATGCCATTGCTGCCTTCCGGGCAGAAGCCCTGAATCCCGAGCATCCCATGCTCCGGAACACCGTCCAGAATCCGGATGTGTATTTCCAGATCCGGGAGGCCAACAACGAGGATTACGCTGATCTTCCTGCCATCGTGGAGACCTACATGGAGGGCATCAACAAGGCCCTTGACCGGGACTATCATATTTTCAACTACTACGGTGCCCCCGATGCAGACCGGGTCATTGTGGCCATGGGGTCTGTCAGCGGAGCCGTCTGTGAGACAGTGGACGCCCTGAATGCTGCAGGAGAGAAGGTGGGATTTGTGAAGGTCCATCTGTACCGCCCCTTTGCCACGGAGTATTTCCTGAACCTTCTGCCTTCCACAGTGAAGAAGATTGCTGTGCTGGATCGCTGCAAGGAAATGGGCAGCGCCGGAGAGCCTCTGTTCCAGGATGTAGTTACTGCTTTCAATAATAAGGGCAAGGATGTGCAGGTGGTGGGAGGCCGCTACGGTCTGTCCTCCAAGGATACGGATCCTTCCCATATTGCCGCAGTGTTTGCCAACCTGGCGTTGACGATGCCGAAAACCGACTTCACCATCGGCATCACCGATGATGTGACCTTCAAGAGTCTGGAGCCTCTGGTGGGAGCCGTCCCCGCGGATCCCGGCATGACGGCCTGCAAATTCTGGGGATTGGGAAGTGACGGGACCGTGGGGGCTAACAAGAACTCCGTCAACATCATTAATGCCGGCACGGACAAGTACGCTCAGGCTTACTTCGAGTATGATGCAAAGAAGTCCTTCGGTGTGACCCGCTCCCACCTGAAGTTCTCCGACAAGCCTATCCGGGGCAGTTATCTGGTGCGCAGCGCGGATTTCGTGGCATGCCACAATAAGGCTTTTATTCTCAGTTATGACATTCTGGGAGACTTGAAGCAGGGGGGAAGCTTCCTGCTGAATTGTCCCTGGTCCGTGGAGGAGATGGGCCGGGTGCTGCCGGCTAAGGTGCGCCGGGAGCTGGTTCGGAAGCAGGTAAATTTCTATACCATCGACGCTACGGCCATTGCCCAGGAGCTGGGGCTGGGAAGTCACATCAATGTGATCCTGCAGGCGGCTTTCTTTGCGATTTCCGGGGTCATTCCCATGGAAGAGGCCGCCGGCTACATGAAGGATGCGGCTCAGAAGACCTACTATAAGAAGGGTGATGCCGTGGTGGCCATGAACCAGGCGGCTGTGGACCGGGGCATTTCCGATCTGAAGAAGGTGGAGATTCCTGCTGAGTGGGCATGGGCAGGGGAAGAGACCGTTCAGGATGAAGGAAAAGGCCGGAGTGAAAAGGCTACTCAGGACACCGGAAAAGGCCGGAGTGAAAACCATGCATGTGGAACGGATATAAACACTTCTTCTATTTGCAATACTCAATCTCTTTGCAAAGGAGAAATTGTTGATAATCGCCCCGCCGTTGTTAGGAATATTCTGGAACCCCTGAACCTTCAGAAGGGTGATGATCTGCCGGTTTCCATGTTCCTGGACCGGAAGAACGGCGCCATTGAGATGGGGCTGACCGCCTGGGAGAAGAGAAATATTGCAGTGAAGGTACCTGTGTGGGAGGCCGAGAAGTGCGCTCAGTGTAATAAGTGCTCCTTTGTTTGCCCTCATGCAGTCATTCGTCCTTATCTTCTGAATGAGGAGGAGGCTCAGGCTGCGCCTGAAGGACTGGTTATGGTGGCTGCCAAGGGTGCTGCGGCTAAGGGTCTGCACTATACGCTGCAGATCTCCACGGCTGACTGTACCGGCTGCTCCAGCTGTGTGAACAATTGTCCCGCAGGGGCTATTCGTATGGAGGAGACCCCTGAGGTGGATCTGACCACATGGAATTACTGCCTGGGTCTGGAGGAGAAGGCCGATCTGTTTGCTCCTTATACGGTGAAGGGCAGCCAGTTCCGCCGTCCTTTGCTGGAATTCAGCGCTGCCTGCGCCGGTTGCGGCGAGACGGTGTATGCGAAGCTTATGACTCAGCTTTTCGGAGACAGATGCTACTGGGCTAATGCCACCGGATGCTCTCAGGCCTGGGGAGCTCCCATGCCCGGAATTCCCTTTACAGTTAATCAGAAGGGACACGGTGTGGCCTGGGGCAACAGCCTTTTCGAGAACAATGCGGAATATTCCCTGGGTATGTATCTGGCCGTCAAGCAGCAGCGGGATGCCCAGAAACAGCGGGCTCAGCAGCTGATTTCTGTGACTGTCTCCGAGGATCTCAAGGCGGCTGCTCAGGCATGGCTGGATGCTTTTGATGATTTTGATGCATCTCCTGCTGTCTCCGAGGCATTTAAAGAAGTGTTGATAAAGGCAGTGGGGGACTACTGTAAGTCCGGCAAAGGGAAGCAGGCAGCCTTGGCGAAAGAGGTTGACAAGGTGGCTGATCCGAAATTTGCTGAAGCTGCTGTTGCTGACGGTGTTTCTGTGCAAGCTGGTTCTGAAGAAACTGCAACCACTCCTTTTATCAGAGAAGAGCGATTCAGCAACGAAGAGCGATTCAGCAACGAAGAGCGATTCAGCAACGAAGA
>JABUST010000103.1 GCA_021442595.1 Lachnospiraceae bacterium | reverse complement strand
GATCTCCGTAGTGTCTATTTACTATGTCAAAGCGGTTGGAATGCTTGCATTCCGGTTCTGAAATATCCTCGGGGAGGAGGTCCACATGGTACAGTTATTCACACTGGCACTGCATGGTTACAACACACAGGAAGTCAACTCCTATATAGACGAGCTGCAGCAGATCATCGAGCAGCGAAACCGGGAGATCCTTTCCTATAAGGAAAAGCTCAGCCTTTCAGAAACCGCCTCCACCGAAGAGAAGCCACCCCTCACCCCTGAACTTGCAGCTCTGAAGCTGAAGGAGCTGGCCGACAGGACCAGACAGCTAAAAGAGAAGACAGAGCAGATGCAGACCGCCTATGAGACTATGCTGCAGGATTACCTTTCTGCGGCAGCAGCCCAAAGTGAGCAGGTCTCTGCCCTGCTGGATGATCTGGATCTCTTTCTGGAAGACCTGAAAGACCGGCAGAATGAGCTTCATCTGTCTCCCTGCCAGGATACCCCTTCCCCGGATAACACGGATGTCCCTCCTCTTACCATAAACTAAATATCCATTTACAGGAGTCATTATGATCTGGTTTAGTATAATCTGCGTCCTTATGGTATCCTTTTTTCTATTGAAGAATATCATCTGCCTCTCCAGCTACAAAAGTTACAAGGAAAAGGCTATCTTTGTCTTTGACGACACCCGGAAAAGCTTTAAAGTTTCCCGGATCATCTTCGGCATTCTCATGGCAGGTCTGTCTCTCTTTACGCTGATCTCCCTGTTTATGCCCTGGTCCTTCGATCTCAGCGGCTATCTCTGCCTGATCGGCCTCATAGAATTCTGCATGCTCTTCTCTCTGTTCCCCTATTCTCAGTCACGCTGGGTCGTAACTCCCGAAGGCATCTTCGTTTATAATTATAATGTTTTCATCAAATGGAGCGAGATGGTGAGCACCCATCCTGTGGGCGACAAAAAGCGGTCCTTTCTTTTAATCGAGCTTCTGGGCAGCGAGGGCAACAAGCTGAAGCAGACCTCCTATCCGGTGCAGCTGGAAGCTGCCAGGGTCACCGAAATGCAGAATATGTTCCGGGAATTCATCATCCTGGAAGATAAGCGCCGGGCCAAGCTCCGCCGGGAAGCGGATAAAGCCGCCAGAAATTACTGAATAGAAGAAAGAAGGTTCCCCGGATGAATAAACGTCTGACCTATACCAACATATTCCTGCTGGTCATGCTGGGTCTGTATTTGTTTGCCAACCTCTATGTAAGCGTGGTCATCATGGTTTATCCGGACATGCCCCAACAGGTAGTCTGGATGAACACCGCCACCTATCTCATCGGCTTCGGTCTTCCCTGTGTTGTCTATGCGTTCATTTTGAAGAACAGTTTCCGCCAGCCCCTCAGAGAAACCTTTTCCTTCCGGAAGCTTCCCTTTTCCACCGTCCTTCTCTCCATCCTGCTGGGCCTGCTGATCCAGCCTGTGAACTCTCTCATAGCCCAGCTGGCTTCTCTGGTATTTCAGGACATCACATCTCTGTCTGTCACCTCCATGACCGGCATGCCCCTGCTCTACCTGATCTTTGCCATGGCAGTACTGCCGGCAGTATTTGAAGAGATTCTGTGCCGGGGCGTGTTGTTTGACGGTCACAAGGATGCTCCTGTCTGGTATCAGCTGGTGATCCCCGGGGTGTTCTTCGGCCTGCTGCATATGAATTTCCAGCAGATCAGCTACGCTCTTCCCATGGGGATCTTCCTGGGCTATGTCCTGTATATTACCGGCTCCATCTATTCCACCATGATCATTCATTTTGTCATGAACGGAAGCCAGGTGACCATTGCCTGGCTGTATGAGAATCTGGGATGGTTTGACGGTTCCACCCTTTTTGACAAGATTTTTCTCACCTGCATGGGCAGCAGCGATCTGCTTTGGGTGAATGCCTGCGCCGCCGGCGTGGCCGCAGCATTGATCGTTCTGATTCTTCTGGCTCTTCGAAAGATCCACTGTCACCGTCAAAAGCCCCCCAGAATTCTTCGCCCCGGCTGGCACAAGGGTGCCTACATCATGTACATCATTCTGGGACTCTTCTTCCTGCTGGCCCTGCTTATGGAGGCTGCCATTCCTCTGCTGCAGCCGTACATGTGATCCAAAAGCTTTCAGGACAAAAACCGTTCTGAACAAAACTTTTCTGAGCAAAACCGTTCTGAATCGTATCATTTAGTATGAAAGACAGAATCCCCCGGGACGCAGCCCGGGGGATTTTTATGTCCTCTTACTCTCTTCTCAGGGCATCAATGGGATTCAGGTTAGCCGCCTTCACCGCAGGGATCAGGCCAAAGAGAATGCCGATGATGGTAGAAAACGCAACAGCAATGAGAATGGCAGGTATGCTGATGGCCGTAGGAGTCTGCAGCATGGTGGCCAGCAGCTTGGCCAAACCGATGCCGGCTCCGACGCCTATGATACCTCCCAGACTGGTAAGCACAGCTGCCTCTGTCAGGAACTGCCGGAGGATCCGACTCTTCTTGGCACCGATGGCCTTCTTCAGACCGATCTCCTTGGTTCGCTCCGTAACTGTCACCAGCATAATGTTCATAACGCCGATACCGCCTACGATCAAAGAGATGCCGGCGATCCAAATGAGCTGCTTGTTGGAGGATGCGGACAGCTCCTGCAGCTTTTTCGCCTGATCCAGCAGGTCGGCAGCCTTATAACTGAATCCATCCACATGGATCAGCCTCTCCGTCAGATAATCCGCCACTGCTTTTCCCACTGTGGTCATGTCGTCTGCGCTTTCGGTGCTGACAGCCAGAGTGCAGGGCTCATCAAACATATAGCTGATGGGCCAGGCAGCCGAAGGCATGAAGATCTTGCCTCCGCTGGTATCCATGTACATATAGTAATCATTGGGGGTATTGATGTTGGGAGTAAAGCTGCTCTTCTGAGTGGCAACACCCACCACGGTGTAGGCCTCCCCCTTGATCTCAATGGTCTTCCCCACAGGGTTTGCTCCATTGAACAGGGACTGAGCTGCCAGACCATCCAGGATGACCACCTTTTTGATCATGGAATAATCGCTGTCCACAAACAGCCGCCCGTAGGACAGGGCGTAACCAAACACATTGAAGTAGTGACTGTCGATGCCATAGACCTGTCCGGAATAGGATGTGTTCTGGTAGAATACTCCTTCCGCCCAGCTGCGATAGTTATACAGGGAGATATCCTTGACCTTATCCATGGCCCTCAGCTCCCGCTGCATATCCTCTGTCAGCAGGCTGATGCCTTCCGGCACCGCTCTGTAGTCAAAGCTGTATTCATACTCATCCTGATACAGACTTACGGTCACTGCATTGACCCCGGAACCGATGAGGTTTTCTTTAATCTGATCATTGGTACCCTTGATGGTGGAAACGATGGTGATGATGGCGGCGATACCGATGATGATACCCAGCATGGTCAGGAAAGAGCGGACCTTGTGGGCCCAAACGCTCTGAAATGACAAAATAATGTTTTCAAGCATTTCTCTCCCTCCTTAATATCCCAGATTGTAAAAATCTTCCACGGACTTCTCCTCCGTGGGAGCTCCCTCTGCAACATCCTTGCCGTAGGGGAAGGCGATCTTCTCCTCCATGGTGACACCGGAAAGCACTTCCATGTAGCTTCCCCACAGAGATTTACCCACGGTCACATCCCGTCTCTCCAGACGCCCGTCCTCACCGGCCACATATACGAAATACCTGGAGCCTTCCGAACGGATAAACATATTCTGCAAATACAGACCGGAGCTGTTCTCCTGAGCGCTGTACATGATGGAGACGTACTCGTTAGCCTGAAGGTTGGCGTCCTCAGACACGAAAACGGTGAAGGGATAATAGGAGACATTGGTGTTTCCTGCGCTCCATCCGTTATTATTATCCACCGGATATTCGGAGATCTCCACAATGGTTCCGTCCACTGCCATGTAGTTCATCCAGGAGGTCACCGTGACGGTTTGACCCACCTTCACAGTGCTCAGTTCCAGCTCGCTGAGGGTTCCCGTAATGTAATATCCGCCTCCTGCGGAAATAACGCACAGAGGTTCTCCCGTCATGCGGGCATATTCTTCATCATTCAGCAGCTTCACTACGCCTTCCACGGTAGCAGTCACAAGGCCGGTCTCCATCTCCATCCGGAGCTTTTCGTACTTTACTTCCTCCAGACGGATCTGAAGCTCCAGATCCCTGATCTCCTTCTGCTTGTCGGCCTTCATCTCCTGGATTTCAGACCAGGTATACATGGGGCCGTACCAGGTGCCTCCGTCATCATCGTCCTCGGGAATGATGATCTCCTTGCCGTCGTAATTCTCTGTGGGAACCATCTTCCTGAAGGAAATGGTGCCGTCAAATTCCCGGACGAAGCGGATCATCCAGTTCTCCAGAAGATCGCCCTTGGAGTTATCGTATTGACGCACTTCAAAGACCACATAAGCTTCTGCGAAGAATTCGGGCTTTTGGGGTTCATCGGGATTCTCGGGCTGAGGACCGGAAGCCTCCGGCTGAGAATCTTCCGGCTGAGATATCACAGGCTGAGAATCTGCTTCTTCCGCTGCTGCACCGGACTCTTCTGTTTGTTCAGAAGAAGTCAGGGACTCTCCGGCAGACTCCTCCGGAGATACCGGGGTGGGCTTAGCCAGGAAAGCATTGATGAAATCCTCCGAGCACCACTGGTCCTCGTTCCAAAGGAAAATATAAGGTCTTTCCTCTGTTCCCTGACCCCCCAGCAGCTTCGGCAGCTGCTCAGCGGGCAGCTCCTCCGGTTCAGGTTCCGGTTCCGGAGTAGGCGGATAGTAGGGCACATAGGTGTTGATGACCGCCAGCTCCTTCTGGGCCTTCTCATAGTCCAGTCGGGTCTGCTCCAGCTTAATGCGCTGTCTTTCCAGTTCAATGTCCGTAAGGGTGGTATCCACACGGAGAAGGGGATCTCCCACCTGAACATACTGCCCCTGAGTCACCAGAACCTCCGTGATGATCTGGGTGGAACTGGTATAGATGGTCTGAATGTTCCTGGTCTCCACGGATCCGTAGGTCTCCGAGGTGTCTCCCCAGTAGTCTGTCATGGCAAAGTTGTCCATCTGATAGACCGCAACGGGCTTCTTGCTCAGATTGCGGTAAAGCAGCAGCCCCCCCACCACCAGACCGGCTCCGCCTGCCACAGCTGCCAGGGTGATCAGTACACGCTTCAGGATCTTTTTCAATTCGTCTCACCGCCTTTCCTGTCAGAAAGGATACCGTCACGAATGTAGTAGATCTTCTCCGCATGATCCGCAATGGATTGTTCATGGGTAATCATAATGACGGTGGTGCCTTTGTCGTTCAATTTTTTAAAGAGCTCCATGATCTGCTCTCCGCTGGTGGTATCCAGGGCGCCGGTGGGCTCGTCGGCCAAAAGCAGCTTGGGTTTGGTCACCATAGCCCGGGCAATGGCTACCCTCTGCTGCTGACCGCCGGAGAGCTGATTGGGCCTGTAGTACAGACGCTCCTCCAGTCCCACGCTCTTCAGAGCCTCGATGGCCCGCTCCGTGCGTTCCTTCTTGGATACGTTGGCATAAAGCAGGGGCAGAGCCACATTATCCACCGCATTCAGCTTCGGCAGCAGATAGAACCCCTGAAAAATGAAGCCGATGGTGGTATTGCGGATCTCTGCCAGCTGATTTTCATTCTGGCCGGCAATGTCTTTTCCGTTCAATATGTATTTCCCGGAGGTAGGCGTGTCCAGACATCCGATCTGGTTCATCAAAGTGGATTTCCCGCTTCCGGAAGGACCCATGATGGCCACATATTCTCCCTCATCCACATTCAGATTAATATTGTTCAGGATCCGGACCGTTCCCTTGTCCAGCGGATAGTCCTTGCAAATATCCGTCATTTCAAGCAGCATCGTCTGTCTCCTTATTCGGCGTACTCTTCTTCGGGAGTCTCCAGGACTGTGTCATCCATATACAGACCTCCGTCATCATAATAACCTTCTTCTCCGCCGTAATTCATTGTGTCGTCGGTCATGCCGGCGCCGGAGAACATGCTCTCATCCCACTCCACAGTGGCCATACCGGCCTTCAGCCCCTCCTGAGGAAAGGCCACATAATCCTCCAGGCTCAATCCGGTGGCGATCACATATTCATCGCTCCACTCATCCCTTTCACCCAGGGTAACACTGCGCTTCTCCAGCTTGCCGTCCTTTCCCCTGGCCCACACAAAGGGAGCGCTCTCCAAATCACAGATAAAGGAAGCAGCCAGCCGGACCTCCACCGTCTCCGGAGCAGGATACCCGGCTTCAATGTAGACGTGCTGTCCGATGAACAGACCCTCTTCGGAGTCCAATTGTACGTAGAAGGGATATTTGGAGGAGGTGCCCATCTCGCCGCCGGCAGAATCATAATAATAGTAGTTATTGTCCTGGACGGGATTGCCCCAGTCGATCATGGTAATGGTGCCGGTCCACACATCGCTGGTAGAACGGGAGTAGATGACCACGGGGCAGCTCTCATACAGGGCGCTGACATTCAGCTCATTGATGATGCCCTTGATTCTCAGGTTGCCCGTCTCGATGATGGTCATGAAGCTCTTTTCATTTCCGTAATTGTCATAGCCTCCGTCCGGATTGATCTCTGTGACGCGGCCGGTCACTCCGGCGCAGACCTCCGTCCTGGCGGCATCTGCCTCCTTAAGAGCCAATTCCTTTTCCTTGACGGCAATGTTGTATTCCGTCTCCCGGAGGGTAGCGCTCAGGGTGTCGATCTGCAGAGTGTACTGCAGCTTGTTGTCGTCAGATACCTTCTCCCGCTGGGCTTCCAGCTCGGCAATCTGCTCCTGTGTAGCGGTGATAGTGTTGCGCATCCCCTCCAGCTCCAGGCGCTGCTGCTCCAGGCTCAGAAGAAAGGCCGCATTGTCATAGGTGAACAGCAGATCCCCTGCCTTTACATCCTGCCCCACTTCCACGAAGATTTCCCGGATGTCCATGGCCTCTTCCTTCTTAATGCTCTCGGTCTTACCGGAGGTGACAACGCCGCTGAAGCGGCTGTTTTCTCCTGCATTGCCCAGGCCCATGAGCATGGACACGGACTGCACGGAAACTGCCTCTTCCTCCTTGGCCGAGCAGGCGTTAAGGCCCAGGAGCAGTGCTGCAGTCAGCAGCAGGGCAAAAATACGTTTCATCATGATGGCTCTCCTTATTTGCAGATATTGATACTATTCATTTTATCTGTTCTCCTCATTATACACTATTTCATGGAGCTCCACACAAACGGACATAAAGAAACCCCTTCATCTTCCTTTAAGAATTGATGAAGGGGTTTTCTCCGGTATTTACTTGTTTTACTTTTTCGGAGGCAGGGCCCGAAGATAGTGGATGTTCTTTCCCCGGGAGGAGAAGTTTTTCTCGTACTCCGTCATCACATTGGCGCCTTTGAAGGCGCTGTGATGCAGATCATCTGTCTGCTCCGGGATCTGCCAGCCCCGGGCAGCGAGGGTCTCCACACTGTAAGCATAGAGACCGTCATTATCGGTCTTGATACACAGATCACCACCCTCACGGAGTATCCCGGCATAGACCTCCAGGAATTTTTCTGAGGTCAGACGGCGCTTGATATGCCGCTTCTTGGGCCAGGGATCGCTGAAATTCAGGTAGATTCTGTCCACCTCTCCGGGAGCAAAGACCTCCTGCAGCTTCATGGCATCCGTGTCGATGAGGCGCACGTTGCCCAGGGGCTCATACTCCCCCAGACTCAGACGGATGCACTCGGAGGCTCTTGCCAGAATTGTCCTCACCCGCTCATCCCCCACAAAGTAGGTATTCGGATGGAGCTGAGCCATATCACACAGAAAGCGGCCCCGGCCGCAGCCGATCTCCAGCTCCAGACGGCGCTTGGAAAAAAGCTCCTCCTCTTCTCCGAATACAGAGCGCCAGTTCCCCTGTGCCTCTTCCGGATGCTCGATCACATAATCCGAATCCGAAAGGATATCCGGCGTGTTTTTCTTGTATCTAATGCGCATGGGACCTCCAAATACATCTTTACATCAGGGTTAAAAAATGGTATGATAGCCGTTGCGTAACGCGTGGGTCGGTAGCTCAGTCGGTAGAGCACTGGACTTTTAATCCAGGTGTCGGGAGTTCGAGCCTCCTCCGACTCACTGAAAATCCAAGGATCATAAGGAATAACTCGAACAACAAGCTTACTTGTTGTTCGGGTTATTTTTTATTGATCCGCCAAAAACGCGAGGACGAAGCGACTTTCGAAGAAAGTCAGTAAAGTCCGAGTGTTTTCCGTGTTTCGGGAACGCAGCGCTCGGCGCAGCGTGAAGAAACACGAGGGATTTTCAGAATCGACTCGTCACAGGTTTTTCTTTTTTTGTTACGCAGAAAACGCGAGGACGCTCAATTCAGTACATACGCAATCAGCAGCTTCAGGGTATTCTCCACCGCAGCGATGGAGGAGCGCTCATAAGCATGAGACGCAAACACGCCCGGTCCCACCAGACCGCCCCGAATATCCTGGCCGCCCTTCAGGGCCGCACTCACATCCGAGCTGTAATAAGGATAGATATCAATGGCATAATCCAGTCCCTCTTCCCTGGCCAGCTCCGCCAGACGGGAAGTGATCTCATAGTCATAGGGGCCGGAAGAATCCTTAGCACAGATGGAGACCATCTTTTCATTGCAGCTCAGGTCTGATCCCACGCAGCCCATATCCACTGCGATTAGCTCCTGAATATCCTGAGGGATCCAGCTCATACCGTGACCCACTTCCTCATAAGTAGAGAGCATGATCTTAATGGTGTGGCTGGGAGTCTTGTGGTTGGCTGCCAGATATTCCAGCAGTCCCAGCAGAATGGCCACCGAAAGCTTGTCATCCAAAAATCTGGACTTAATGAAACCGGAGGGCGTAATCACCAGCTTGGGATCAAGACAGATATAATCTCCCACCTGAATACCCAGCTTCAGCACATCCTCCTTGCAGGTCACATCCTCATCCAGGCGAACCTCCAGATTCTGGTCATTGCGCTCCTCCCCGGACTCCTTAAATACATGCTTGGCAGGGTGGGTGCTGTATACTGTGCCATCATAGACCCGACCGTCCCTGGTATGTACCCGGCACAGCTCGGAATCATAAGTTGTCAGTACCGGACCTCCCACCACAGTAAAGGCCAGAGCGCCGTTGGGCTTGATGCTGCGGACCATGAGGCCCAGGGTGTCCACATGGGCAGAGAAGCCCACCACATACTCCGGATCCTCCCCGGGAACGGTGATGACACCATTACCCTTGTTGGTCATCTCAAACCCGAAGCCCAGCTCCTGGGTCTTCTTCTCCACCACATCCATGACCTTGGCCGTGTAGCCGCTGGGACTGTCCACCGCCATGATTTCACGAAGTACCTCTGTGACATAGGTCAGATTAAGTTTCATAATCTCCTCCTCCTTCTCAGTGGTGCAGATTTTCTCCACTGAAAAGATTTCCTCCACTGAGAAAATCTGCTTATATGAGTAGATTCGTTTATCCGAGAAGATCCGCTTATCTGAGCAGATCTCCCACGTTTTTAACAATATAGGCCGGCTGCACCGCGCTGCCCTCTAAATCGGAGAGCAGGGTCTCGCCGGAAAGCACCAAAACAGAATCCACGCCGCAATTTGCTCCCAGAGCGATGTCGGTGTAAAGCCGATCTCCCACCACCACCATGTCCTCCCGACTCCGGCCCGTATGATCCTCGATGCAGGTCCATACGTCCTCATAAGGCTTGCCGAAATAGCGGGGCTTCTTGCCTGTGGAAGCGGTCACCATGGCACAGATGGCACCGGAATCCGGAATGAATCCGCCCTCCACAGGGCAGTTAAAATCCGGATGTGTGGATAAAAACTCCGCTCCCTGCCGGATAAGCCGGCAGGCGGTATTGACCTTCTCATAAGTCAGGGTGGTATCAAAGCTGATGACCACGATGTCTGCCTCATCAGAGAGGCAAATGCCCGCTCTCTCAAAGGCCTTCTCCAGATCCGGAGTCCCCACCAGATAGACGGGTTTTCCCGGTCGGTATGTCTTCAAGAACCGAATGGTGGTCTCACCGCTGGTCAGGATCTGCTCCGGCTCCACCGGGATCCCCATGCCTCTCAGACGGTCTACATATGTGGTTTTGGATCTGGAGGCATTGTTGGTGAAAAACAGATAGTCCGCCCCGCTTTCCCTTATCCTTTGGAGAAAGGGCAGCGTCTCTTCAAACAGTCTGTCTCCCAGATACACCGTTCCGTCCATATCCAGCACCCACAGCTTTTTCTGCTGCAGCTTCTTCAGGTCAGCCATAGGGTACCTCTTTTACTGCTCCCCCAATTTGACCAGCTTGGCCTGAATGACCAGACGGCCTTCAACGGGATCCGTGGGACGGTCACAGGTGGACAGGGTCACGATGAAATCTCCCGGCTCCACCACCACATCGGTCTGAATTTCCGAGCGGCTGAAGCAGGTCTGAATGTACTGCTCCATCTCCTCCTCCGATGCGAAGGAGACCTGAGCATAATTATCGGACCACAGACAGCGGTAGGCTGCAAAGACCTGACACTCATATTCACCGTCCTCAAAGTACATGGTGAAGGTGGGGTTCTCGTCATAGAATTCCTGATCCAGGTACACATTCAGATGGGCGAACATGGAGCCGTCCTTCATGCGGTGTCCGAAGATGATGTAATTCTGAAGGGGCTCACCCAGCTTGTTCTCCGCTTCCATAAACATAGTGCCGCAGTCGTTGGGCTCTTCGTAAAAGCTGCGGTACAGATACCAGCTGTCGTTGGTACCCTGCACGATGACATGGTCCACATTTGCGCCGGGGATGATGATCCAGGCCACCGTGTCGGGATTGATGGCCTTCAGGGCAGCAATGGCTTCTCTGGCGGCTTTATTGCGCTTCTCCTCCGGCGTCATGATGGGAGCGGGGGTTCCGTCTTCCAGAACCTCCTGAGTCATCTGACCATCCTCTGTCCGGTCAATATCCATGGTGGAATGAAAGATGGACTGAAGCTCTCCCACGTTCTTGGCATTCACCCGGTAGGTGTTCAGAATTGAAAACAGTTTATAGCCGCTGAACAGGAAGATTCCTGCCAGAACGGCGATCCATATGCGGAAAAAGGTTTTGCTCATAGTCAATTCAGCTCCTTCAGAAGCAAGTCTGTGGTTTCATCTGACAGCCACAGGCCCAGATGCTCGGGGTTTGTCTTCAGCCATGCTATGTCCCGGACCAGCTCTTCTCTCGTAAAAGGACCGTCCTGGGGAACGCTGATGGTTCCCATGGCTGCCTCATGGGCAAAGGGAATAAAGTCCAGATCCTCCGGAGAGCTTTCCCGGGTCCAGGGATACTGCAGGGTGTCATACCAGCCGAATTCCAATGCGTTCAGGGCAATGACATCCGTGCCGGTGGTGAGACCGATACTGCGGATGTAACCGGCATTTTTAGCATCCGTCAGAGCGTCATAAAAGCCTTCCCTGTCCCCCGTGCGGGGAAGATAATCGGGATCGTGGATCTGACACAGATCCAGATAGTCTGTTTTCAGGGCTCTGAGCTGTTTCTCCAGACCCTTCTTCAGTTCTGCAGGACTGCAGGGCGCGAAGCTGCCGGCCAGGATGACCCTGCTGCGGCGGCCCAGAAGACCGTGTCCGATGCGTTTTTGGAGCTCTTCATCCGGAAGTCCGATGTCAAAGAAGTCTATGCCTGCATCTATGGCTTTATCCATCAGCTCCCGGCTTTGGGCGAAGCTCATACCCCGCAGGGGGCTCAGCTCCAATCCCACGCTGCAGGCTGTAATGCCGCTGCGTCCTAAAGTCACCTTGTTCATGTCTCTCACCCGATAGCTCAGTACATTTTTTCGATCTTATAGTTTCTCTCTGCTTCCCGGCGCTGATCCTTTTTGGCCAGGCTGTCCCGCTTGTCATAGAGCTTTTTACCCTTGGCCAAAGCGATCTGCACCTTGGCATAATTGCCACTGAAGTAGATCTTCACGGGGACGATGGTATATCCGTCCACCTTTACTTTTCCCACCAGCTTGCGAATCTCCGACTTGTGCAGCAGCAGCTTTCTGGTGCGAAGAGGATCTACGTTGAAGATATTGCCGAATTCATAGGGACTCACGTGCATGCCGTAAATGAAGGCTTCCATGTGCTCGATCCCTATATAGCTTTCCTTCAGGCTGCACTTGCCGGCCCTCAGGGATTTCACTTCGGTGCCGGACAGGGCGATGCCGGCCTCAAAGAATTCTTCCAGAAAATAGTCGTGATGGGCTTTTTTATTGTTGGCGATCAGCCTTTCTCCCGTTTTCTTGGGCATGAGTCCTCCTTTCTCCGAAGGCGCGGCGAAAAGCCGCAGACTTCGTCATGATTGGCAATAAAAGACAAAAGCCCGGATGGGCAACCCATCCGGACTAAAGTATCTGTTTCGCGATCAGGCCACCAGGAAATAAAGGGCCAGGGCCAGCACGAAGTAGCAGCCGCCCAGAATCTTGGTCAGGAGGGCCAGCTTACCCTGCATGGTACGAGCCTTGTTCTTGCTGACAAAGGTCTCTGCTCCGCCGCCGATGGCTCCGGAAAGACCGGTGTTCTTGCTGTCCTGGATCAGAACTACGGCTGACAGGACCAGGCAAAGGACGAACAGAAGGATCGATACGATGATTGCAAATGCCATTGGAATAACCTCCAAAATGTTCTTCGATAAAACGTACTGCACAGTTTACCACAGAAAAAGCGGCTCTGTCAACGGTCTTTCGCCTGCCGGAGACCTTCTCTTCACTGATAGATTTCCCTCTTCAGAGAGGCAATGTAAGGAAGATTTCTGTAAAACTCGGCATAGTCGATGCCGTAGCCGATGATGAACTCGTCAGGGACCTTGAAGCCCACATAGTCCACGTCCACCACGGTCTTGCGATGGTCCGGCTTGTCCAGGAAGGTGCACAGCTTCACGGAGGAGGCGCCCCTCTCCAGCAGATAGCTCTGGAGCTTGCTGAGAGTCAGACCGGTGTCGATGATGTCCTCCACCAGCAGGATATGCTTTCCTGTCAGATCACCGGGAAGGTCCTTGACGATCTTCAGCTGACCGCTGGATACGGCGCCGTTTCCATAACTGGAGGCCACCATGAAATCCAGCTGCACCTTGCCCCGGACGGTTCTGGCCAGGTCTGCCATGAAAATGTTGGCGCCCTTCAGAATGCCTACCAGGATCAGGGGTTTGCCCTCATAGTCCCGGGTAATCTGCTCCCCCATTTCCTTCACGCGCTTTGCAATCTCCTCTTCGGAAATCAGAATCTGATCTACGTCCTGCTCGATGGAATAGCTCATGGAAATTCTCCTTATAGATGATGAAAGCTGATAGATCGTCTTTCGTTGAGTGCTTTATGGTTTTAGCGGTGTTCTGCTTGGCCATGTTCTGTTATGCGGCAGGCTGCCGAATGATGTTCTGATTTATATTCTTCTATTCGGCTGTGCTTCAGGCAGCAGTATCAGTTCTGCGCCGTCCCGCTGCTGTGTAGTATATCGCAATCCCCGCCAGAATGAAAACAGATATCCACTGGGATGTAGAAAAAAACAGCCAGATGCCCCGGTACGTGTCTCCCCGTAGAAACTCATCTCCGAAGCGAATGACAGCGTAGGACAGGAGGTACAGCGGAAGAAGGCTCCCCTCCCTCCGGTTTGGTTTCCGTTTTTGCTCCGTCGCTGCTCCTTCCTCCTTCAGGAGGGAAAGCCGTTTTTTTCTGATCCCATTCAGAACCAGAAACAGGATCAGCAGCAAAAGCGCTTCCAGGAGCTGCACCGGGAAACGGGCCACTCCATCCCCCACCGGATTCAGGGAGTCATGCATCACAAAGCCATGGGAGAAAGGAATTCCGTAGCAGCAGCCGGCAAAGAAGCATCCCACCCTTCCGAAGGCGTGAAACAAAGGAATGGCACAGGCGGCAATGTCCGCCATGGGACCCGCCGGATATTTTCTTATGCGGACCCAAAGCCATCCCAGACCCAGCCCGCCCAGGAGTCCTCCGTAAAACACAGAGCCCCCGAAGATCTCCCAAAGGCTCAATTCCTTCCAATGAGGGAATTGCACCAGAGCATAGAGCAGATGCATCCCTATGAAGGCGCCGATGGCGCCGATGCCCAATACCTCCACCATATCCACGGGCTGCATTTGCTGTCCGAGGCACAAAGGCAGCTCAGGCCGCACAGGCCGCATAGTCTGTACGGGAAGCACGGAACGCACTCCGTACTGCTCCGCGGCTCTGTAGGCAAAGAGTCCTGCCACCAGGATCCCCAGGGCGGACATGAGGCCGTACATGGGAAGCTGCCGAAAACCAAGATCCAGATAGGGGAGCATCAGCGGATCCTCGTCTCGGGTCTGTAATACTCAAAGATCACTGCATCCAGCCCCTCTTCACAGCCCGGCTGTCTGCCGGTCCAGCCCACCTTCACGGCCCCCATCATGTGGACCAGCTGCACGGGAAAGGGATAGTCTCCGATCTCATAGGCAATGAACTGGGGGCGGCACAGGAAGTTCATCATGCAGTTGCGGACCATAAACTTCAGCACCTTGATCAGGGTGGATGAAGAAGGTCCCAGATCCCGGGAGGAAAGCTGTCCTCTGAACACTTCAGAGGCATGGATCCTGAACCACCTCACCATGAAGGAATCAAAGCTTTCAATGCAGTACTCACCCGGATAATTTCGAAGCAGTTCATAGGTCTTTTCGCACAGTTCTTTCCGGCGGGGCGTAGTCTTTAATTCCACGATCAGGGGCTGACGGGCATTCACCAGCTCCAGCACCTGAGAAAACAGGGGGATCTTCTCCTCTGAGCCGCAGACAGAAAGCTGCTTAAGCTCCTCATATGTCATGGAATCCACACGTGCATTCACCCCGCATACACGGTACAGGTCATCATCGTGGAACACCACCACCTGCCCGTCCTTGCTCAGCTGCACATCCAGCTCCATGCCGTAGCCTGCCCTGCAGGCCTCTTCAAAGGCCGCCAGAGTATTTTCCGGCACAGACATATCCACCGTATGAAGTCCTCTGTGGGCAAAGCTTCGGTTCAGAAAAGGCTCCGCCTGCTCTTTCTTTCGGATGCCGGGAGCCAGCACATAGGCTGTAAGGGCCGCAAGTCTCCAGGTATTTTTCAGGATTTTGTTTGCCATGGTCTACATTCCTTTATATATATCTTTCCGATAGAGGGCCCTTGAAAAGGGTTTTTCATACTGAAAACCCACTCCGAAGGTCCTCTCAGAAGAGGATTCTTCACAAGGTCGTTTCCCTCCCGGGATACATGTAATGCATAGGATATGGATTGCATAGGTTTTACATTGCATAAGATATGCATTGCATAGGTTTTGTGAGCTTTCATTATAACCCTCTTCCTGTTCGTTGTATATTCCCCTTATATCCTGTAAAATAGCAAATGGAAATTACAGAAGGATCAACCCTGCCGACGAATCTACTCATTTATGGAGGAGTTCCCCATGAAGCTGAACTACAAACGCACCCTGTGTGTGGGCTTTGCTTTCTTTCTGATCTGCCTCTTCTGGCAGTCCTATGACAATACCATTCCCCTCATTCTGACCAACCGCTTCGGCATGAGCCAGACCTGGTCCGGCTTCATCATGGCTCTGGACAACATTCTGGCCCTCTTCATGCTGCCCCTGTTCGGCTCCATCTCCGACCGCTGCCGCAGCCGTTTCGGCCGCCGCACTCCCTTCATCGTCATCGGCACCGTCTGTGCCGTGGTGGCATATCTGGCATTGGCTTTCGTGGATGCCGGACAGCTCTCCAAGCTGAAGGATATCTCTGCCATTGATGACGAGGATGCTTTGGAGACCATCTACCGGGATCAGTCCCGGGAGACCCTTATGACCCCTGACGGGGACAGCTTCGTCCTGTCCGAGCTGTACACCGAAGAAGAATTCAAGGCTATCCGTTCCACCCTCACGGACGCCTCCGGCAAGACCTCTACGAATCCGGATTACACTAATTATGTAGTGCCTGCCCGCCAGGGAGCTGCCGGCGCCATCACCCAGGCATCCCCCGCCGGCCTCATCCTGTTTATCATCATTTTGATGCTGGTGCTGGTGTCCATGGCCACCTTCCGCTCCCCCGCCGTGGCCCTCATGCCTGATGTCACCATAAAGCCCCTGCGCTCCAAGGCCAACGCCATCATCAACCTCATGGGCACCGCCGGCGGCATCAGCGTCCTGGCCCTGGGCATGATCTTCGGCACCAGCGCTGTCAAGAACTCCATGATGAGCTTCACCACCTATTACGGTGTCATCTGCGGCATCATGATACTGGCTCTGGTCCTCTTCCTCCTCACAGTCCGGGAACCCCGGTTCGTGAAGGAAATGCATGAAGAAAGCGCCCGCTTCGGCATTAAAGAAGATGCCGACGATGACGCCGCTTCCTCCGGTGACCGCCGCCTGTCCGGGGAGGAGAGAAAATCTCTGATCTTCATATTGATCTCCATCGTGCTGTGGTTCTTCGGTTACAATGCCGTCACCTCCAAATACAGCGTCTATGCCACCACCATCCTGCACAAGGATTATAATCTTACCCTGATCATCGCTCAGGGCGCTGCCATTGTGTCCTACCTTCCCGTGGGCATCATTGCCTCCAAGCTGGGGCGCAAGAAAACCATCCTGGGGGGCATCGTCATCCTGGCGATTGCTTTCCTGGGTGCCGGCTTTATGCGGGCAGAGGGCTCCACTATGGTCATGAATGTGCTCTTTGCTCTGGCAGGCATCGGCTGGGCCACCATCAATGTAAATTCCTTCCCCATGGTGGTGGAAATGTGCTCCGGCGCGGATGTGGGTAAATATACCGGTTTTTACTACACCGCTTCCATGGCCGCCCAGGTGGCTACACCCATCGTGTCCGGCTTCCTTATGGACAAGCTGGGCATGACCGTGCTGTTCCCCTATGCTTTCGTGTTTGTGGCTATCGCCTTTGTGACCATGCTCTTTGTGAAGCACGGCGATTCCCGCCCGGAGGCAAAGAAGGGCCTGGAGGCTCTGGATCAGGATATGGATTAACACCCGGTATGTTTTCCACATATCCTCAGAATATGCGGAGATGAACAGGTCCCTTTGGTTGACAAACCGGAGACCCCTGTTTATAATGAATAGGCTTCGGACAGACCCTGTGTCAGAGACTTCTGTCCAAGCATCGGAATGTGGCTCAGTTTGGTAGAGCGCTGCGTTCGGGACGCAGAGGCCGCAGGTTCAAATCCTGTCATTCCGACTTACATATAAATACTCTATCGAAAACAAAACCCGGCGGGAAGCGAAGATCAAATCACTTTCCGCCGGGTTTCATTATTCTTTCATACACGATCAATACAGATCTTCCATCAAGCCCATCAGATCATTCACACCACTCTTGGCCACAGCGCAGGTGCACAGAGCGCAGGCTGCGGTGGGAATTCCGAAAGCAATGCCGCAGATACCGCAGATGAGTCCGGCCAGAGCCATTCCGGACATTTTTCCGTTAAAGGTCTGCTTACCTGCTTTGATAGCCAGAATGATGGCTGCAACACCGGCTGCAATGCCAAGCAGGGCCAGCAGGCCGAAGAAACCAAGCACTGCCGCTGCAATACCGCAGATCAGAGCAGCAGTATCAAGGCCGCTGTTTTGGGGCTGCTGATATTGAGGATAACCCTGATAAGGAGCTTGCTGATAGCCGTTGGGGCCATACTGGGCCTGAGACTGATTCTGTCCGTACACAGCCTGCTGACTCTGCTGGAAGGAATCCCTGTTAGCAGAGTAGGGATTGACATTCTGGGGTGCCTGGGGCCGGAACTGAGGCTGCTGGGGCACAAACTGCTGAGGTACCTGGGGAACAAAGGTCTGAGGCTCCTGGGGTGCAAACTGCTGA
>JABUST010000161.1 GCA_021442595.1 Lachnospiraceae bacterium | reverse complement strand
GGCAATGGTCTTGCACTCCTCAGGATCGGCGCACTCGCCGCCGCCCACGACACCGTCTTCCTCGCCGCCGATGGCGCCGACCTCAGCCTCCAGAGAAATGCCCTTTGCAGCGCACAGCTCAGCCAGCTCTTTGGTCTTGGTAATGTTCTCTTCGATGGGGAAATGAGATCCGTCGAACATGATGGAGGAGAAACCTGCCTCGATGCAGGCCTTGGCTCCCTCGTATGAACCGTGGTCCAGATGCAGGCACACAGGTACCGTGATATTCTGGAACTCCATAACGTTTTTGACCATATCCACTACATTCTTGTAACCGCACATATACTTGCCGGCACCCTCGGATACCTGCACGATGACGGGGGAATTGCACTCCTGAGCAGCTGCCAGAACAGCCTTGGTCCACTCAAGATTATTCAGGTTGAAGGCTCCGATGGCGTAGTGGCCCTTAACAGCAGCCTGAAGCATTTCTTTTGCAGAAACGAGCATGATAAAATCCTCCTATAAAACAGCCCTTAGGCTAAAATATACCGCTGTTCATTATAGCATGAGCAGCGGTATTTCTCAACAAAATAACTTATCAGAGAAAAAAGCGCAATCATACCGGATGACGGCATCGCTTCCATCAGAAGACTTTTGCGTCATTATCGGACAGAAGCACAAAGCCTGCGGCAGTGAGAGCCTCCTGGGCAGCTTCGTTGTCTGCCACCCGCAGCACCACGTAAGCGCCGTGAGCGGTGGGTGCGGTGAAAGCGTACATGTACTCCAGATTGATCTGAGCAGCTCCCAGCACATTCAGGATGCCGGAAAGGGCGCCGCTTTCATCCTTCATCTCCACAGCCACCACATCGGTGACATTGTACAGATATCCGGCGCTGAGCACTTCCTTAGTTGCCTCCACATCGGACACGATGAGGCGCAGAATACCAAAGTCATTGGTATCTGCCACGCTCATGGCCCGAATATCGATCTTGGCCTGGGCCAGTGCGGCGACGATGTCCACCAGAGCACCGGGCTTATTTTCTACAAAAACGGATAATTGACGGATAGCCATGTTTCGTACCTCCTAAAGATCCATAAGTCTCTGCTCTGATATTAGTCGTGAAGCTTGCGCTTGTCAATCACGCGGACAGCTTTTCCTTCACTGCGGACAACGGAACCGGGAGCCAGCAGGTGGATCTTGGGACCAATGCCCAGCATGCTGCGCATAGCGCCTTCCAGAGCCTTCTCACGGGCCTGGATGTCACGGATCTTATCGGTGAACTGCTCTGGAGCCAGCTCCACATTAATGTCCAGAGTATCGGAGTTATTGACCCGGTCCACCAGTATCTGGTAGTTGGGAGTATAACCCTCATTCAGCAGAACAGTCTCGATCTGGCTGGGGAACACATTGACACCGCGGATGATCAGCATGTCATCGCTGCGTCCCATGGGCTTGGTCATCTTGACATGGGTGCGTCCGCAGGAGCACTTCTCCCGGGTCAGCACACAGATGTCTCTGGTTCTGTAGCGAAGCATGGGGAAGCCCACCTTATCCAGGCAGGTGAACACCAGCTCACCCTTTTCACCCTCCGGCAGTACCTCTCCCGTCTCCGGGTTAATGACCTCTGCATAGAAATGGTCTTCATTGATATGCATACCGGTCTGAGCCTCGCACTCGAAGGCCACGCCGGGGCCGCTGATCTCCGTAAGTCCGTAGATGTCATAGGCCTTGATGCCCAGGCTCTTCTGAATGCTCTGGCGCATTTCCTCGGTCCAGGGCTCTGCGCCGAAGATACCTGCCTTCAGCTTATTGTCCTCAGGCTTGTAGCCCATGGCAGCCAGAGTCTCACCGATGTAGGCAGCATAGGAGGGGGTGCAGCAGATAATGGTGGAGCCCAGGTCCATCATGAACTGGATCTGGCGCTCAGTATTTCCGGAGGACATGGGCAGAGTCAGACAGCCCACCTTATGGGAACCTCCGTTCAGACCGGGGCCGCCGGTGAAAAGACCGTAGCCGTAGCAGACCTGGCAAACATCCTCGTTGGAACCGCCTGCAGCCACGATGGCCCGGGCGCAGCACTCCTCCCAGAGATCCACATCACTTTGGGTATAAAAAGCAACAACACGCTTGCCGGTGGTGCCGGAGGTGGACTGGATGCGCACACAATCCTTCAGATCGCAGCCCAGAAGACCGTAGGGATAAGCCTCACGAAGGTCGGACTTAGTCAGGAAGGGCAGCTTCTGAATGTCCTCCACAGAATGAATGTCCTCGGGCTTCACACCCTTCTTATCCATCAGGTCACGGTAATAGGGTACGTTCTCGTATACGCGTTTCACCTGTTTGGCGATCTTTTCATTTTGGATGGCGAGGATCTCTTCTCTGGAAGCGGTCTCGATGTCCTGCTGATAATACTTGCTCATGTTGTTCACTCTTTCTTGCTTTTAGGCAGGTCTTTGGTGGCTCCGGCGCTGTGAATATGATGTTTATTTGTCGGAACCGGTGCCATAGGCCTTGAGGTCAGTTATCATTATCTGTGCCATAGGCCTTGAGATCAGTTATCAATTCCGGTGCCGCAGGCAGGAAAGGCTGCCCTTGGAATTACCCATGGAACTCAGGCAGAATTTATGCCTTATATCCCAGGTCAAAAGCCTTGATGTTCATATCCAGGAAGGCAGGCTTCACCACCTTGGCGATGGCTGCGGTCCACTTCTCGTAGGGAATATCAAAGTAATGAGCCAGCCGACCCATGAGGACGATGTTGGTGGCCTTGGCATTGCCGGCAATGAGAGCCAGGGTCAGCGCGTCCACTTCGTCCACATGGACACCCTTTGCCTTCAGCTCCTCCAGCACATTCATAGGATACTCAGCTGCGCCGATAATAACGGGCATGGGATCGATGGTCTGAGAGTTGACCACAATGGTACCGCCCTGCTTCAGGCAGGCTGCATGACGGGCAGCCTCAAGCCTTTCAAAGGAAACGATGAAGTCTGCCTCCCCTTCCGTAATAACGGGAGAGTAGACCTTATCGCCGAAGCGCACGTAGGTTACTACGCTGCCGCCTCGCTGGCTCATGCCGTGGACTTCACTGACTTTTACATCGTAGCCTTCCTCCAGAAGCACAGCTCCCAAAAGCTTGCTGGCCAGCAGACTGCCTTGTCCGCCAACGCCTACAATCATAATATTTTTTGTTTCCATGTTATCTGTCCTCCGACATGGCGCCGGTCCTGCACATCTGGGTGCAGATGCCGCAGCCAACGCACAGTGTGGCATCGATGCGGGCAATACCCTTCTTCATGCTGATGGCCGGGCAGCCAAGCTTCATGCACATCCTGCAGCCCACGCACTTGCCTCCGTCCACCTCGATGGGAGGCTTTGCCTTCACATGCTTCAGCAGCACGCAGGGTCTGCGGGAGATGATCACAGAGGGCTCCGGAGCAGCCATTTCTTCCTTAATGACAGTCTCGCACTGCTTCAGGTCATAGGGATCCACCACCCGGACTCTGGAAATGCCGATGGCATGGCACAGAGCCTCCAGGTCCACCTTTGCGGCGGGATCTCCCTTAATGTTGTAGCCTGTAGTGGGATTCTGCTGGTGGCCGGTCATACCGGTAATGGAGTTGTCCAGGATGATTACCGTGGAGTTGGAGGCATTGTAAGCCACATTCACCAGACCGGTCATACCGGAATGCATAAAGGTGGAATCACCGATGACGCACACTGTCTTTTTCTCGCTCTCGGCGCCGCCGGCCTTGTTGAAGCCGTGGATACCGGAGATAGAAGCGCCCATGCAGAGGGTGGAATCCAGCGCATTCAAAGGTGCTGCGCTTCCCAGAGTGTAGCATCCGATGTCACCCAGGGTAGTGATCTTGTTCTTGGACAGAACATAGAACAGTCCTCTGTGAGGACATCCTGCGCACATAATGGGAGGACGGACAGGAATGGGACTGTCAGCAGTGACGGTAACGGGCTTCTCCATGCCGAAGGCTGCCCGAATGGTAGCCTGGTTGTACTCACCCATGGGGGAGAACATTTCTTTACCCACACAGGGGATACCCAGAGTATTCAGATGGGTCTCCAGAATTCCGTCCAGCTCCTCGATGACATACAGCTTTTTGACCTGAGAAGCAAAGTCTCTGAAAAGCTTCTCGGGAAGAGGATTGATAAGTCCCAGCTTCAGCACGCTCACCGTGTCGCCGAAAACTTCCTTTACATACTGATAAACGGTGCCGGAGCAGATGATACCCATTTCAGAAGAGTTCATCTCCACCTTGTTCAGCTCCGTCACCTCACCCAAAGCCTTCAGTTTAGCCGTTCTTTCCTCCACAAAGGGATGACGGCGGATGGCATTGGCTGGAGCCATAATGAATTTTTGAGGCTGCTTTTCATAGGGAGGAAGCTCCTTCTCCGTTCTCTCCTCCAGAGTAACCTTACACTGGGCATGGGCGATGCGGGTACACATGCGCAGGATGACGGGCGTATCATATTCCTCGGAGAGCTCATAGGCCTTCTTAACAAATTCCTTGGCCTCGGCAGAATCCGCAGGCTCCAGCATGGGCACCTTAGCGGCAATGGCATAGTGGCGTGAATCCTGCTCATTCTGACTGGAATGCATAGCCGGGTCATCAGCCACGAACATGACCAGACCGCCGTTCACCCCTGTATAAGACAGCGTAAACAAAGGATCCGCTGCAACATTCAATCCCACATGCTTCATGGCGCATGCGCTTCTCACACCCCGCAGGGATGCTCCGAAGGCGACCTCCGTGGCGACTTTCTCATTGGGGGCCCACTCGCAGTATATCTCATCATAAGCGGCAGCGTACTCCGTGATCTCCGTAGAAGGAGTTCCGGGGTAGGAGGATACCACCTTGACCCCGGCTTCATACAACCCCCGGGCGATGGCTTCGTTACCCAGCATCAACTTATCCAAAACAAGTCTCTCCTTATCTAAATTAGCGATAGATGTACTTTGGGTACAATAGAGAAATTTTACTCTCCTCGGGAAGATTTTCCTATATTTTTTTATACTAAAATGCTAAAATTTTCACACCTCTTTATGGACCTCCTGCATAATAGCCCACAATAAAACTGCATCCGGAACCTCAAAGAACAACAATTCCACCGGCCCTGTTGCGAATCCGGTCCATATGAGAAAGGAATATCATGAGCAACCTGCAAGAACACAACGATAGCTCCCCCTATCGAATTGATCGCTCCTCATGCCATGCTGAGAGCCCCTCATACCGGTCTGAGACCTCCTTCTCCCGTTTTCTGGAGGAGGCATCCCGGGTCCGCCCCACAGAAAGACAGCTGAACTGGTACGCCCTGGGCTTCTACGCCTTTGTGCACTTTGGCCCCAACACCTACACAGGCTTGGAATGGGGAGACGGAACGGAGGACCCCGGATCCTTCGTTCCTCATGAGCTGGACTGCGATTCCTGGTGCGAAGCCATCCTCTCTGCCGGCATGAAGGGTATGATCCTCACTGCCAAACACCATGACGGCTTCTGTCTCTGGCCCTCCGCCTACACAGAGCACTCTGTGAAGAACTGTCCCATCCCCGGGCTGGATGTAGTCAAAGAGGCATCCGAGGCCTGCCGCCGCCACGGTCTGAAATTCGGCTTCTACCTCTCCCCCTGGGACAGAAACTCTAAGCTTTACGGCACACCGGCTTACAACGATTACTATTGTGACCAGCTGACAGAGCTGCTCACCGGTTACGGAGACATTTTCTGTGTCTGGTTCGACGGCGCCTGCGGTGAAGGTCCCAACGGCAAAAAACAGGAATATGACTTTCAAAGGTACATTGACCTGGTCCGGAAGTATCAGCCCGAAGCCGTCATCTTTCATGATAAAGGTCCGGATGTGCGCTGGGTAGGAAATGAAGCCGGCAAGTCCCGCCACGCAGAATGGGCCGTGGTCCCCTCGGAGCTTTGTTCTCTTGCCACGGTACAGACCGGTCCCGGTCCCATAAAGGGTACCCTGGAAGGCATATACAACACAGCTCCCGACCCCGGGGCCCTTTCCACCATCCTCTATTCCAAAGGCCTGGTCTTCTGCCCTCCGGAAACAGACATGTCTATCCGTCCCGGCTGGTTTTATCACCCGGAGGAATCACTTCACTCTGTGGAGCGGCTCTTTGACACCTATCTGCGCACCCTGGGAGGCAACGGCTGTTTCAACCTGAACATTCCTCCCATGCCAAACGGCCTCTTCGATCCTGCCGATGTTGACCGGCTGAAGGAGCTTGGACAAAGGATCCGGGAGGCTTTTGACAAAGAGCTGACCACAGGAAATATCATGGATCCTGAGCTCCCTCCCTTTTTCCCATCTGTACCTACTTCCGATCTACCTGATGAGCTGCTGAATTCTGCTGAATCAAACCATGGGATAACGCCCCGGGTTGATATTCATCAGACCGCTCTCTCACCTACGCAGCTGAGTCTCACTCTTTCTTTCCCCGAGGCCATCACCTTCCGATATGTGGTTCTTTCAGAGGACATTTCCCGGGGACAGCGTGTGGAAGGTTTCCGAATTCAAGTGCACAGCCAAAACGGATCGGACATGACCATCCATGAAGGCACCACCATCGGTTACCGCCGCATCGTTTCCTTTTCCAACCCTATCACCACAAATCGGCTCACAGTAACCATAACGGCAGCCAGAAACGAAGTACACATGTTACCTGTTCAAGTATTCTGACCTGTGGTCTGAAGATAAATTTTCCCTTATACTCCTCATCAAATGCCTCTCATGGATAACAGGAAATTAGACCGGATTTACCCGCCCATACTTAATGCTGTACCACATAGCAAAGGAGCAGGATGCCAAGGCATCCTGCTCCTTTGTGTTTGTCTATTTCAATAATACAATGTCTTCAGTTCTTCATGGTCTTCCCGAAGCTGGTGATCAGCGTCTTCAGCTCCTCATGCTCCTTCAGCACCTGCATAATCTTACCCTGCACGTTGCTGCAGTAGACTTCCGTCTGGCGGCGAAGATCGGCGCATTCCTTTTCGGTCTGAACCTTGGTCCTGCCGGCTTCTTCCTCTGCCTTTCGGATTACGGTATCTGCCTGATGTTGGGCTTTGTCCACAATGTCCTCTGCCTGACGCTGGGCATTGTTCACAATGTCCTCTGCCTTCTTCTCAGAGCTGGCATTCATAGCATGGACTTCCTCCAGATACTGGTCTGCTGCTGCCTGAGCGGCTTCCAAAACGCCATTAATAGACAGAACAGCCTCCGCGATAGAACCCACATTCTCCATGTGAAGACGTTTGTCCTCCAGCTGTTCCTTCACTGCATCCAGCTGATCCTCCAGAGATTCATTTTTCTCCCGAAGCTGCGAGATGATCTGAACCAGATCCTTACGGCTCATTCTCCGAAATTCGTTTTCCATTTTGTGTGCCCACCTATTCTCTGTCTAATAAAAAAAAACCGATGAACATAGTAATTCATCGGCAACTGGCTAACTACCCTGCGGCAGTCCCTTTAGCTTTGCGTCGCCACCTCGCGATGGTTTTGCCCTGACCAAGTAAAGAGATTCTTACTTACCGAAACAGAATAACACAGATTGCTCTTAAGGTCAAACTATTTACGCTGAAAAAAAAGCAGAATGATAAGCATTAATAAAATGAACATTCCAAGATAACTTCATCTAAATTCTCTTCAGAAAAATCGGCCCGGATCACCCCGGGCCGATAGGTACTTAATTACTTCTTGCAAAACAGGTTCTTTCCGGCAGAGATTACTGTGTTTTTCTTCTTCTCTTTTGGAATATGGTGACCAGGATACACGCTGTGGACAATGCCATCAGAGAGATCCACAGAGCACTGCTATTGTGATCTCCGGTATTGGGTCCCTTGACAGGCGCATCCTTCATGACCACCGTGGTGACCGTTCCGTCTGCATTTACCGTAAACTTAATGGACTCTGCCGCCTCATATCCTTCAGGGGCCTGAGTCTCCACCAGGGTGTAGGTCTCCCCTGCCAGAAGCTTTGCGTTGATCAGATGGCTCTTACCTTCTTCGGATATCCATTCCTCTACGATCTTTCCGTTCTTATCCCGAATCTGCAGCCGGGCTCCTCCGATCTCCTTGCCGCTCGTAATATCCTGCTTGCTGATGGAGACCCTGGTTTCCTTATCCACCATGACCACCTCAGAGACAGCAGCGCCGTCTGCATAAACCACAGGATGACCATCCTCGACGACGATAGTGAATGCAATATCCTCTGCCTTCACATACCCGTCGGGTACAGAGATCTCACTGAGCACATAGTCTCCCGGAAGCAGCTCCAGCTGTTTCACTCCTTCGCCGGAGTTCCAGGTGACAACGGGTGTAGGATTACCCTTGACATTCACCTGCAGCACCGCGCCGCCCAGATCCTTACCGTTTTCATCCACCTTCCGAATGGATACGGTCTCAACAGTGGGAATATAGGTGTTGGTGATCTCATAACCCTTGATTTCAGGATAGTAGTAAGAAATGTTCTCTTCACCGATGGTGTATACGATGGGAGTGGTTCCGGAGCTGTACTTGGGAAGGTTTCTGAAAACATAGCTCCAGGTGGCACCGTTCTTACTGCCGGCGATGTCCACCGTCCGGTAAGGAACAGTGCTTCCGTCCTGATAGATGTTCAGTGTGATTGCCGTCGGGCGCCTTCCCGCTGCATTTTCATCATCTTCCCAGAATTTAGTGACGGGAATCTCCACTGTCTCAATCTCATGAACGTTCTCAATGACATACCCGACACTCATGGAGCCAGTGATTTCCGGGGTATATCCGACGGGCACCGTGGTCTCCTCCACCGTGTACAGAATCTCCTGACCCTCAAAATACTTGGGCAGATCTGCCCATGTGTAGGTCAGGGTGTCCTTGTCCAGCAGGACCTCCGAACCCACAGGGGCAGAGTCAGACATGGCCGACGTCTTCATGTACAGGGTGACTCCGTAAGCATCTCTTAAAAGCTCACGGTCGTCATCATCGTCCCACTCCTTGATGAAAGTGATGTCGATCACGGGATATTCGTTAGCGATGGTCAGAGACTCCTCACCTTCGTATGTGATTGTGATGGCAAGGATTCCGTTATCATCCCCGGTAACCTCCACAAGCACGGAACAGGCCCGGGTATTATAAGTGATGCAGGGGTTTCTTCCGGCAGGATCCGTTACTTCCTGTATCGTATAGGCATAAAGGCCGGGCTCTTTAAAACGGATCACTCCGAATACAGCGGTGGGCTCATCCATAGTGGCGTTGGCGTACTCTCCTCCCGGGGCGGGCATGGGGGCGTCTCCCACAGCCTTTAGCAGGAAGTCAAAGCTATCCGTCACAAGATCCCAGTTATCCATGAACTTGGTGACTTCCAGATTGATCTCGGCAGGTTCATTATTGAAGATGACCTCAGCGCCATTGTTCAGTATGGTCACAATATGTCCGTTGGACGGGATGCGACTGCCGATGTCTTCCGGATTATCACTGAACCGGAACCAGTATTCCGTACCGTCCGGAGCATAACAGCCGGCGGGAGCCTTAGTCTCCACCAGGTAATAGTCTTTATTGATTTTGAAAGACGTATCGTTTCCGACCCAACGGGATATCTCCAGTTGTCCGTTTGCTGCGGTTTTGAAATGTGCCTGCAGCTGACCCTGTTCATCATACAGATCAAATTCCGCATCGGCCAGATGCTCGGCATGATTGTACCGATTGACCTTGATTAGAGTGAGTGAGTACAGCGCACCTCCGCCGGTAGCAGCCATTCTTCGGCGAGCCGTAACATCCACACCATCCACGAAACCTGCAAGCTCAACATCGTTTTTCAGCTCCGCGTTTCCGGCGTAGTCGCCGTTTACCCAAGCTTGATAAGTGACTACAACCGGTGTGTTGTTGGGAATGGTAAAGGTAATGGTATGGGCATCGTTGTCCACCACGTAACTGACGCCCTCACTGGGAACCGTAACGATAGTACTCAGCAGCACCGTCTGGTTGTCGGAGAAGGTATCCGTGGCCGTAATGTAAGACCGGTTTCCGATGGAAATTCCTTCCTTATTGAGAACGATGGTATAATCAGCCCTGTCGGTGTCATACTCTTTATTTCCATCCTTCATTACCAGCTTTCCATTGCTGACATTAGTGACTTCCTTATCAACTGCAGTAAACTCATAGTAGTAATCTGCGTTGGTCTTCACCAGAGCAGGATCCCAGGGTCTGGGCTGATATTCCACAACGTTATTAAAATGATAGTCCTTTCCGCTCAGATCCCTACGGGTGGCCGGGGTTTCGTCTAAGGTGTTCATCTGCATCAGGATGACTTCATCCTTGACCGTCAGGAAGTAAATGAACATGCAGGAGCTTGCAGTATCCTCCGTAACTTCGGTGATTTTGATGGACATGGTGTCCTCGTCAAACACCGCATTAGGAGCGCTCTTTCCGGCGACGGCAGATTCCATTTTATATGCCGTAAGTCCCAGATCGGCTGCCTCCACTTCCCTATCAGTGGCCAGACGGAACCAGTCATAAGCAGCATCGAAAACATCCGTCATGGTGGTAGAACCGTCCACTGTAGTGGCCGGGGTCAGGTCAGTGATGGTGAGAGTAAACTGCCAGACAGGATACTTCAGGTTTCCATTCATGAACCAGCCATTAGGCTTGCCGTTATTGGCTACCGACTTCACCACCTTGAGAGGAGTAACAGGAGTGAAGGTGTTGGTAAACATAACCTCATATTCTCCATTTACAGTGGTAAAGGCAGCCACGGTGCCGGTTCCGGAGGCAGGTTTGGTATCCCCGGCTTTTCCGCAGGTGAACTTAGTCCCGCAGGTATAGCCTGCGAACAGTATACCGGTGGGATCCTTTAAGGTCTCCGTGACGGTATACTTTCCCACAGGGATCTCCGTAAGCACATAAACCCCGTCATTATCCAGCATATCCTTGTAGGTAAAGGTCCCCTTCACATTACCCTCTTCATCTGTCACCTTGAACTCCATGGCTTCCTTCTGACCGTCGGTCATATTCGGAATGCCGGAATCAATATTCTTATAGATTCTCAGGTCGGTATATGTGCTGTAAGTATTCTTATAGGATACGGTCACCGGTGCTTTAAAGCCAACTGTAATACTCCCCGTTGCCGCTCCCTGAACTTGCTTTGTACTTCCGCCATTCACAGAGACGGAAATAGTGGTGATACGTTTGAACTCCGTTGCATCCGCCGACTCCGTAACTGTGTAGGTTCCGGGGACCAGATTTTTCAGAGTCAATACATACTCCGTACTATCCTTCCCAACCGGCGCAAAGTCCTTCCCAATGGTAAAGGTCTTGGAATAGCCTTCAGGACCTGTCACAGTAAAGGTTATGACCTTCTTCTGGTTATACGTAATAGTCTCTCCGTCAAAGGTCTTCTTCAGCTCCAAAACACCGGTCTTCTCCATGGTGTTGGTGATGGTAAAGGACAGTTTATCCTTATCTTTTAATGTAAAAGTGGAAGTAGTTTTATCCTGAGAAATAGTTCCGGGACCTTCGCAGACAATGGTGACCTCATAATTGTTCTTAATGATGTCTCCCAGCGTCTCCCGGAGTGTATAGGTGCCTGTGGGAACATCCTTGAAGGTGTATTTTCCATCTGTAAACAGGTCATAGGTGGCGGAGGCCACAATCTTCTCCTTGTTATCGACTGTCTCAACCAGCTCATACAGCATGGCCTTTTTTTCGGCCTCAGTGAGATCCTCAGCCTTCACATCACCATCAGTTCCGAACACCTTGGTAACAGTCACATCACCGATTTTCCGCTCATATGTATTGGTGATGTCGGCGTCAGAAGTCTCTCCGCTTGTAATGTCCACAGTACCGCCATATCTTACCCCGGTCTTAGCAGTCAAGCCTTCCGATGAGAAGGACCAGTTGTAGAGAGTGTGAGTGTAATGCCCGGTCTCTGTGAGGGTGTAGGTGCCTACGGGGAGATCCTCGATGGTTAATGTGCCATCTGCTTTAAAATCTGCGTAGGTAAACTCATAAACGTAGTCGTAAGGACCTTCCAGCTTAAACTTAATTTTCTTTTTGTTAGCTGTTGATAGAGCTGCAAGATCATCCGGAAGACCGGTGATGGTCTTCTTAATCGTCAGGTCTCCCACCTTGCCGTAAACGTTATGTGCTTCGAATCTGATTTCTTCTTTTCCCGTGGCGCTGAATTCAATGGTGTCCCAGGTTTCCTGGGTGACACCGGTTGCATCGCCGCCCAAAAGGAAACCTACATGAAGCACATAGCCTTCTACTGCACCGTTTTCTTCTTTGATACGGTATCTGAATGTTCCGTTGGGATTAGCCTCCGTGGTTGCATCAAGAAGCTTCAATTTACCATCCAGAATATCTTGTATGGAATAATAATTAAACAGATGCCACTGGTTATCTATTGCGCTAAAAATCTCTACCCTGAAACGGATGGAATCAAAAAGATCCAAAGCAGTCTCACTTGACCCCTGTTTATACTTCCCCTTTATAAGTTCAATTTCCTGATTTTCACATCCGGGAAGTCCTTTGATATATTTGGGGTATTTATCATAACTTACTTTTCCTGGACCATAGTTTCTTCCGTAATCATTCGTAAAGCTAACAGAAATCTTATCTCCCTTAACAACAGTAAATTCTTCTGTATAGATGTTGTCAGAGTCGAAGCTGGCAGGTTTGGTATATGTAGCAACCTGCCCGGATTCGCTTGTTACTTTCACTGTGCTGGAAATCTTAGGGTCATCGTAGCCTCGGACAAACAGAGAACTGGACTCTTGAATGTAATACTTTCCTTCAGGAAGAATGAAATCAGATAAATCTGCTAGTTTCAATCCCTGGAACACGGCAGTATTGTTGTCAGCTGAAAAGATAGTAAATAGCAGTTCCTGACGAAGCTTCGCCTCTTCAGGCTCAAGAAGACCTACGACCGTTTTTTTCAGGTCCAAGACACCCTTGTTGAAGTAATCATTCGTGAAGGATACTGTGGCAGGTTTATGATTTTCAGGAGAAGATGTGGTTTGCGTTCCTGTTATCGGCTCGTTACCATTTACGGTTGAAGATTTTACCTCCGTAGTCTGGCTGACACCGGGAATATTAATGCCGTCCATGACCTCGGTCACCGTATAAGGACCTGCATAAATATCCGTGGTATATACGGCTTGATTATTCAAAACCTGCTCCAGAGTGAAGGTTCCTACTTCTTTTCCGGACTTGTTCTTAATGACAAATTTAGTATTTTTGTAATCTGTACCGAGAATTGTGGCAGCATCATAGAGACCTGTAATGGTCTTATCAATGGTAATCTTGAATTCGTCGTGTTTATAATCATTGGAAAATGCTGCTGTGGCTGTCTCTCCTATTGTAACATTAACCTCTTGTTCTTTACTGGAAGGAGTAACTGTCAGTGTATACCCGGGAATATCAGCAGAAGTTTCTTTGACTCTGTATGTTCCAACGGGCAGGTTCTGAATGATTCCCTGCCCTGCCAAAATATCTGCATAGGTGATGGGATCTCCGACCTTTGTCTCCTTGGTGCCCTCCACACGGTATACAGTAAACTTAATAGCTTTAAGCAGTGCCTCCTGATCAGCGGTCAGGGGATTTGGCAGCTCTCCGGTGATAGCCTTCGTTATTTCCAGATTTCCCACCGGGGTATAGTTGTTGGTAATGGTGGCGGTTTTTTCGTCCCCTTTGGCCTCCAGCTTGACTTCACCTTGGTTTGATATGGACACGGTCATGGTGTAATTATCCACATTACCGGTACCGTCATTCTCCTCTACTATGTAGGTTCCCAGAGGAACATTAGAAAGTGTATAGGAGCCGCTTGTCATTTGACTGTAGGTAAAAGATGTGGTAGTAGTACCATCCGGATAGGTTACCGTAAAAGTGGTCTCGTCAGGTACAGTGGCACCGCCTGTGGCCTCCTTCTTCACAACCAGGGTTCCCAGATGAGGTTTATACGTATTATCAAATTTTGTTTCAGCAGTCTTAGTGCTCGTAACCTCCACCGTAGTGGTGGGAGAGGCTGCTGCTTGATCATTGATCTTATAGGTCCAATCATACCCTGCAATGTCACCGGTCTCGGTAATGGTATAGGTTCCCACCTTCAGACCGGTCAGGGACAGCGCACCGGTGCCGAACTCAGGATCACTGAGCTTAAAGGTCTCGTCATATCCTGTATCTGCACTGTAAATACGGAAAGAAATCTTTTCTTTCTTTTCATTGTCAAAGGGGTCGGCAATCATTCCCGTGACCGACTGCCAATCTACTTCCTTAGTGATTTTAAGGTCACCCACCTCCGGCTCATAGACATTGGTCAGACTCAGAGTCAGTTCCCCAGCGGGCTCAAGGGTACCTTCTTTAGTTGTAGTGGAGTTAGCAGTATCCAGATAGTACAGGGGGACAGTTGGATTTCCGGTTTCAACCACATAATAGTCACCGGGCTCCAGAGGAGAGTATTCAAACTTTCCATTCGTCATCTGCGCATAGGAGAAGGTCCCTACGATTGTATCGTCTTCGTTTTCGCCTTTTCCCTTCCGCATCAAAGCAAAGGTCATCGCATTCTTCTGCTCTTCGCTGAGTTTAGCAGGATCGATTCCGGAAATGGCCTTCTCTACGATAACTTTACCGGAAGTGTCCACATTAAAGATAATATCCTTGCCACTGTTAAAGGTGACTATATCCGTGGTTCCGTCAAACTCCAGGTTCATATCAAAGACAAAGTTTACGTAGTGAGCAGCAGCAAGATCCTGGAAATATTTGTCGTCCTTATTCCAGGTAATCGTAATCACATTAACGTCATCAACAACATCAACGACATAATCATTGGTAATAGAAACCGTTGCCGAGGCCAGGCTGACGTAAATATCCGTTGAGCCTGAAGCAAATAGGGCAGCAACTCCTTTTGGAAGTTCAAAGCTGATGGACTCATCCATGTCAAATTCCAGCTTGTCATTCTCCACAAAAGTCATCTTAAGATTATAAGGTTCTTTTGCCCTGACATTATAGCTTCCGTCTTCGTTCTGTGTCAGTCCGTCTCCTTCAACAACCAGATCGGTCATCAATTGTCCGATGTCACTGGTAGTCTCAATTTCCTCTGCCAATGTATTTACCGGCAGCATGGAAAGGACCATGAGTGCGCTCAGAAGGGATGCCAGAAGGCGTTTTCCGATTCTTCTGCTGTGTCGTTTCATTGAATCTGCTCTCCTCTCTGTATATCTGTAGAGTTCGAGAAAAAAGTCACAGACAAATCATTCCGAGCCGGATACCAACCATCTGACTTTATCAAAGAATGATTTTCCCGTTTAGGTCTGTCATAGACATTTCTGTTCATTCAGCGGTTTATCTGAAAGTTAGTAAAAACTATCTCAACTTACAATTGTAAACAGAAAGCCCTGATATTTCAACGCTTTCGGGACTGCCCCGTATACCATTCTCATCATTTTTACCGCTAATTTCAACATTTCACCTAAACAGATCAATTTAATGGGGGGGAAAACTAAAAGCCCCCTGAACAGCTATTTTAGATCATCTTTATAGGGCACTCTGGCAGCAGGCACAACCTTGGAAGCCGGCTCCGTATGGATCTCCTGATCGTCAAAGAATATATGGGCGCCGAAGGCCCGGAGGATCTGTGTCTTTTCCACGCCTCCCAGGAAAAAGGCCTCGTCCACATGGACATTCCATGCCCGCAGAGTACGTATGGCCCGTTCATGGGCGGGAGTATTCCTGGCAGTCACCAGTGCCGTGCGGATGGGCACCTTCCCTGCGGGAAATGCCATCTGCAGCGTGGAGATGGTCTTCAGCAGCTTGGCAAAGGGGCCTGCCTGCAGTGGTGTACCCGCCAGCTCCCTTTCATGTATTGCAAAGGCCTCCAGCCCCTCAGCCTGGTAGATCTTTTCCGCCTCGTCCGAGAAAATGACTGCGTCCCCATCGAAGGCGATCCTGATTTGGGAAATCTCCTTATCCGGATCAATCTCCTCCGGCTGCCGGCAGATGATAGCCGCTGCGATGTTGGCGTTGATGGCGTCCTGAATATCTTCTTCCTGAGGAGATAAGAACAGATCCACCTTCAAAGGCTCCAGATAGGGGGTGATGGCGGCGCCGCTCACCAGCGCTGCCCGGGAGATGTTCAATCCGTAGTACTCAATGGATTTGAAGATTCGCAGGCAGGTCTCCGGGCTGTTTCGGGACATGATGATAATTTCCGTCATGTCATTCCCGTTGGCCTTCAGATTATGGAGGGCCTTCACCAGAGGAAAAGCGGTTCCCGGCTGCAGAATGTCATTCTCATGTTCAATCTGGTACCGGGTATAAGCCTCCACCCCCTGCTCCTCGAAAATCATGTTTTCCGCCTCCAGGTCAAAAAGAGCCCGGGAAGAAATTCCCACCACCAGCTTGTCATCCAATGAATAAGGCATGTGTCCACCTCCTTGCGTTATTGTCAATGACTATAACTCATCTCCGCGGATGCTTACACCATAACTTCCGCATGGGTTCTCCGAATATTATGGGAAGAAACTGTAATTGTCAGCATTGTCGCTTTGAATCAAACCGTTTCTATCATACCATTATTCCGTTATAGATATTCAAAAAACTTTCTGTTTTTCCTCTCCGAGACCTAAATCGGGCAAATAATTGCTCAAGATATCCTTAAGAGAATTATGGCTTCGTCCCTGTGTAGCCTTTCCTGTAACTAATCTTTCGGTGTTCAGCCATCCGTGTGATCCGCAGACTAAGTCCTCTGCCTGCTTCTGATTCATCTTGCGCTGCTCCATCCTCTATTGAGGTTATCCCGCGGTAAGGCTATAATACAGTTATATTTAGACAACAAATCCATTCAGGAGGATACCCATGATCAAGACAAATCTGTTTCAGCCCACTGAGGCCCATAAAATCGTAGACCGCAAGGGCCGTTACTCCCTTTTGGAATATGAAAAAGATATTTCCGTCACCCCCGGCCGGGCGGCAGATGCATATTACGCTTCCAAGATGAATGTGCACAAGCGCCAGGTGATAGCTGTACTCAATAATGACGGAGGTGTTATTCTTCAGGCTGGCGCCATGCAGATGATGCTGGGGCAGCTGAGGGTAGCCACCAACATCAAGGGCGCCGGAGATCTGATGAAAAAGATGATTGGTTCCAAGGTCACCGGAGAGACCGCCGTTAAGCCCCGCTATGAAGGCGCCGGCATTCTGGTGTTAGAGCCCACCTACCGCTACGTTCTGTTTGAAGATCTGGCCCGTTGGAACGGCACCATGGTCATTGAGGACGGTATGTTCCTGGCCTGCGATGATTCCGTGAACATGCAGGTGACCGCCCGGACCAATCTTTCCTCCGCTCTGCTGGGTGGAGAAGGTCTGTTTAACACCTGCCTGACAGGAGCCGGCTTTGCTGTGCTGGAAAGCCCTGTTCCCGCCGAGGAGCTTATCGTGGTGGATCTGGAGCGGGATGAAGTACGCCTGGACGGCAGCATGGCCATCGCCTGGTCAGGATCGCTGGAATTCACCGTGGAGAGAACCACCAAGACCCTCATCGGCTCTGCCGCCTCCGGGGAAGGTCTGGTGAATGTTTACCGGGGTACCGGCCGCATTCTCATCGCTCCTGTCTCCGGAAACTTCGGAATCCCTACCCCTGCTCCCACCACCTGATGAGGGCACGTGGTGACGTCACATTGTGACGCCACATTGTGATGACATGCGGTTACGACACGCGACGACGACATGGAGTGACTACATGCCACGTTGACATGAGGTGACTACATGCGATGTCGACATAAGGTAATTACATACGCTGTCGACATAAGGTGATTACATACGATGTCTACATATCGGATTGTAAAATCTTTAGTATATGAGAAACAGCGTGAGATCTGCTGAAAGCAATTCTCACGCTGTTTCTCTGCGGATAGAAAAATGGTAACTTTCATAGAATAAACGGGCAGCTGCGGAAAAAATCCGCAGCTGCTCAATTTGTTGTTTATGCTCTTTTCTTTATCTCTCCTGCTTGCCCTTCTTCTTTCGAGCTATCAGCACCAGGGCCACCATGGCAGCCAGGGATACCAGCATCACTGTGATCCACAGACCTGTGGGCGCTGAGTCACCGGTATTGAGAGAGCCGGAAGAATCAGCAGGATTAGTGGGCTGAGTGGGATTGGCAGGCTCAGCGGGGTTCTCCGGCTCAGCCGGAGTCGCGGGAGCCTCCTTAATGGTCAACTGAGTGGAAGCAGTGCCGT